>JANYJV010000095.1 GCA_025361725.1 Acidimicrobiia bacterium | reverse complement strand
CGGGCACAACCGCGCCAACTACATGCACCACATGACGGCGAACTGGTCGCCGATCGGCCAACGCGAACGCAACCAGTTGTGTTACGGCGTCTGGGGAACGGTGGGCAGCACCGGGCGTTGGCCCGAGGTCGTGAACCTTTGGGAGCACGACGGGTTCGAAGGCCTCGCGAAATCGTTCCGTACCGAGTTCAACCATCCGACGCTGCAAGATCCGGCGCTGGCCGAGTGGTGGGCGAAGGCCGCGACCTTCCGGCGTGGCGGCGTCGACCGCATCCTGGTCCCGGCGCCGTGGACGCGCACGATCACCGAGCTGAACGCCGACGGGGTGACCGGCGAGGTCTACGCGCACGAGGTCGTGCGCGTGCCGAGCGGCACCGCGTGGAATTTCCTGGAGGTGATCCGCACCGAAGCAGTGGCAGTTATGGAGCGGTTCGGGTGGACGCTCGCGGGCGCATGGGTGACGGCGATGGGCGACGATCGCGAAGCGATTCTCCTCTGGGTTCTTCCGAGCTGGGACGTATGGGCTGGGTTCGAAACCGCGCAACATACGGACTCCACGATGATCGAGTGGCGCAACCGATTGCACGAACTCACGCTTGGTTGGGATCGCACGCTTCTCGTCGACGCGCCACTGAGCCCGTTCCGGACACTGCGCCAACCGCGCGACGCAGACCGGGACAGCTACCAACTCCCGAGCTGATCCCCGACGGTGTCACGGAGCGGGAAATGGAAGTGCTGCGCCTCGTAGCCGCCGGCCGCTCGAACAAGGACATCGCGGCCGCTCTGTTCGTGAGCGAACGCACGGTCGCGCGCCACCTGTCGAACATCTTCACCAAGATCGGCGTGTCGTCCCGATCAGCTGCGACCGCCTACGCCTTCGAGCACGGTCTCGTCGGCGCGTGAACCCCCGGACCTGACTCGGCGTCGCTTGGGCGCGGCGCTCAGCCGGGCTGGGCAACCGTGACGACGCGTAGCCCGCGGATCCCGATGAAGTCGTCGGGGTTCGTCGTGTGGAGTGGGAGGTCGACCGAAATCGCGACCGCGGCGATCAGCGCGTCGTAGGCGCGAGCGGTCGACTTCCGACCTGCCGCGCGCAGGTCCGCCGCGACTCCACCGAATGCGCGCGCCGCAGCGGCATCGAACGGAAGCGGATCGAAGTCGGCCTCGGCTTGTTGGAGATGCGCCTGGCGAGCGGCGCGCTCGGCCGCGGTGGTCGCCACGAGTGGTCCGACCGAGAGCTCCGCGAGGGTGATCGCCGTGATCGTCGGTTCGTCCGGAAGCGTTGTCGCATCGGTCAGGCGCGGCAGGAGAATCACAGCGTTCGTGTCCAGGATCCCGGTGCCGCTCACAGCACGGGATCGATCAGCTCGTCGACATCCGCACGGAACCGGGCGGGATCGACGGGCGGAAGGTGGCGCCACCGCTCGAGCAGCGTCTCTGCGGTCAAACCTCTCGGCGCGAGCGGCCGGAGTTCGGCAACGGGGGTTCCCGATCGGGTGATCGTCACCCGTTCCCCCGACTGCACCCGGTCGACGATGTCACCACCGTGGTTGCGCAGATCGCGGATCGAAACCTCGGTCATCCACGCATTGTATCACGCGTGATACAGACGACGGCCGAAACGCCGGCAGGGGCGTTTGCGTAGTTACGTAGGACGCCATACTGTATGTAGCCATGCAGTCGGCCGACATACAGAGCGTGCGCCCATGACGGTGCAGCCGGCCGCGCCCCACGAGCTCGACGGTCCGCCGTGGACCCGGGTGGAGGCCACGCTGATGGCCACGGCTCGGCTCGTCCGTGACGCCTACGACCATCGGTTCGCCGAGCTCGATCTCAACCTGACCCAGGCGATCATCCTCGTCTACGTCGCTGATTTCGGTCCCGTCACCCAGACCAAGATCGCTGATCACCTCGGCCAGGGTCGGGCCGCCACCGGTTCGACGATCGATCGTTTGCAGGCTCGCGGCCTCGTCGACCGGCATCCGGATGCGGATGACCGGCGGGTGTGGCAGATTCAGGTCACGCGGTCCGGCAAGGATCTCGTCGGCCGCGTCACCGCGATCGACGAGACCCTCCGCACCGAGTTGCGCACCGGTATCAGCCGAGCGGAACGTCAGGCGCTCACTGCGGTGTTGCAACAACTCCAATCGAACCTGCGTCGCGCGAGTGGGCACGAGCCCGCAATCGTGTGATGGCACCATCCCAACCAGCACGTCTGTCCCACCGATAACCCCCCCAAAAAAAACTTGAAGTTCAGGAGAACTCACATGACCGATGCCGTGATCGTCGACGCCGTACGTACGCCCGGAGGCAAGCGCAACGGCAAGCTCAAGGACTGGCACCCGGCCGCGCTCGCGGCGGAGGTGCTGAAGGCCATCGCCGAACGCAACCACTTGGACCCCACCGAGGTCGACGACGTGATCATGGGCTGTGTCATGCAGGTCGGGGAGCAGTCGCTCAACATCGGCCGCAACGCGGTGCTCGCCGCGGGTTGGCCCGAGTCCGTGCCGGCCACCACGGTGGATCGTCAGTGCGGTTCGAGCCAACAGGCGATGCACTTCGGTGCACAGGGCGTGATGGCCGGCGCGTACGACTGCGTGGTCGCGGCGGGCGTCGAGGTCATGACCCGTACGCCCATGGGCGCCTCGGTGGTCAAGGGCCTCGGGTTCCCATTCCCGCAGGCGCAGTTGGACCGCTACGCCGAGACCGGCCTGCCGCCGCAGGGCATCGGCGCCAACATGATCGCCGACGAGTACGGCATCACCCGTGCGGACATGGACGCGTTCGGTGCCGAGAGCCAGCGCCGCGCGTTCGTGGCCACGAGCGAGGGTCGGTTCGAGAACGAGATCATCCCGATCGAGGTGGACCTCGGCGAGGGCCCGGTGATGCACACCACGGACGAAGGCATCCGCGAAGGCTCGACTGCGGAGAAGTTGGCGACCCTGAAGCCGGCGTTCAAGGAAGACGGGACGATCACCGCGGGCAACTCGTCGCAGATCTGTGACGGTGCATCGGCAGTGCTGATTATGAGTTCCGAGAAGGCCGCGGCGCTCGGACTCAAGCCGCGCGCGCGGTTCCACTCGTTTGCGGTGGCAGGCACGGACCCGGTCACCATGCTCAAGGGTCCGATCCCGGTCACCAAGAAGATCCTCGAGAAGAGCGGTCTCAGCATCGACGACATCGACGTCTTCGAAGTGAACGAGGCGTTCGCATCGGTGGTGCTGGCGTGGCAGAAGGAGACCGGTGCGGACATGGCGAAGGTCAACGTGAACGGTGGCGCGATCGCGCTGGGTCACCCGCTCGGCGGCTCGGGCACGAAGCTCATGGCCACGTTGCTCAACGAACTCGAGCGCACTGGCGGCCGCTACGGCATGCAAGTCATGTGCGAAGGCGGCGGAATGGCCAATGCCACCATCATCGAGCGGATCGAATCCTGATGGCGCGGTTGGAGTTGAAGGACGCGTCGGCGGTTGTCACCGGCGGCGCGTCGGGGATCGGTGAAGCGTCGGCGCGCGGGCTTGCCGCGCTCGGCGCGCGCGTCGTGATCGCAGACCTGAATGACGAAGGTGGTGCCGCGCTCGCGAAAGAGCTCGGTGGCCTCTTCGTGCACTGTGACGTTTCGAGCGAAGACGATGGCGCGGCTGCGGTTGCGGCGGCGTCGGAGATGGGACCGCTCCGGGCACTCGTGAACTCGGCCGGACTCGGCAGCGCGGGCCGCACGGTGGACCGCAACAACGACCCGATGCCCCAATCGCAGTTCGAGTTCGTCATCAAGGTGAACCTGCTCGGCTCCTTCAACATGCTTCGGCTCTCGGCTGCGGCGATGGCGAAGACCGATCCGGTGGACGGCGACGGTCAGCGCGGTGCAATCGTCAACATGGCGTCCGCCGCCGCGTTCGACGGACAGATCGGCCAGGCCGCGTACTCTGCGTCCAAGGGTGGCATCGTCGGTATGACGTTGCCGATCGCGCGTGACCTCTCGGCCGTGGGCATTCGGGTCAACACGATCGCGCCCGGGCTGATCGACACGCCGATCTACGGCACCGGCGAAGCGTCGGAGGGATTCAAGAATCACCTCGGCCAGTCGGTGCTGTTCCCGAAGCGCCTCGGCTGGCCCGAGGAGTTGGCGTCGATGGTGATGGAGTGCATCACCAACCCGTACATGAACGCGGAAGTGATCCGCGTCGACGGCGGGATCCGGATGCCCCCCAAATGACAGACGCGGATGTGAGTGCCGACTCGGAAGCCGTGCTCGTCGAGCAGCGCGGGCGCGTGTTGCTGATCACCTTGAACCGGCCCGAGGCGATGAACGCGATCAACGGCGACTTGGCGCGCGGACTGTGGGACGCGGTCGAGCAGCTGAACGAGGACAGCGGTCTCACCGCGGGGGTGCTCACCGGAGCCGGCCGCGGCTTCAGTGCCGGGATGGATCTCAAGGCGTTCTCGCGCGGCGAGGACATCGGGCCGATGATGACGTTCGTACAGAACGGCGCCGAGAAACCGCTCATCGGCGCGATCGAGGGCTTCGCGCTCGCGGGCGGTTTGGAACTCGCGCTGAGCTGTGACCTTTTGGTGGCGGCGCGCGGCGCGCGGCTGGGGATTCCGGAGGTAGGGGTCGGCCTCTTCGCCGCCGGTGGCGGCTTACTGCGGCTGCCGAGCCGCGTTGGGTACGGCAAGGCCATGGAGATGGCCATTACCGGTGACCCGATCACGGCGGAGGACGGATTCGAGTTCGGTCTCATCGCACGGCTGGCAGACAAGGGCAGCACCGTCGACGTCGCCATGGAACTGGCGACTCGCATCGCGCAGAACGCCCCGCTCGCGGTGGCGGCGTCGAAGCAGCTGATCAAGTCCACGCTCGGAGCGACTGAGGCCGAGTTTTGGGCGATCCAGGGCGCGCACACCGGCAAGGTGTTCACGTCCAACGACGCGAGAGAAGGCCCCAAGGCCTTTGCCGAGAAGCGACCGCCGGAGTGGACCGGCACGTAGCGCGCGGTCGAAGAGTTCTCGCGCCGCCGAGGACCCGCCTACCCTCTGAGGGTGCGGCGCAGGTGCTCGGTCGCTCGGAACTTCTGGGGGAGAGTTGTGATGGGTCGACGGATCTGGATCCTCACGGTTGCGGTACTTGTGGTGAGCGCGGCAGCGTGTTCATCGGACACGAAGCAGGCGGACTCGGCCGGCGGGAGTGCAACGAAGAAGACCTCGTCAAAGGCCCACGCCGACGGCATGACCGCGGCCGAAATGGCGGCCATGGGCTCGGGCCGTACTGAGGCTGTCGACGATCGCGGTTTTTCGAAGCTCAAGAACGGCATGGAGCACGGCCAGGCGTTCCCGCAAGCGATCTCGAAGTCGGATCGTGCCGAGTTGGCGAGGCAACTGGTGTTGGCACGCGAAGTTGCGCTGCGGTACCCGACCGTCGCCGACGCCGAGATGGCTGGCCTCCACCGTGCCGGGCCCTTCGCCCCGGGGCTCGGTGCCCACTACATCAACTACGCGAACGCGGGCGGTGACGCCGACGGTGTGATGAGCGACGACGACATTCGCAAGCCGATCGCGTGGATCTACGACGGCACGCATCCGGACTCGCACGTGTCCGGCCTCTTCTATTCACGGGGCATGCAAGACGGGATCGGATTCGCGGGACCGAACGACACGTGGCACGTCCACAAGGACATCTGCATCGTCCAGGGCGCGAACGGGATCGACACGCCCCTCGGCGCCGACCACTCCACCACGAAGGCCGAGTGCGACGCGATCAAGGGCAGCCTGTTGAAGCAAACCGGCTACCTCGTCCACGTCTGGGTCGTGCCCGGCTACGAGAGCCCGGAAGGTGTGTTCTCCCACCTCAGCTCGACCGTCACGTGTGACGACGGCAGTTACAACATCATCCCCGCGGCAAGCATCGGCACGAAGACGACGGTCTGCGTCGACGGCACCGAGTAACCGAGTTGGCCACCGCCGCGTTTGTCGTTTGAACCGTCTCTGAGCTGGCGCGAACGACAAGCGCGGGTGTGAGGATCCGAGCCGTCCGGGATGGGCCGCGTCGCTATTGGGGTCCGGGCATGCGATTGAATCGACGTCCTTTCCGCGCTCGTGCTCCTGGTGTTGGTCGTCGGGGTGGTCGAAGCGTGTTCGGGTTCGACGGGGTCGAACACCGACGCAGCGTCGTCGACGACCCGCGCCGCGGCCGGCACTCCCGCGAAGTTCGTCCGGCCCGGCTGCACGACGGCACGAGGTGCGGCGCCGAAGGCTGCGGCGGCGGATGCGGCCAAGCCCGCGGAGACCGACATCACGTCGTTCGACGGCACGATCATTCGCGCCCACTGGTTCCCCAACCCGTCCGCCACGAACACCAAGCCCATACCCACGGTTTTGAAAGGCCCGGGGTGGAGTCAGCCGGGTGACGTCAACACGGCGTCGAGAGCGACGGAATCTTTGGCGATCTCAACATCGCGAACCTCGGGGCCGAGGGCTACAACGTGCTCACCTGGGACCCGCGTGGGTTCGGCAAGTCCGGTGGGGTCGTCTCCACCGACGACCCGGACCACGAGGGCAAGGACACGCAGGTGCTCGTCGACTGGGTCGCACGCCAGACCGGTGTGCAACTCGACGCGCCCGGCGATCCCCGCATGGGAATGGTCGGCGGTTCCTACGCGGCGACGTCCAGATCGTCCTCGCGAGTCAGGACTGGCGGGTCGACGCGATTGTTCCGACCATCGCGTGGCATTCACTCTCGACGAGTCTCTACAAGGCGGACACTTTCAAGCAGGGATGGGGCGATCAGCTCTACGGATTCGCCAAGAACTTCAAGCTGGACCCGGACATCACGAGCGCGTACGACAGCGGTCACGCGATCGGCGCGATCAGCGCGGAGGACGCGGCGTGGTTCAAGTCTCGTGGTCCCGGAGACGCGGTCGCGCGCATCACGATCCGACGCTCTTCATCCAGGGCATCGTCGACACGCTGTTCACCCTCGACGAAGCGGTCACCAACTACGAGGTCCTCAAGGCTCAGGGCGTGCCGACCGCGATGATCTGGTTCTGCGGTGGGCACGGCGTGTGCCTCACCAAGGCGAGCGACAAGACCTACAACGGCCGCGCCGCCATCGAGTGGCTCGCTCGCTACGTGAAGAACGACACCGCGGTGAAGCTCGGGCCCGGGTTCTCGACCGTGGACCAGATCGGCGACCGGTTCGTCTCGGACGCCTCTCCGCCGGCGCCGGGCGCGCCGGTCGCCGCGCTCGGCAGCATCGCGAACGCGATCACGTCGGCGCGCGCCACCAACGATCTCGATGTCTCGATCGACTTCGCAAAGCCGGCGCGCGTGCTCGGTGCCCCGAAGTTGACGGTCACCTACAAGGGGACAGCGTCACCGGGTGAGAAGCCCACCCGGGTGTTCGCGCAGCTCGTCGACCCCACCACCGGCTTGGTGCTCGGCAACCAGACCACGCCCATGAAGGTTGAGCTCGACGGCGCATCACACACGCTGACGGTGCCGCTCGAAATGATCGTCTTCTCGGCGACGGTGGGCGCCAAGCTCACACTCCAACTCGTCGCGTCGACGGTTGCGTACGCGGAGTCACGTCTCGGTGGCAGTGTTGACTTCAGCGCGATCGACGTCAGCCTCCCGACGACGACCGGGCTCCGCCCCGCCAAGTAGTGCGCGCCGGTCGGCTCGATGCGTGCACGGAGCACGCGAGACTGCTGCGGTGGAAATTCTGAGCAGTCGAACGATCGTCCGGGTACGGGACCTCGCCGCGAGTCGGCAGTTCTACGAGGACACGATCGGGCTGGAGATCTATCGCGAGTACGGCGCCGCCGGGGTGACCACCGGTGTTGTCTTCTTCCTCGGCGGTGGTTTCCTCGAGCTGACCGGAGGTGGGACCGGGGTGGCACCCGGCGTCTGTTTGTGGCTCCAGGTCGCGGACGTGACCGTGGAAGAGCAGCGACTTGCCGCGGCCGGCGTCACTATTCGCAAGCCCGCCGAACGGATGCCGTGGGGACTGATCGAGGGCTGGGTCGAAGACCCCGACGGATTCGAACTGCGCCTCATCGAGGTCCCGCCCGACCATCCGCTGCGTCGCCGCGTCGACTGAGCTCGCGTCGGAGTGGGGCTACTTCTGGATGCGGGATGGGTCGGCGTCAGCGAGCAGCTCGGCGCGGTCGGCCGGGAGGACGAACCCGGCCTTGATCGCCTCGTCGGCCGCGGCGCGGTACTCGGCCAAATATTTCGCGCGGGACGGGTAGCGCGCGGTGAGCTGGACCGCGGTCAACGGCTTGGTAGAACCGAAGAGGAGGCACGCGACCGAGCCGCCGCCGGACGCTCCCGACAGCGTGTCCACCGGAACGTCGACGAGCGGGGTGCGAATGCCCCCCTTCACGTTGCCGAACTCGTCCCGGACGTAGGCAGTTCCGTTGATCTCGAGGCGCGGCGCGCGCGGCGGCGCCACCCCGTCGCCGACCCAGCGGATCAGCGCGTGAAGTGCGGCGGCGACCACGAAATGACCGGGCCCCGCGTTGATCGGCGCCGGACATCCGATCTGCTCGCCGATGGTGCCGACGAGGTAGCGATCCGCGTGCGCGGTACCGGCCACCTCCCAGATCCGCAGGCGCGGCCCATCGGGTTGTGACGCGGGTTGGTAGTTGAGGATGCCGAGCACATCCGTCTCGGTCTCGAGCACCAGGATCGGCGCGGTGAGATCGGTGCGGAGCTGAGTGGGCGTCCCGCTGATCGTGCCCGCGATGTCGATACCGCGACCGGGCGAACCGAGAGGTGCGGCCGCGCCCCCACGGCTGTGGACCAAGAAGCCGTCGAACTCTCGCGTCAGCGGCTGCACGCCGTCGATGTAGGTGGTGAGTGCGAACGCGGACTGCGACTCGCCGATCGCGAGGACGTGTTGGGGTGCAAGCCCACCGAGGGGATCAGTCTTCGCCGGCGCGCGCAGCGCCCGCGCCACTTGCGTGAAGATGTCGTACGAGAACGCGTCCCCCGGGTGGTGCAGGTCGGCGTACCGGGCCGGGTCGAGCACCCGCAGTCCCTTGCCCGCGCCGGCGTCTGTGGCCACCTTGATCGGCACTGCGACCGCGCCTCCCTCGATCCCGATCGACTGCGCGGACACACCGACCCACGCCGTGCCGCTGCGCAGGATCTCGTCCTTGGCGTAGGAGTAGTCGGGTGATGCGTCCAGACCGCCGCTCACGTTGAGCCATTCGACGACGACGGTGCCGTTGAAGTCCTTCGCCTTCGCTGGCCGCCGCACCACGATGCGCGTCCGGTACGGCGCGTGGGTCGTGATATCGGATCGAGGATCGTCGGGGGTTTCGGTGAGCGTCCACCGCCCGTCGGTGGGGAGTGGGCCGGCCGACGAGTAGGACGTCGCAGTGCCTTCGACCGCGTACTCAGATTCGATCCAACCCTTCGGGACCGACGGTGCGGTGCTCGCGCTGGCGAGGTTGATGCCCTTCCCGCCGGTGATCTCGTTCGTGACCGCGGCTGCCGGACCCGGAACCGGTGGGTTCGCGGCGCTTGTCACCGACGAAGGTTGGGACGACGTCGACGACGGTGCCGCTGCCGACTTCGGGCTCGAACCGGACGAGCACGCAGCGAGGGCCAGGGTGAGCGCGGCCAGGCTGAGGACCACACGATGTCTCATCGGCGCAGTCTGGCTGGTGTCTGGTCGCAGCGACAATGCGCTCGTCCCTTGCGTTCTAAGGTCCGGGCGGTGAGCTCCGAGTGCGACCCATTTCTCCGTGAGCATCTCGACGATCCGTATCCGTTCTACGCGCGGCTGCGCGACCGGCCGGAAGACTTCGTCGTCGTGCCCGAGCGGGGAGTGGTTCTCGCCGCCCGTCACGACGTGGCCCGCACGGTGCTGCGTCATCACCACACCTATCTCTCCGGGTTGGGCGTGCAATGGGTGCCGGTGGCCGACGCGGGTCTGCGCGCAACCTTCATCGAGAACGACCCGCCCGCGCACACTCGGGTCCGCCGCGCGGTCCAGCGCTGGTGTACGCCACGTGCCGTGGCGCAGTTGGACGAGGCCGTCGCCGGCGTGGTCTCCGAACTCGTCGATCGGTTCGTCGCGGTTGGCGGCGGTGATGTGATGGCGGAGATCGCTCGGCCGCTCCCGCTCCGGGTGATGGGCGCATGGCTCGGCATCGATCTCCCCGACGCCGCGACCACCTGGGCCGATGCTTCGTTCCGGTTGGGCGCGCCCGATCCACCGGCCGATGCGTCGGAGCAGTTCGCCGGATTTCTCCACTGGGCACTCGGCGAAGGATTCGCGACCGTCCGTCCCGATGGCATGGCCGCGGCGATCCTCGCCGGTGGCGACCACGGTGGTCTGCACGACGATGAGAGGTTCGTCGCACTGGCGTCGATCATCATCGCCGGGCTCGACACGACCGTGCACCTGATCGGCAACGGCATCGCGGCGCTCGCATCGAACCTCGATCAGTTCGAGTCCCTCGTGGACGACCCCGACGGTCGGGCGGCCGGAACCGTGGAGGAAGTGTTGCGCTTCGATGCGCCGGTCCGATTCTTCCTTCGCCGTACTGATGCCGGTCTCACGGTCGTGGTTCTCTACGGATCGGCCAACCGAGATGAGCGAGCCTTCGATGACCCGAACCGGTTTCTCATCGACCGAGACGCGTCCGAGCATCTCGCGTTCGGCTCGGGAATTCACCTGTGCCTCGGTGCGCCCCTCGCTCGACTCGAAGGCACGACGCTGTTTCGCGCGCTCGCCGAGCGGACTGCGAGCATCGAGCTCCTGCCCGGCAGTGCCCGAACCGATTCCGCGGCCATCCGCGGTTTCGCGACGCTGCCGGTTCGCGTCCAGCCGCGCTGAGGATCTCCGGTCGAGAACTCGACGCGGCTAACCCTCCGCCGCGAAGCGGGCGGCGAGCGCGTCCAGCGTCGCCTGGCACGTGGTGGCGCCACCCGGAGGGTCGGGAAGGCGCACCGGTCCGTGCTCATGCGAGGGCAGCAGGATCGTGGCGTGGCCGGGCGTGGTGGTGTCGTCGCGCTGATTGACGCCGGCGAGTTCGAGATCGACCGCCGGGCGGTCACCATCGGCGAGGTACTTGCGGGTGACCCGCCCGCGCATCCAGTGGGTGTCACCGACGTAGTTGAACGTGCGAAACTGGCAGTCCAACTTCCACAACCAAGCGTCGTCGCCCATCCAGTCGGTGCAGAGGTGGATGAGCCAGGTCTCGCGCATCCGGCCGTAGTCGTAGCTCGCGGGGTTGCCGGCGCGCTTCGCCCACTCCGGATCCCAGTGCACCCGCTGTTGGACGTCGGGGATGTTGAGGTCGTCGGGTCGGAAGAAACGCGGCATGCGTTGACGCTGATCGAAGCCCAGCCGCAATGGCGCCACGTTGTACAGCCCCATGCCCATTCCCACGTGCCAGCACACCATGTCCGTGACGCGCATCGGTCCCTTGACGATGGGATCGAGTTCTTGACCCTCTTCGACATCCTCGAACCACCGTGGCTCGGACCCGCGTCGACGGTCGCGTTCGCCGCTGAGCGCGGCATCGATGGTTGCGAGTTCGTCGTCGGTGTAGGGGCGGAGCTCGATGGCATCGTTGCGCTTCCGCTCGACGGCGCGGTCGCGATCAGCGCGGATCATGAGTCGGTACTGCGCGGCGAGCACCGGTCCACCCGCAGCGGCGAAGACCTCGGCGGACCATTCGTGCACGGCGCGCCCTGCGAACTCTCCGACCTTGTCGTGGACGCCGACCAATGCATTGCGACGCGTGACGCGAGTCCCGGGCCGTAGCGGGTTCCACCACTCTCGAAACGACCCGGAGTAGAACGCGTGCACCCCGCCCAGAGGATCGCCCCGCATGAGTTGCTTGGTCTCGGCATCGAAACCGGTGACCTCGTCCTCACCGATGAGTGAGTCGCCGCCCGCGAGATGTGGAGGCGCGATCGGGCCCTCCCAGCGGGTGGTGGCCGCGTGGGCCGGGTCGCACCACAGCGGGTTGTCGTCGCCGTAGGCGTGCGCGACGTTGCGAAACGCGTCTTCGTTCGGGACGAGATAGTGAGGTCCGCGCGTGTGCGGACGAGGGATGCCGATGCGCGCTCGCAGGCGCGCCACGCCGTCGTCGGTGATCGCGCTCGGAGTGCCCGTCGGCGCCGAATCGGCGGTGGTATTGCTCATGTCGAACCCCCTCGCGGGCCGTCGGGAATGGACCGAGCGGGGATCGTATACATTCCGCGTCCCGCCACTCTTCGAGGAGCATCCATGACACCCGATTCGTTTCGTTTCGACGGCAAACGTGCCGTGGTCGTCGGTGGCGCCACGGGCATGGGCGCGGCCGCTGCGGTTTTGATCCGGGACCTCGGCGCCGACGTCGTGGTCTTGGACTACGCACCGATCGAGATCGATGGGGTGAAGAGTCTCCCGCTCGACCTGCGCGATCGCGAGAGCATCGAGACCGCGGTCGCCGCAGTGGGTGGTCCGATCCACGCCTTGTTGTCCTGCGCCGGCGTCGCCGACGGCACGCCCGGCATCGAGAAGATCAACTTCATCGGGCACCGGCACTTCATCGAGCGCGCCATTGCCGCGGACGTGATGCCGCGCGGCTCGGCCATCGGCATGATCTCGTCCGCCGCCGGTCTCGCGTGGGAGATGCACCTCGACGAACTCAAGGAGTACCTGGACACCGATGGATTCGACGCCGCCGTTGCGTGGATCGAGGCGCACGAGTTCAAGGCCAGCTACACCTGGAGCAAGGAAGCCATCTGCGCCTACGTCGCGCGCGAAGCGATGCCGATGCTGAAGCGGGGTATCCGGATCAACGCGATCCTCCCCGGTCCCACCGACACGCCGCTCGCGCGCGCCAATGCCGACATGTGGCTCAGCTTCGGCGCGGACTACCGCGCTGAGGTCGGGATCGAGGCCTCCTCGCCGGAAGAGCAAGCCGGCGCCCTCGTCTTCCTCTGCAGCGACGCCGCGCAAGCGTTGAACGGTGTCACGGTGATCACCGATCACGGGTACATGAGCTCCGGTGTCACCGGCTCGTTCCCGGACGCCACGCCGGTGGCCGACTTCCTCTACGGTCGATTGGTATGAGCGACGCCGAGCATTCGGACCCCCAGCCGCCCGAAGGCGACTGGCTCGGCACCAAGTTCGTCCGGTTCGAACGCCACGGCTCGATCGCCCACTGTGTGATCGACCGTCCGGAACGACGCAACGCGCTCACGGCCGCGATGTACTTCGCGCTCCGGTACGCCATCAATCGGGTGGATGCGGACCCGGATCTCGTGGGTCTGATCATCACCGCCACCGGCGACGTGTTCATCCCCGGCGGCGACATGAGCCACGATTCGGGTGACGACTGGGGCGCCGGGCGCCTCTTCGGGATGGACGTCACACCGTTCGAGACCATCCGCCAAGCCCTCAAGCCGATCGTCTGTGCGATCAACGGACTGTGCCAGGCCGGCGGGTTGATGATCGCGATGTTGAGCGACGTGTCGATCGCCAGCGATCAAGCGACGTTCCGTGCCCCCGAACTGCTGCGGGGCATTGCGGACCTGAACTACGCGGAGATCCTGCCGCGTCAGATCGGACCGGCCCGAGCACGCGACATGCTGTTGACCGGTCGCACGGTCACTGCCGAGGAAGCCCTCGACTGGGGTCTCGTGTCACGGCTCGCGAAGCATGACGACCTCGCTGATGTCGCGACGGACACCATGCGCCAGGCCTGTGGGTCCGCGCCCGAGGCGTGGCCGATGGTCAAACGCAGTTTCGACCAGTACTACGGCCTTCCGGACCGGATCGGTATGGCCGCGGGGGTGCGGTCCCCCGAGGCAGTGGAGGGCTTCGCCGCGTTCAAGGAACGGCGAAACCCGTCCTGGGTCCCGGAGGACCTGCGGACCGAGGGCCGACTTTGATGCCGGACGTGTCGCGCGCGTCGACGGATGCGCAGCTGCGACGCGAGACCGAACGCTGGGTCGAGGCCAACGTGCCCGAACCCTGGCGCGTGGCCGCGCTCGACGGAGGCGCCGCGCTCCGGCGGGTACGCCCACGCGCGGACTACGAGGCCTGGTATCCGATCTTCGCCGAGAGTGGCCTCGCCGTGGCCACGTGGCCCGTCGAGTACCTCGGACTCGATCTCACTCCTGAACAAGCGCGCATCACCGAGTCGGTCCTCGCGCCGTACAACTTGGGCCGCTTGAATCCGCTGGGATTGAACGCCGCGGCTCCGGCGATGTTCGCCCACGGCACCGAGGAGCAGCGGCGCCGATTTCTGCCGCCGATCGTTCGCAACGAAGAGCGCTGGTGTCAGCTGTTGTCCGAGCCCGGGGCCGGATCGGACCTGGCGTCACTCGCCACGCGCGCGAGGCGTGACGGCGACGAGTGGATCATCACCGGTCAGAAGGTCTGGACCACGTGGGCGCACTTCAGCGAGTTCGCGGTGTGTCTGGCGCGCACGGACGCGTCGGTCCCGAAGCGACAAGGTCTCACCTACTTCATCGTGGCGCTCGACGCGCCCGGCGTCGACGTTCGGCCGCTGCGCCATCTCGGTGGGGAGATCGACTTCAACGAGGTGTTTCTCGACGGGGTCAGGGTTGCGGACGAGCGACGCATCGGCGCGATCGGTGACGGGTGGCGAGTGGCGGGCTCGACGCTCGCGGGCGAACGCCAGATGGTGTCGGGATCCGGGTCCGGCGGCGTCGATCGCATCGGTGGTGCCGGGATGGACCAGCTCGTGCGCCGAGCCGGCGAGCTGGGTCGCGCTACGGAACCGGTCACCCGCCAACGGCTGATGAGTCTGTACTGCGAGGAACGCGTGCGGGAGTGGACCAACCTCCGAGTGCGGGCGGCGAGCCGAGCCGGAACGTCGCCGGGCGCGGCGGCCTCGATCGGCAAGGTGCACCAAGGGAGTCTGAACCAGCGCATCCAGGCGCTCGCCGCCGACGTGCTGGGGATGGACGCGACGGCCTGGGTGCCACCCGCGGGTGCCGAACCTGGCCTCGAGTACGCGACGGGAATGCCACTCGAGGTCAAAGGCATGTTGCGTTCACGCGCCAACACCATCGAGGGTGGAACCACCGAGATCAACAAGAACGTCCTCGCCGAGCGCGTGCTTGGCTTAGCGCGCGAACCCGATCAATGGTCGAGCCACCCTTGGGAAGAGGTCCCGAGATGAGCGAAGTGGGAGACGGCACGCGCTCGCAGCCGGTCGACGAACGGAGCGGGGCCCGAGCGGCCCGACCCGCAGGGGCAGGAGCGAGATGATGAGTAGCTACGAGCACTTGGTGGTGGAGCGCCACGGTCCCGTCGGATGGTTGATCAACAACCGGCCGGACCAGTTGAACGCCATGAACGCAGCGATGCGCGACGAGTTTGCTGTGGCGTGGAAAGAACTCGACGCCGATCCCGAGGTCCGGGTCATCGTGCACACCGGTAACGGTCGTGCGTTCCAAACTGGGGTCGACGTTTCGGAACTCGCGGACGATGGCGTGGGCATGGAGCGATATCGCGAGTCCGTCGAGAACTTCGACATCCACTTCACCGCGTGGCATCAACAGGTGTGGAAGCCGGTCATCACCGCGGTGAACGGCATCTGTGCCGGTGGGGGATTCCATTGGGTCGCCGACGCCGACATCGTGATCGCGGCCTCCGACGCGCAGTTTTTCGATCCGCATGTCTCCGTCGGCCAGGTGGTCGCGATCGAGGCGATCGGGCTCATGCGCAAGATGCCCGCCGAGGCGGTGATGCGCATGGCGTTCATGGGCAAGTACGAGCGCATGCCCGCGGCCCGCGCGCGTGAACTCGGGATGATCTCTGAGGTGGTGGACCCACCCGAACGCCTGCGTGAACGGGCACAGGAACTGGGCGAGACCATCGCCAAGAACTCCCCAGCGGCGATGGCGGCCACCAAGCGCGCGCTCTGGGCCGCGCTCGAACACGGCCTCACCGATGCGTGTCGAGTGGGTGCCGGACACCTCGTCTCCATGTGGGGCCACCCGGACCAGACCGAAGGCCCGAGCGCGTTCGCCGAGAAGCGGGATGCGAACTGGCTGCCGCCGGAATGAAGCGGTCCCAATGAACCGGTCCGGATGATCGCGGTGACGCGGCCGGCGTCATGGAGCCGGATGCAACCGTGAACCTCGCCTCGCTGCTCGTGGAGCATCCGTTCCCCGACGACGCCGACCTCGTGCATACGGTCGACGAATCGATGACGGCCGGCTCCGCGCGCGTGCGTGCTCGCGCAATCGCCGAGCAGCTCGAGGTCCGCCCGGGTCAGGCGGTCGCAGTGCAGTTGGCGAACGGGCCGGAACTCGTGGCGACGATGATCGGCGTATGGCTGGCCGGCGGCGTGTACGTCCCGGTCAACCCACGGTTGCCGGATGCGGAACGGGCCGAGATCCTCGCCGCGACGAGACCGGCGGTGCTCATCACCGCGAACGCGTCGCAGCCGCTCGACGATCCGATGACCTACGCCGACGGCGTGGCGTTCGTGATGTGGACCTCGGGAACCACCGGACGCCCCAAACCCATCCAGCACACGCACGGCGCGTACGTCGAACTCCTCGACCGCGTGCTCGGTCCGCTGCGGGGCGCGAAACCCCCAAGCTCGGCGCGGCCGCCGTCACCGAACCTGATCCCGGTGTCGATGGCCTTGAACGCAGGTCTGTACAACGTGTTGTTCGGGCTGCGCGCCGGCGCGGCGCTGGTGATCATGGACGGCTTCGACCCCGGAACCTTCGCTGCGTTGGTGGCGCGATTCGAGATCCGCTCGACGGTCTTGCCGCCCGCCGCGATGAGCATGCTCAGCGATTCTGCGGTGACCGATCTCACGCCGTTGCGCTACGTGCGGTCCATCACGGCCCCGCTGTCGCCGCTCCAGGCGCGGCGATTCGTGGACCGGTTCGGGGTCATGGTGTTGAACGGATACGGCCAGGCCGAGCTCGGCGAGGTGATCGGCTGGACCGCGTCCGATGCCAAAGCGCATCCGGAGAAGCTCGGCGCGATCGGTCGTCCCCATCCGGGGGTCGAGATCCGGATCAGTGATGACGGACACCTCCTCGTGCGGCCGCCGAACACGGCCACAGGGATCGACGAGCGGTTCGACGCCGACGGTTTTGTCGACACCGGCGATCTCGCGCACGTCGACCCCGACGGTTTCGTCTGGATCGACGGCCGCGCCGGCGACGTGATCAACCGCGGTGGCAACAAGGTGTTTCCGGAAGCGGTGGAGGAAGTGCTGCGGCTCGCGCCGGCCGTCGATGACGTCGCGGTGGTGGGGATGGCCGACGAGCGCCTCGGCGAGGTGCCGGTGGCCTTTCTTGTCGGTCGGGCCGTCGCCGACGATGAACTCGCCGCCCTGTGTCGTGAACACCTCGTTGCGTACAAGGTTCCGGTTGCGTTCCATTGGATCGACTCACTTCCTCGCAGTGAGGTGGGCAAGGTGTTGCGCCGGGAGCTGGCGGTATCCGTCCCACCCACCACGACCACGCCGTAGCTTCTTGGTCGTGAACTCCCGACGGTGGACCAATCGAATACGGAGCGGTGCATGACGGAGGCGCCCACCCTGCGCGATGCACGCGTCCTGGTGGTCGGCGGATCGTCGGGCATCGGACGCGCGATCGCGGTGCACGCAACGCGGGCCGGTGCCCAGGTGTGTGTGGCCGCGCGCCGCACCGCAGAACTCGCCGCGCTGTGCAATGCCTCGCCTCGTAGTCGCGCGATCACCGCCGACGTGACCGTCCCCGCAGACTGCGCGCGGCTCGTCGCCGAGTCCGTGGCAGCAATGGGCGGCATCGACCTCATGGTGTACGCAGCCGGGACCGGAACCTTGGCTCGCCTCGAAGACGCCGACCCGGACGCGTGGCAGCGCGACTATGCGGTGAATGTGATCGGTCCGACCCTGGTCTGTGGCGCAGCACTGGCGGCGTTGGCACCGGACGGTCTCGTGTCCTTCATCTCGTCGGAAGCGGTGACCGAGACCCGGTGGGGTCTCAGTTCCTACGCCGCGTCGAAAGCCGCGCTGGACGCCACGATTCGATCGTGGCGGGTCGAACATCCGGAACGCCGGTTCCAGCGCATCGTGATGGGTGCGACGGTCGGGACGGACTTCGGCCTCGGCTTCGACATGGGGCTGATCACCGCCGGGCTCGACCGCTGGAGCGCGGCCGGGGTGTCGATGACCATGATGGACGCCGACGACGTCGGCCAGCAGCTGACCGAGGTGTACGCGGTCCTGCTCGCTCACCCCGAGATCGACGTGCCCGACCTGTGCCTCGATCCTCGGGGTGTTCCGTGGCCGCCCTGAGCCGATCGCGGTTCTGGCGCCCCCGAGTCCGCCCGCGGTCATCCACGGTCCGGAATGGGTTGTTCGACCCCATTGTCGGCGGTCCGGCTTCAAGGTGGTCCCCGAGGTGGTCGATATCGCGGCTCGGTCGTGCCGAATCGATCGATGCCTCCCACCTCTCGGATGGAATCCCATGCCCTCCGCAACTCGACTCGCCACCCTGGCGACCCTGGTCGTGTCGCTCGGGATGCTGCCCGGGAGCCCGGCTGGCGCCGCAGGGGCTGGAGGCGTCAGCGGCGCCAGCCTCAGCGCGTTCAACTTCGCGGCCACGACCGATGCGCCTGCGGTCGTCGCCTGGGAGAACTTCAACGGGGTGGATGGCACCAGCCTCAACGGCACGGTGACCGACGGCGGCGCGAAAACCTGGGCGGTGAACCCGACCGGAGGGGCCTGGACGATTCAATCGAACGCGGCGCGGTCGACGAGTGCGAATACGTCGCTGGTGATCGACGGTGGTTCGGCGAACGGATCCGGGGTCGCTACCCTCGTTCGCAACGGCGCGACCACGTTCGACATGGGCCTCACGATCAACCGCAACGCGGCGGGAACGCAGTTCCTCACCGCAGAGTGGACCAATGCGTCGAACGGCTCACTCCAGCTGTGGTCGTTCAACAGTAGTTGGACCGCGCTCGCCTCGGTGACGAACCTGTACCCGGGCGGCATCGCAACCGCGCCGGCGTCGATCACCCTGGCCTTGACGAGCTCCAGTGCGAATGTCCTCACCGCCTTCATCAACGGTGTGTCAGTCGTGTCGACCACGCTTTCGGCGACGAACATCACAACGTTCAAGAACGCAACGCACCAGCTGGTGGGTCCGTATCAGTGGACGAGCAACGGGCTGGGTTGGGACAACTTCCACTTCGACAACCCCTGAAAGGTCGCGTCAGGCGCGGGGCGCAACAAGTGGCCATGGGCACGTCCGCTCGGCTGCGAGCGCGACGTCGAACAGCAAGGCATCCTCGTGATGGCGTCCGAGGACCTGCATGCCGACGGGAAGTCCGCCGACGAGCCCGGCCGGAATCGACACCGCGGGGTTGCCGTAGATGTTGGCGATGATCGTGAGTGCACCCATGTTCACGAGCTCGGGGAACTTCGTGCTCCCGAAGGTCATGAGCTTCGACGGCGCCTTGGGTGACAGTGCCCCCGCGACCCGAGTCGCGAACAGGGCGGCGCGCAGGCCGAGCTTCGCGACGTCGCTGTGACTGGCCCACTCGACGAAGCGCGACTGTTCGTTGCTCATCACGGCATGGGCGGCGAACGCGGGACCGGGGTTGGTCGCGGCGATGATGAAGTCAACGTCCGCGAACGCATCGGCCATGGTCTCGTTCGCTTGGATGCGGAGTTCTTCGGCGGCCGCTGCGGAGTGCAAGTTGTACAGGGACTCCGAGAGCCGCAGTCCGAACTCGACTTCGTCGGTGAGCTCACCGGCGCAGCGCGGCCACCGATCACCGAGATCGGCGGCCAGGGTCGCGAGGTTGCCCATCATCCATTGGAGCGCCAGGTTGGGTGGCTCGACCTTCCGGTCCACGACCACCATGCCGGTCGCCGCCAGGACATCAGCCGCGTGAAGGCGGACTCGTTCTTCGACACCCGGCTCGAGGATCACCCCGCCGAGCGCAGGGACGATCGCAACTCGGCGGCCCTCGAGTTCGTGGGTGCCCAAGCCGGCTTCCCACCCGCCGACGGTCGGGAGTGACGTGGGATCGGCGCGGTGCGCGCCGGCGCACACGTCGAAGTACCGCGCGGCATCGCGCACCGAACGCGAGACGTTGCCGACCACCACGGTGTTGGGTCGCATGAACGCGTGTGGACTCCGCGGGATGCGTCCGAACGTGCCTTTCATGCCGAGAAGCCCGGTGTAGCCCGCGGGGATGCGAATCGAACCGCCGCCGTCGCCACCGGTGGCGAGACTGACCAGACCGCCCGAGACCGCGGCCGCCGAACCGGCCGACGATCCACCGACGGTGCGGCCGTACTGCCACGGATTGTGGGTGATGCCGTTCAGCTTCGAGACGCTGACGTTCAGACCCCCGAACTCACTCGCCGCCGTCGACCCCACCGGCACGATCCCGCCGCGTTCGACGAGTCGTTGGACGTGATGTGAGGTCCGATCGGCGGTCCGCCCTTGATGGACGACGGATGCCTCGGTGAACGGCCAGCCCTCGACGGGCTCGAGTTCCTTGATGCCGGTGGGCACCCCACCGAATGGCTTCGAGAGGTCCGCGTGTTTCGCTGCCGTCTGCGCACGCTCGGGATCGAGGTACGTGAACGCGTTCAGACGTGATCGATCGATTGCCGCGAGGGTGGCATCGAGTTCTTCGGCGGGCGAGCGTTCGCCGGCACGGAACGCGTCGACGAGGGAGGTGGCATCACCGGACCAGGGTTCGTCAGTCATCGTCTGCATCCTCGCAGCTGCTGTCCGCAGGCGCGGGAACCGGCTCGGGTCGTCTTCGAGCGCGTCGCGATGGGCCGCGGTCAGAGCTCGCGCAAGACCGTGACCGGCGCTCGACCGGCACGACGGATCGTCCCGAGTGCGGCGAGCACGACCGCGAGCACAGCTGCGGCGGCCACCGCACCGAGGTATCCCCATGGCACCGCCAACACTTCGGGAGCCGGATCGAACACTCCGGTCAGGACCTTCACGAACATGGCGGCGAGCGCCCAGCCGGTGAGGGCGCCGAGCAGCAGACCGCCGCCGGTGACGAACACGGCTTCGCTCCACACGAACCCACCGAGTTGGCGGGGCGTGGCGCCGAGGGCCGTGGTGATGGCAAAGGCCCGGCGTCGCTCGGCAAATCCGAGGGCCAGCATCAATCCGGTGGCGGCGGCGGCGAGCACGAGCGCGAAGCCCAACTCGACGCGGGTGAGCCCGGAGAGGTCGACGGCGGTGAGGCTCGTCCCGACGACCTTGCGGGTGTCGGTGATGTTGGTGACGGTTGCGGTGGTGCCGACCTTGGTGCGGATAGCGGTTGCGACCGATGCCGGTGATGCGCCGCTGGTGGTGACGAGGAAGCTCCCGACCGCGTTGCTGCCGGTCGTGCGCGCGATGTAGCTCGCGTTCGCCACCATGAAGCTGTCGCGTGGAGCAGTGGGGAACTCCTTCCCAACTCCGATGTACCGGAACGGCACGGTAAGGAGCTGCTTCGTGCGCGCGTCTTGCAGGCGCAGCTTCAGGGTGTCACCGGGACGGAGCTGGAAATCCTTCACCGTCTCCGCACTCACGAGCACGCCGTCCGGTTGCTGTGCGAGTTTTGCGATGAGCGCCCGCGCGGTTCCGCCTGCGAAGTACGCGTTCTGGAGCTTCGTTGCGTCGACGACGGTCGAGGGGCGCACACCGTAGAGGTCCTGAAGATCGGCACCGACGTAGGCGAAGCGGTGTTGGAGCGGCTCTACCGACTGCACGCCCGGCACAGCGCGGAGGCGCTGCGCCCCGACCGGTCCGACGGTGCTGCCCGGTGCTTGGGTCACGGTCACGTCGGCGCCATTGGTCAGCCGCGCGTCGACCTCGGCCTGGGCGCGATAGGTGCTGTTGAATACTGCCGTCGAGGCGGCGAACGCCGTTGTCAACGCAACGAGCGCGAGCGAGGTGGCGAGGAGTCGGCGCTGCCGTTTCATCGTGGCGCCAACGGTGCTCGCGAGCCGTCCGGAGAACGGACGGGCCGCAATTCGGGCCAGGGCGGTCCCGGTTCCGAGCAGAAGATAGGCGACGCGCCACGCGAGCAGGCCCGCGCCCACCCACAGCAATGCGGGTCCGGCCAGTGCCCAGTAGCTCACCGAGATGGCCGGGGTGCCCTCGGGCGCCAGTACGAGTTGGTAGCCGTTCCGGCTCGTGAGCCAGAAGACCAGCGCCGACGCGCCGAGAATCATGAAGTCCAGCCCCGCCCGCATCCATCGCGGTGCGCCCGCGCGCCCCACCTGGCGGCGAGCGCCGACCACGGTCAGGCGTTGCGCGTCTCGCGCGGCCGGCAGTGCGATCGAGAGCGCGGCGATGGCGAGCCCGGCGACCGCCGCACCGGCGCCCCAGACGATCGCCGTCGCGGTCGTCGCGCCAAACGAAGCAGTACCGAACGACCACCGGCCGACGACCGCGGCCGCGCCGAGTCCGACCGCAGCTCCGAGTCCGCCCACCACCAACGCTTCGAGCAGCGCCAGGCGCACCAGCATCCGAGTGGTAGCGCCGCGCGTCCGGAGGAGCGCCTGTTCGCGTCGACGTCGGTCGGCACCCGCGCTCGCGACCGCGCCGGTGAGCAGCCCCGCGAGGACCGCGCCCGGGAGTCCGAGAAAGAGAAACAGGACCTGGGCGTACAGCGCGTCCTTGCGAGCCGCACCGAGGGTGGCACCGAGGTTGTCGCCGACGAGTCCGCCGCCGGCCAACTTCACTTCAAGATTGCGCGCCGCGCCCGAGACCTGCGTGTACGCGGCGGCCGGGTCACCGGCGAGAGCGTGTGAGAGCCGGACGTGGATCTGAGTTCGAATCTGATCAGCCCGTACCGCAGCGAGCGGATCGAAAATGCGATGCCACGTGGTCGTCGGGACGAGCAGCACGTTGTCCGGTGGCGCCTGCGGTTGTGCGCCGATGGGCGCGCCGACCTTCTGGAACAACGAGTCCGCGGTGAACAGTTCAACAACGCCGTCGATACGCAGCGTGGCGGGCGTGAGTCCGGCACGACCGACGGTGATCGAATCACCGGGCGCCACGTGGAGGTTGGCCGCGGTCTGCTGCGCAATCAGCACTCCGCGGTGTGCGCCGACGAGATCACGGATGACCCCGGGAAAGGTGGTGCGGTAGGAATCGGGAAGCCCGAGCACGAGACCGGGCCCGGTCGTCTGGGTCGCACCGGTGACCGTGGCCTGCAGCCCAGTGGTCTGCGCGAACTCGATGGTGGCGGATGCGCTTGCCGTGGCGCGAACCGACCGAGCAACCGCGGCGGCGTCGGCCCCGGGTTGGGCCTCCACTTGCCAGTCGACCGCCACGTTCTGCACCGCTCGGCGGGTCATGGTGGTCTCCGAGCCGGCGAGGAACGCGCCGATCGACGCGAGGAGGGCCACGGCAATGGCGACGCCGGCGGCGGTCGCAACGATGCGCGCCGGCCGGCGGGTGATCAGTGCACGGATCCAGATCAGGCCGAGCACGGTTCCTCCTGGGTAGTGGTGGACGATCGAGTCACGGTGAGGTGTCCGTCGGCGACTCGCCACCGTTCGTCCAAACGCTGCGCAACCTCTGGGTCGTGTGTGCTCACTACCAGCGCCGCGCCCGATTCGTGGGCCGCGTCGAGCAGCACTTCGATGACGTGCGCGGCTGTCGCGTGGTCGAGTTGCCCGGTGGGCTCATCGGCCAACAGCAAGCGCGGTTGTTGCGCGAGCGCGCGAGCGATCGCAACCCGCTGGGCCTGGCCTCCCGAAAGTTCCTCCGGCAGTTTCGTGGCCAGCTCCGAGAGTTCGAGGCGAGCGAGCGCGCGCTGGGCGCGCTCGCTCGCCTCATCCGCGTCGAGGCCACCGAGGATCAGGGGAAGGGCGACGTTCTCGGTGACGTCGAGCGGCGGAAGCAGACTCGGGCCCTGCAGGATCAGGGCCACCGGTCCGGGGCGGAGATCGGCGCGTTGGCCGAGGGCGGGCCACGTCACCGCTCCGGACGTGGGTTCCTCGAGGCCGGCCATGAGGTGGAGCAGTGTCGATTTTCCCGAGCCCGACGGGCCCATGAGCGCGATCCGCTCCCCGGACCGGATGTCGCAGGTCGCGTGGTGCAGCGCGATGGTCGCAGCGCGTCCCGACCCATAGCTGCGACCGAGATCACGACACCGCACCAGCACATCAGTTACCTCGGTCATATCTTCCCGCTCTTGGGCCTGCGGGCCGGGCCGCTCGGGCCCCGCTCCGCCGGAGTTCGGTGCGCGCCGTTTGCGTTCGGCGTCGCTCACGTCCTCACCTGTCCGTCGTGGAGGTTCACGATTCGGTCGGCCGCCGCGGCGACGTCATCGCTGTGCGTGACGACGACCACCGCCGTGCCGGCGCGGGCTCGTTCCCGGAGCAGCGTGACGAGGCGCTGGGCGTTGGTGCCGTCCAGCTCGCCGGTCGGTTCGTCGGCCAGGAGGACCGGTGGATGATTTGCGAGCGCCACCGCGAGCCCGGCGCGTGCCAACTCCCCGCCGGACAGTTCCGACGGGTGGGCCCGCGCGCGTTCGGTGATCCCGAGCTCGTCGAGCACTGTGCGCGTGGCATCGGCGCCGGACCGTTTCGCGAGTCGTTGCGCGAGCTGCACGTTCTGTTGCACCGTCAAGTGCTCCAGCAGGTTCGCGGTCTGGAAGAGCATGCCGATCTTCTCGGCGCGTAGCGCGGCACGGTCGGCTTCGGAACGGCGCGACAACTCCTCGCCGTCGATGCGCACCATTCCGCCGTCGGGCTCGTCGAGGCCGGCGAGACATGCCATCAGGGTCGACTTGCCCGAGCCCGAAGGACCGGTCACGGCCACGACTTCGCCGGCGTTGACCGAGATCGATACGCCCCGCAACGCCAACGTCTCTTCACCACCTGCGTGGTAGAAGCGATAGAGGTCGTGCGCGTCGAGGAGCGCGCTCACTTGGCCCACGCGAACGAATTCGTCACGGTTTTCCACGGGTCCACGTTGTCCGAACCTCGAGCCCCGGAGAGGATGAGCGTCACCGACGTGCCGTTGCGCCAGAACTCGTATCGCTCAACGTCGAGTGCCACCCGCTTGTTGGTGACTGGATCCGGCGTCGAGCCGGCGCGGTAGGTGACGAGGACCGCGGCGCCGGCGGCGCGATTCACTGACTCGACCTTGCTGAGTTCGAAGTTGGGGACGGCGCGTTGCAGGGTCGGAACCTCGCCTGACTGCACCGTGGCGACGGTCGGTGCTGCGGCCGTGCTCGCGGTTTCGATCCGAATCGTGTTGTAGTGGTCGCTGTAGGTGGTGGTGGGACCGGTGATCGACTGCGCCCATCCCTCGGGCACGGTGACGGTGTAGCCGGCCGTGGTGTAGGGCACGAAGACCTGGGTGTCGGGAATGTCGCCGGGGGCCACGACTTCTGGCGCGTTCGGGTCGACCTTCGGCGCCGAGGTGGAAGTCGCCTTCGGTGCCGTCGTGGTGGAGGGCTTCACGCTGGCCGAGCTCTTGGTCGAGGAACTCCCGCATGCGCCGACCAAAACCGTCAATGCCAGAGCGCCCGACGCGGTGCCGAGTGAAGTCCTGCGTTGCATGTCGATCTCCCGATGTCAGTGGTTCGTATCGGGCAGGGTATTGATGTGGGTTCCAACCCATGGCCACCACGGGTTCATCGCTGAGCAAAACTCGTTGCATCCGATGCACGCGATGGTGCGCTGGCCGTCGTGGTGCCCGTGCCGGCAATCAGGCAACGAATTCGCACGCGACCAGAACCCCAGCCGGGCCCGCACTCCGAGACGAGATCTGCCGGAGTGCGGTGCGCGTTCCAGTTCAGCAACCAGACCCGGCCCGTCGGCGCGCCCGTCCCGATCCGGATCCCGAAGGCTCGAGGACTACCGGGCACCGAGACCTGGCGAGTCGAAGAGTGGGTCTGCACGCCGAGCGACCATTGCAACTCGGGTGCCTTGCTGACCGGCTGGACCCCCACGATGTCACCCGGGCGCACCCGTGTTTGCAACGCCCGCAATGGACTGTCCGGTCCCTTGTGTTCCGTGACGATGGTGAGTGCGGACGGCAGCGCGACCGCAACGACGCCGGCCAGCGCCAGCGCGCCCACGACACGGTTGCGGCGGAAGATC
Source organism: Acidimicrobiia bacterium (assembly GCA_025361725.1). Lineage (GTDB taxonomy): Bacteria > Actinomycetota > Acidimicrobiia > IMCC26256 > JAENVU01 > JAENVU01. The sequence goes on along the minus strand of JANYJV010000095.1, from coordinate 12,552 downwards.
GCGTCGAGCACGAAGGCCAACGCGACGACGGGCGCCCAGGCCATCAGTGTGAACGTGCGATCGAGGACGACGGGCTCGGCGAGGCCGACGATCGCGGCGATCGTGACCGGAACCGCGAAGCAGCACAGCCACACGCGGCCGAGTCGGGCGTCGGATCGCACGAGCAGCACGGCGCCGACCACGGTCGCCGCCACCGCAGGCACGACGAGAAGCGAATCGGGCGTGAGGAGATGGGCGACCGCAGTGGCGAGCGTGGCCGGGGTGGTGCTCGGGATCCATGACGAGTGTCCACCCTGGGCCTGGACCACGAAATGCGTGCCCCAGACCAGGGCCCATCCGAGGCCTCCACCGGCGATGGCCCCGCGCCATTGCCAGGCGGCGCGATCCCGCCTCCGTCCGGGCACCGTCAGGAGTCCCGCCGCGAGAAGGAACATCGACACGTGGGTGAGCAGACCGGCGAAGACGAGAACGCCGAGGAGGAAGGCGTGGCGGGCACGAGGGCGCGTCAGCCACGCGCCGGTCAGCGCAGCGACGGCGACGCCGATGAACTCGAGTTCTGCATACATACGAGCGTCGCGTCCGTGCGAGATCTGGAACGGGTCGACGGCCATCACCACCGTCGCCCAGATGGCGACGCCGGCGCGCGGACGCAACCACCAGGCGAGCAATGCCAGCGCCGCGATCGACATGATCACTGACGGGAATCGGAACCAGAACTCACTGACCCCGGCGCGTGCGAGAGGCGCGTGAATCAGGTAGTCGAGCGGTGGGTGCGAGTCGTGTCGGGTGATGAAATCAGTGAGACCGCCCAACGGCAGTCGGCCGGCGATCGCGGTGAAGGCTTCGTCGTAGCCGAAGCGAGATGCACCGAGCCCCCAGAGTCGGAGCCCGGCTCCGATGGCGACGATCGCCACGAGCCATGGTCCAACGCGCGATCGGCCGGGGGCAGGCGGCGTATCGGGGAGCGCGGTGGTTGGGCCGGGTCGGGCCCGACCCGGCGACGTCGGCGCGAGGTGGGCGGTGCGGTCGAGGGTGGTGGTCATGCGAAGAGCGCCGCGCGCCGGCCACTTCGGCCACGAATGCCCCACCACGTGACGAGGGCCAAGGCCTCGATCGTGATGCGGGTGGACATCTTCGATTCGCCATCGGTCCGGTCGTTGAACGCAATGGGATGCTCGACGATTGCGCCGCCCGCGAGGGCCACGCGGTCGGCGAGTTCGATCTGAAACGCGTACCCGGTGGCGCGGGACGTCTCGACATCGACGCCTCGCAACGTCTCGGCCCGGAATGCCCGAAACCCTGACGTGAGGTCGTGGACTGGTACTCGCAGCATGAACGCGGCGTACGCGTTGCCGTATCGGGACAGGGCCCGCCGACGCCGTGTCCAGTTCGGGATCGAAGCGCCGGGGACGTACCGAGAGCCGATCGCGAGATCCGCGCCCCGCTCGACCGCGTCGATCAGCGCGGGGAGCGCAGCAGGGTCGTGCGAGAGATCGGCGTCCATCTCGATGAGGATGTCGTAGCCGTGATCCAAGCCGTAGCTGAAACCAGCGCGGTACGCGGCGCCGAGCCCGTCCTTGGACTCGCGGCGCAGGGCGCGGATGTTGCCCATCAGTTCGCGAGCCCCGTCGACGAGGTCGGCGGTTCCATCGGGGCTGTTGTCGTCGACGACGAGAATCTCGGCGTGGGGGACGGCCTCGCGTACCCGAGCCAGTACCGTCTCGATGTTCTCGCGTTCGCAGTAGGTCGGGATCACCACGAGCACTCGGTGCTGAGCCGAGACGTCGGGTCGCGTCCGCTCGAGGCGCGGTCTCGGTGGCCGGTCGATGATCAGCGTCGGTGATGCCATGGTTGCTCCCTTGGTCGTATCCGCCTGGGAAACGTACGAAGATGCGGGTCAGGGGGGGCCCGCGTTGCGGTCAACCAGTTGCAAAATCTGGGCGCCTTGGATCGATGATCGGGCTCGCACCCCTACCCTGGGCGCGATGAGCGAGCCGACGATCCTGCTGGTGGAAGACGACGACTCGATCGGCCGGGCGTTGCAGGGTGCATTGACCGCCCAAGGGCTCCGGGTCGAGTGGGCGACGACGGCAGCCGCGGCGCTGGAAATCGTGGCTCGCGAACCAGTGCAACTGGTCCTGTTGGACCTCGGGCTGCCCGACCTCGACGGCGTCGAAGTGTGTCGGCGGCTCCGTGCTGGTCACTCCGAACTCCCGATCGTGATCCTGACCGCGCGTCACAGTGAGGTGGACGTGGTGCTCGGGCTCGACGCCGGCGCCGACGACTACGTCACCAAGCCGTTTCGGCTCCCGGAACTCCTCGCTCGGGTCCGATCGCATTTGCGCCGCACTCGCTCGTCGTATGACCAGCGCCAGCTCTCGGTGGGCGACGTCGGCATCGATCTCGACGCACGACGAGTCACCGTCGGCGGGGTGGAGACCGAACTCCGAGTCAAGGAGTTCGACCTGCTCGCGTTCCTCATGGCTGAGGCCGGCGTGGCCGCGACTCGTGAACGGATCATGACCGAGGTGTGGGACGAGCACTGGTTCGGTTCCACCAAGACGTTGGACATGCACATCTCGTCGCTGCGGAAGAAGTTGGGTGAGCAAGTCGGTGACGACGAAGCGCCGAGCCGCATCACCACCCTGCGCGGGGTGGGCTACCGGTTCGAGCTGCCGTGAGGCTCCGGATCCTGGTTGCGATGGTGTGTGTCACCGCGGTCGCCGTGCTGTTGTTCGCGGCACCGCTCGCGATTGCGTTTCGTGACCTCCACCGTGAAGAGGAAGTCGTTCGCCTCGAACGCGCCGCAGCGGAGGCGGCCCGCGAGATCCCCGCGTCCTTCCCGAACAAGGTCAATGCCGTGGAGTTCGCACCGCGGCAGGGACCGCGCTCGATCGGTGTCTACGGGCGCGACCTCCGTTTGGTCGCCGGGATCGGCCCGGCGCGCGGCGACGCGCCGGTCCGCGCCGGGTTGCGCGGCGACCTCAGAGACCGGGAGATCCATGGGCATCTCGTCGTCGGGTCTCCGCTCACGCGCGGCGAACACGTCGTCGGTGTGATTCGCGTGTCGGTGCCGATTTCGATCGTCACCGATCGGACCCGCGACGTGCTGCTGATCATGGCGGCGATCGCCATCGGTGTGCTGCTCGTAGCCGGCCTGATCGCGCTCTGGCAGTCCCGTCGGTTGGCGCGGCCCGTCGATCGTCTGGCCGGCTACGCCACCCGACTCGGCGACGGCGACTTCACGGTGCGGACCGAACGCAGTGGTGTGCCCGAGGTGGATGCGGTCGCCGGCGCGCTCGATGCCACCGCCGTCAGGCTCGACGAGATGTTGGGCCGCGAGCGTCGCTTCAGCGAGGACGCCTCGCACCAACTCCGAACGCCGTTGACGAGCCTGCGGGTGACGCTCGAGGCGGCTCGGCTGGACCCGACGGCCGATCGCGACCAGATGATCGATACCGCGATCGAGGAAGTCGATCGGCTGGACCGCACGATCGACGACCTCCTGACCCTGGCGCGCGAAGATCCGTCGACTCACGCTCGGGCCCATCTTGCGGCAGTGCTCACTACGCTGGATGACGACTGGCACGGCCGGCTCGCATCGGTTGACCGACCGCTGGCGGTGAGCGTGGCTTCGACGGTTGCGGACGTGGTGATCTCGGAGCGGGCGCTGCGCCAGATCCTCGACGTGCTCGTCGAGAATGCGGTCCGGCACGGGACCGGCGCGATCACCGTGCGGGCGCGCACCGCCTCGGCGGGCCTGGTCATCGACGTTTCGGACGAAGGTCCCGGTGTGACCGGTGACAAGGAGCGGATCTTCGAACGTCGCGTGTCGACCGCCGGTCGGACCGGCATCGGTCTGGCGCTGGCACGCTCGCTGGCCGAGGCTGAAGGGGGTCGCTTGCTCCTGCTGGCGACCGGCCCCCGACCGACATTCTCGATTGTGCTGCCCGCGGTCGACCGTTGACGTTCGGTTCCCGCGTTTGCCGCGCGCGAGTCAGCGCGCCGCGTCGAACCGGAGCCCGGCCCGACCCTGACTGGCTTGAACCGTCCGCACGATGTTCTGTGCGGCTTTGCGGTGGCCGCCGAGATATTGGTCCCAGAAGTCACTCGTCGTCGACGCGACGAGCGGCGCCTCCGGTCCGGGTGGCACTTCGAACGGCGATGCGTGACCCGAACCGTGCAGCGTGACGAACCACTTCGGGGAAGCGAGCTCGGGATAGGCGTCGACGCTGTTGTGATACCCCCCGTCCTTGTCGCCCTGCACCAGGAGGACGGGTGCGCGATTGGGTCCGTAGCGACCCTCGGGGAACTGACGACGAACCGCCGCCATCAGCACCGCGGCTCGGACGCGCGAATCACGGCAACACGTGTTCGAGATGAGCCCGTACACGGCGAGGCCACCGAGCGACATCCCGGCCGCGCCGATCCGCTGGGGGTCGATCGAGTTCGACACCGCACCGCCGCGGCGGTGCACGCTCGCTTCCACGAGCCGGCTGATCACGAAACTGAGATCACGCGCCTGCTCGATGCTTTCCTGGCGAGCGGACGAGCCGTCGTCGTCCTTCTCAGTGGTCGGGAGCCGCGGCGCCGCGACCACGTACCCGCGCCGAGCCCACGCGTCGAGGAGTGGTGCCAGCGAGCTCGGGTCACCATCGAATCCGTGCGCGACGACGATCAGCGGCAGCGGCCCGACCCGGTGGAGCGGCATGCGAATGTCGGTACGAAGCACGCGGCACGGTTCGGGCGGTGACTCGGCGCGGGTCGGTCGCTGCCGGTCCACGAGGGTGATACGGACGCGCCGCAGGTCCGTGTCGTCGCCCAGAGATCGCTCGGTCCGGTCGTCGGCGCCTCGACACGAGCCGGTTGTCAGCGTCGGCGGGCCGGCCGATCGGGCGTTCGCGCACCCGGAGATCGCGAGCACCCAGCAGACCCCGATCGTTGTCCACCGTCGGACTTCCCGCGGTGAAGGTCCGATCCGGCACATCGATGCAGTTTCTCAACCCAGTGAATACGTCGGGCCATCGCGCTCAGAACGCTTCTTCGTTGGATCACAGCGTGCTTTCACGTTCTCACAATGTGCATTGACGCATGCTCAGGTCTCCGAAACCCCCAAGAGAGGAAGACCCATGAACATGAAGGACGAGCTGATCGGTGCGGGAGCGGTGCTTCTGGCATTCGGCGGACTCGGTTCGGCGGCTGCGTTCGCGTCGCCATCAACGACACCCGCAGTTCACGCGAAGGCATCGGTGAAGAATGTTGTGACGCCGGAGCCGGTGAGTGCGACGGACACGGACACGACCCAACAGGGCGACCAGACCACTCCGGATGTTCCGGGTGCGGTGGAGACGTCGGATCCAAATGAGAAGGCCGACACCCCAACGGCTGGTGACAAGGCCGACTCGGGTACTGAGGCCAAGGATGGGACCGAGACCGGAGTCGACGCGGATGGTCCTGGCGGCCATGCGGACCCTCCGGGTCAGGTCGACAACCAGCAGACCGGCAACAACTAGCAAGTCCTTCGGACTTGATGCGAGAGGGCTGGGACCGCGGTGAGCGGTCCCGGCCCTCTCGCGCGAGGTCGCCGGATCAAGAGTGAGCGCTGATTCAGTGGTTGTTCAGCTCCTCGTCACTACCGTTGTACGACTCAGTGCAGCGGAAGGCGACGACGGTGAAGATCTTGGTGGTCGAGGACGACAAGCGGCTTGCCGCGACGGTGCGGCGAGGGCTCGAGGAGGAGGGCTATGCCGTCGACGTCGCGCTCGATGGCATCGACGGAAAGTGGATGGCCACCGAGCAGGAATACGACGTCATCGTCCTCGATGTGATGCTGCCCGGTCTGAACGGGTTCCGGCTCTGTGCTGCATTGCGCGAGGCGAACAACTGGACACCGATCTTGATGCTGACGGCCAAACGCGGTGAGTACGACGAAGCCGAGGCCCTCGACACCGGCGCGGATGACTTCCTCTCGAAGCCGTTCTCCTTCGTGGTCTTGCTGGCGCGCTTGCGAGCCCTGGTCCGGCGTGGGGGAGCGGAGCGGGCCGCTGCGATCGAGATCGGCGACCTCAAGTTGGATCCGGCGGCACATCAGTGTCTCCGGGGCGACATCGAAATCCCGTTGAGTCCGCGCGAGTTCGCGGTGCTCGAATATCTCGCGCATCGCGTCGGGGTCGCAGTGAGCAAACGCACGTTGCTGGAGCACGTCTGGGACTTCGCGTTCGAAGGTGATGACAACATTGTCGAGGTCTACGTGCGTCGGATACGGCGCAAGATCGATGAGCCGTTCGATCGCGTCACGATCCAGACGGTTCGAGGCGCGGGATACCGCATCGATCCCGATGCGTAGGTGGTTCGCCACCGTCCGAGTCCGGACGACCGCCTTCGCCGCGCTGGTGGTGACCGTTGCACTCCTCGCCGGAGCCATCCTGCTTGTTGTCGTGCAGCAACGAGCGCTCACCGCCGGGCTTGAGCGAAGTATCACGGGTCGCGCTTCCGATATCGCCGCGCTCGCACGTGGGCAGCGGCTGCCCAAGGACCTGACGGCGGCTCGAGAGGAGGACGCCTTCACCCAAGTCGTTGGCGCGAATGGGAAGGTGCTGGCTGCGAGCGAGAACCTGCGCAACGAGTTGCGTGTTCTTCCTCTCGAACCGGCGCCCGGCAGCGCGGTGCTCGTCAACCGAACCGTTGGTTCGATCGGCAGCCGGTTCCTGGTCGTTGCTCGTGGGGTCGCCACCCCGAACGGTCGCGTGACGATTTATGCCGGCGAGACCACGGAGGCAGTTGACGACGCGACCCAGTCAATGGAACGACTACTCGCGATCGGCATCCCGCTGCTGATTGGCCTCGTCGCGGTGACGACCTGGCGCGTCACCGGTCGAGCGCTCCGCCCGGTCGAGGCCATTCGTGCGGAGGTGAGTGAGATCGGCGAGACCGAGTTACACCGACGAGTACCCGAACCGGCCTCGTACGACGAGGTCGGAAAGCTGGCTCGGACGATGAACGCCATGCTCGCTCGCCTCGATGACGCTGCCGACCGGCAGCGACGGTTCGTGAGCGACGCATCCCACGAGCTCCAAAGTCCCCTGACATCACTCCGCGCGCGTTTCGAGGTGAATCTCGCGGCCAGGACGGAACCTAACTGGCGTGCAGGAGAGGACGAGGCGCTGGTCGAGGTCACGGAGATGCAACGTCTCGTCGACGATCTGCTGACGCTCGCTCGCCTCGAAGCCGGCGTCGACACGGTGCACGTCATGCCGGTGGATCTCGACGACCTCGTCCTGCACGAGGCCGAACGCATCCGAACTCTCGGGCGGATCAGCGTGGACGTGAGCCGAGTGTCGGGTGGTCAGGTGTTCGGGGACCCCGATCAGCTCCGCCGCGCGCTGCGGAACGTGATGGACAACGCTGAACGTCACGCGAACCAAAGAGTCTCAATCGCGGTGTTCGAGACGGACTCGATGACCGAGGTCCGGATCGTGGACGACGGGCCCGGAATTCCGATCGAACACAGAACGCGGATCTTCGAACGATTCGGACGCATCGACGATGCGAGGACCCGCGATGGCGCGAGCACCGGCCTCGGCCTGGCGATCACCCGGGAGATTGTGACCGTGCACGGTGGTGTGATCACGGTGGAGACCGACGGACCCGGTGCGTGTTTCGTCATCCGATTTCCACGGACCGATGCGGCGTTGATCTGACGCTCCGAGGGCGACGCCGAGCAGTCCCCCCAGGGCCGCGCCTTCAACAGTTGTTCAGCGAGGGCCTGTCATCTTGACGCTATGCCTACCCTGATCGACCCGATCGGCCACACCGTGGAGAGGTTCTGCCGTTCTGGGTCCTCTCGTTCTGCGGACTCGCTCTTTCCACGGTGACGGTCGGTATGGCGGCGTCGTGGGCGGCGCACACGCACCTGAGCCCGGTGATGCGAACCGCGACGATCCTGGTCGGTCACCTCGGCGGTTTCGGTGTGTTGTGGATTCTGCAGTTCGTGTTGCTCGACCGGGTGCTGTTCGGATCGCGCCGAGACCCGTCGCCGGTGATCTCGGGGTGAGCGGAGTCGGAGCGGTCCGGTGCCCGCGTTCAGCGTTCGGTCAGCGCCGATCTTCTTGACTCGGGTCATGCAAACGACTCAACAACTTTCTCCATCCACCCCATGACCATGACCGCGACCATCGTGCCCGTCGGGCAGGCCCGCCGTGCCGCGCTGATCGCCGTGGACTGGCACGGTGTGACGCAACGGGCGCGGCAAGTGGTCATCGTGGCGGTCGTCGTGATCGGGACGGTTCTGCTCGTCCGGCAGGCGCCAACGCTCGGACGAGGATTCCGCGCCGCCGTCCATGCCAACCCGGCCGGGCTGATCCTCACCGGGCTGCTCGGTGCCGCGACCTATGCCGCTGCGGCCGTCGCGATCACCGCGGCTTCCGGCCGGTCCCTGCGGTTCGGCCGAACCACGGCCGTGCAGCTCGCGGCGGCCTGTACGAACCGGCTCGCACCGGCTGGACTCGGAGGTATGGCGACCAACGCGTGTTATCTCCAACGTGACGGTGCGACCCGCACCCAAGCAGTGGCGGCAGTGGGTGTCACCTCGGCAGCATCATTCGTCGTCCATGTGATCGCAACTGTTGTGGTGCTGGGGCTCGTGGGTCAGCCGGTCGGTGGAGCGACGATACCTATCCCGTCGGCGATGCCATTGCTCGTCGGGCTGGTGCTCGCGACCGCGGTCGGGGCCCTCCTTGCCCGGCGATACGGAGCCCGCATCACGGCCGCCGCGCGTGAGCTGTGGGCTGCAGTCACGCCCCTGTGGTTGGACCCTCGCCGACTCGGCCACCTCGTGGTCGGAACGGTTGGCGTCACCCTTGGTCACGGGCTCGCCTTCGCGGTTGCGGCATCGGCCTGTGGCGTGCACCTCTCGGTCCTCGAGCTGCTCGCGGTGTTCCTCGCCGGCTCGGCTATTGGCTCCACCGCCCCGACTCCCGGCGGACTCGGGGCACTCGAGGCGGCCCTGGTCGCCGGCCTCATCGCCTTCGGCGCGGCTGCCGCTCCGGCAGTGGCCGGGGTCCTCACCTACCGCCTGATCACTTACTGGCTCCCCATCCTTCCCGGCGCGATCGCTCTGAAGATCCTGCGGCGTGACGTGCTCATCCGCGTGTGATGCCTGGGGATTCTCCACCGATCGGCGCTCCGGCGCGGTGGCGGACGTGAGGCTTCGGAAACGTTTGCGGGCCGACCGCCTGGTCCCCCTCGGATCGGTCCTCGTCGGAGCGACGTTGCGGTTCTGGGCGTTGGGCGCACGGCGGCTGGGCTTCGACGAAGCGTTCACGGCCTTGGCCGACCGGCGGCCCCTCGGCGTACGGCGAGACATGCCGGTCCGTTCGATCTCGAAGCGCCAGGCACCTTGGACCGAGGGGTGGTGCTCGGCAATCGCCCTCCGACCGGTCGGGTCTGGTGCTGACGCCGGTCAGCCGCCCCGCGAACGGTCCGAGACCGCACCGTTGTGCCGCCGACTGGTCTGCGGGTGGGCTCGATGTCTTGTGGCTGGAGCCGCACGCCACGGTTGGTGATGAGACGTTCGTCGCTCACCGTTCAGCGAACTGCAAGCTCCGGCGTCGCATAGTCAGAGCATGACGACAATCCAAGTACCCATGAACTTCCCATCCGAGAAGGCCCCGATGCTCTTTCGGCCGCCGGTCGACACGGAGCTCGATGTCGAGGAGACGGTGCGGCGCTGGGGCCGATCCCCGGTGAGTCCGTTTCACACCGAGCCGGGCCGTACCGTGCTTCGCCTCGCGGGCGGTGGCGTTGCCGGGTACGAGCCGGTCGGACGGCGGGCAGTGTTCCCTACTGGCATCGTCGCCCCACCGGGACTTGAGTCTGACGCCCTCGACAGCCTGATGGACCAGGTTCGGTCGGCCGGACGCAGGCCGGTGTTCGCCGCACTGCCCGACCCGATCCCGTACGAGACACGCGGGCTGCACGCCACTCGGATCGCCGACGACGCGCAGATCGATCTGTCCACGTTCTCCCTGGCCGGCAAGCGAATGGCGAGCCTTCGCCACAGCATCACCTCGGCCCGACGCGCCGGTCTCAAGATCGTTCCGTTCTCCGAGGCCCTCGGCCGCGGAGTGGCCGCAGTATCGGACGAATGGCTGAGCACCAAGCGCGGCGGGGAGATGGGGTTCACCCTCGGGCGGTTCGACCCGGACCCAACCCGGGCCGTCGAGTGTCGGGTCGCGATCACTGAAGCCGGTGAGGTCGCCGGTTTCGTGACCTGGCGAACCTATGACGACGGACACGCTCGCGTGCTCGACATCATGCGGAGATCGGCGGACGCTCCGAATCCGACGATGGACCTGCTCATCGGTGAGAGTCTGCTCGAGTTCGCGGCCGCCGGGGTCGAGCGCGCGAGTCTGGGCGCGGTTCCGCTCTCGCATGGCTCGGTCTCGGAGCGGGTCTATCCGACGGTAACGCTGCGCCGGTACAAGGAGAAGTTTGCACCCACGTGGGAGCCCCTCTGGCTCGTCGCTCCGTCACCGTTGCGAACGCCGGGTGCCTTGATGGCCGTTGCGAGCGCATACTGTCCCGGTGGGATTCGGCAGGCACTCCGCCGCAATGGATGAACGGGTGAGCCGGACGCTCACCGCGGTGCGCGGTCGTTGCGTGCACTCACCGCTGGTCACAGTCGCGGCCATGGCCGCGGTCATCGGTACCGCAATCCGACTTCAAGTGTTCTCCCGCGAACTCCCGCTCGACGTCGCGTTCCGCTACGGGTTCAGCGGTCGGGCGCTCTCGATGGGCCATTGGAGCACCCTCGTCACCAGCCAGTTCCTGACCCGAGACCCATTCATGGCGGTATCGATTGCACTCTCGCTCGCCTTCATGCTGGGGCTGTACGAAATGATCGCCGGCAGTCGACGCGCGGTCGCGGTGATGGTGGTCAGTGCGTTCGCCGGGCCACTGCTCGTCGCTGGTGCATTGGGCATTGGGTCGTCACTCGGCATCGCGTTCGCGAGTCGCACTCTCTCGACCCTCGACTACGGCGCGTCCGCGGTCACGGCGGGTGCCGGTGGTGCGCTCGTCGCTGTACTCGGGATGCGGCGAGTCCGCTGGTTCGCGATCGTCTGGGTCATCGGGGGGCTGGTCCTCCATCATCAGCTGGCCGACTGGGAGCATGTGGGAAGCTTCGTCGTCGGGTATGGACTCGGGCACGCCCTCGGCGCCGCGCCGATTGGTGCGATACGCCGCCGGTTCCGCCGGTCCGGTCCGCCGAACGCCGCCTGGACGCTCCCGGTGGTCGTCGCGCTGCTCATCACCTCCGCGACTGGTGCAGTCGTCGCCGGAGCGAGCGTGGCACCGACCTCAGCGGGCGCTCAGGTCATCCAGGTGAGCTATCCCACGCCGTCGATTGGTGGCACACGCCAGGCGTTCGTTGTCCTCCCCGCCGGCTACGACGCGACGCGGCGCCGATACCCCGTCATCGAGATGCTGCACGGCAAGCCAGGATCACCGGCCGACATCATGACTGGCTTCAACCCGGTTGCCGCCGCCGCGCTCCCTGGGATGCCCGCGTTCATCGGCGTCGCGCCTGATGGTCACGGCCCCGTTGTCTCCGACGGTGCGTTCGCCGACACCTCGCGGCAGCGACTCGGAACCGCCGTCTCCGATGACCTACAACGCTGGTTGAACAGGAACTATCGCACCAACGGTCATTGGGGTGTGACCGGTCTCTCCGACGGTGGTTATGGAGCGGCCTACCTCGGCTCGCGAATCCCGGCTCGATACGACAGCGTGTGCGCCATGAGTGGCAACTTCACGCCGCAGGGTTCGGCCTTCGCCCACGAGAACGCCGCGATCCGCAGCGCCGCCAACCCGCTCCGGCAGTCGCGGCGCGACGGACCCCGGACGCTGCTGATTGCCGGCCGCTCCGATCACCCGTCGGTACGTGAGTCGCGCGCGTACGCGGATGTGTTGCAGCGTTCCGGTCAGTCGTATCGGCGAGTGATCGCGCGGGGGGTTCATAGCTGGCCGTTTTGGAATCGCGAGTTCCCAGTTTGTCTCCGATTCATGCTCAGGTCGGCGGGCGCCACCGGCGCCGTTCGATAAAACGCGGCGAATCGGAACGGCACCGCGCGGCCTGCGAGTCGGGGGTGCTCGACGTCGCGTCAGGGAACGCACTCGACGGTGATCGATTCGCCCGCGCCGCGATGCTTCGACTCCGTCCACATTCGGGACGGCCACTTCAGTATTCGGCGGAGCCTTTCTCACCACAGTGATCTCGGTGGACTTCTGACGCGGTTCTCGCGTCGATCCCGCGGAACTCGTACTCGGATCACGTGGAATGGCAACACGTTTCCGCGCCGTGCGGAGACCGACGAAAGGACCTCATGGCGAGTGCATCGAAGAAATGGATCTTGGCCGCTGCTGCGGCCGGCCAATGATCGGTAGCGCCGGAATCGCGGCGGCTGCGACCGGCGGTGGGACCACCACTCCCGCGCCTGCGGCGGTCACACCGTCGAACTGACGAACTGCTCGGTCGGGTGGTGTCGACGGCGG
>JANYJV010000104.1 GCA_025361725.1 Acidimicrobiia bacterium | reverse complement strand
TCGGTCATCCCGATGGCACGCAACATGGCCCGGGCCGGCGCCCGCTCCATGCCGTCGGTCACCTCATGGCTCATCGGCTTCATGTCACTCATCAGTTCCGCTCCTGCGCCTTCGGCGCGGGCCGCCGTATCGGCGGGCCTGACGGCCTGCGCCGCTTCGAGGCCCATGACCCAAGGTTCGACTCGTCCGCTTCACTCATGACGTGAACAGTACGTGGCGGGGTGCGATGACCTTGGTCCAGATTCGCTACGGTCCGCGCCATGAAGGTTGACGCGCCACTCGTTGCTGCCGCCCTGCATCAGGTTCCGGCGATGGCGCGCCGGGTCGAGGCCGACGGTTTCGACGGCCTCTATACCTTCGAGGGCCCCCGAGACCCGTTCCTGCCGTTGATGCTCGCAGCAGAGCACACCGAACGCGTCGAACTCATGACGGCCGTTGCGATCGCGTTCGCCCGGAATCCGATGACGGTCGCCAATCTGGCGTGGGACTTGAACGCGGCATCGGGAGGCCGGGCTGTGATCGGGCTCGGTTCCCAAATCAAGCCACACATCGAGAAGCGGTTCTCGATGACGTGGTCGCATCCGGCGGCCCGCATGCGTGAGTTCGTCGGCGCCCTTCGGGCGATCTTCGCCACTTGGCAGGACGGCACCCCGCTCGCGTTCGACGGTACCTACTACCACCACACCTTGATGACACCGTTCTTCACGCCTGAGCCGGCGCCGAGCGGACCGCCGCGCATCTTCCTCGCCGGTGTCGGTCCGACCATGACCCGCGTCGCCGGCGAGGTCGCCGACGGCTTTTTCGTCCATCCCTTCAGTACGCCGAGCTATCTCGAATCCGTCACCCTTCCCGCACTCCGGGCCGGCGAACGCGGCGCGGGGCCCGGCTACGAGATTTCGTGGCCGGTCATGATCGCCACCGGCATCAACGACGAAGCACGCGCCGCCGCCGAGTACGCGACCCGCGCGCAGATCGGGTTCTACGCGTCGACCCCGGCCTATCGACCGGTCCTCGACCACCACGATCGCGGCGAGCTTCAGCCGGAGTTCAACCGCCTTTCGAAGACCGGTGATTGGGATTCGATGGTCACCCTCGTCGACGACGAACTCTTCGACCTGATCGCAGTGCGCGGCACGCCGGACGACTGCGGCCGAGAACTCGCACGGCGCAGCGTCGGCGTCGTCAATCGGGTCGCAACCAACGCTCCGTACGCAGCTGACCCCGCAGTGTGGGTCGAAGTCCTCAAGGCCTTCCGCATTCACGCCGACGAGTTGGATCCGACGTCGTCCGGAGTCCCATGAACCTACGGATCGCCACCGCTGAGGGCCTGTTCGAGACTGGGGTCGGGAGCGCGCCGACCGTCACCGGTCCGGTCCGGATCTTCGACGACGTGGTGGTCGCCGCCGGCCGGAAAGTTCTCTGGCACGGAAGCCGCGGCTGGACCGAGATGGGTCGCACCTCGGGCATCTTGTGTGCGGTCGACGCGCCGGGCGGGCTGATCGTGGGCACCGAGGGTGCACACCTCTTCCGGTTCCGTACCGACGGCTTCGAGGCGATCCACAGTTTCGACCGCGCGCCGCACCGAGACGAGTGGTACACCCCGTGGGGCGGTCCACCGGAAGTGCGCTCGATCACGAGAACGCCCGACAACGTCCTGCTCGCCAATGTGCACGTCGGAGGGATCGTCCGTTCGGAGGACTCGGGCCGTTCGTGGTTCCCGACGGTCGACATTCACCATGACGTCCATCAGGTCCGCGCCGTCTGGGACCGGACGGACTTGGTGGTGGCGGCAAGTGCTCTCGGACTCTTGGTCTCCAACGATGCCGGCGCGCACTGGCGGGCGCATACTCGCGGGCTTCACGCCACATATTGCCGGGCTGTTGCTGCCAGCGACGACGGGATTCTCGTGAGTGCATCCGAAGGTCCGCGCGGCCGGCAGAGCGCGATCTACCGCACGAACGCGAACGGAACGGAACGCTTCGATCGAGTCAGTGACTGGATCGACGGCAATGTGGAGAGTCACGCGCTCGACGCACGCGGGAACGACGCGGCGTTCGGGACACCACGCGGCGAACTCTACGAGTCATCGAACTCGGGCATCACGTGGCGCAAGACCCGCACCGGACTTCCCGCGGTGACGGGACTGAGCATCGTGGAGCACGCCGGCACGAACTGACTGCTGGGCCCGGCCGCGGCGCCCAGCCAAGCCGCTCATCGCGACTCGCTCCGATCAGCGCGTGTCGACCGCGCGGAACAGTTCGGCGTATCGACCGTCAGGAAGACCAGCCATCTTGGCGTTCCCGGCGGCCCACTCCCGCAGCATCGCCTCGATCCGTTCGACGTCCGGGATCTGACTCACGTGGGAGAGCAACGCCGCGATCTTGCGGTCGAAGTTGTCCGTGATGTCGACGTAGGTGTTCGCGCCACCGCGGATCGGCATCCACATCTGCGGAACGGTCCACGGCTCGAGGTCGTCGTCGGCCAGCAGCTCAGGATGTGCGAACGGGTTGCGGGAGTCCGGATACACCGCCGCGACCGTGGCCTCACCAGACGCGAGATGGTCCGGATGGCTCGCGTAGATCCGGTCCCACATCCGCTCCGGCGACATCGAGAGCACCCGTTGGGGTTGGACCTGGCGGATCACCCGCGAGATGTCACGCCGGAGTTCGAGGGTGGCCTCGACACGACCGTCCGGGTAGTGAAGGAACCGCAGGTCCGAGACTCCCACCTGCTTCGCGGCCATGGTCTGCTCCTCTTCACGAAGCACCGCCATGTCTGCCCGGGCCAACGTGCGATCGTTGCCACCGGCATCGCCACTCGTCACGAGGCAATACGTCACCTCGATGCCCGCATCACTCCAGGTGGCGACCGACCCCGCCATGCCGAAGTCGATGTCGTCGGGGTGGGCGACGACCACGAGGACTCGCTCGACACCGTCGTCGGTCGCGAACTCGGGGATCTCCATCAGTTGAGCCTCTCGTCGAGCAGTCGGTTGAGCACCTGCGGGTTGCCGGAGCCCTTCGAAGCCTTCATGAGTTCACCCATCAGGAACCCGCGCTTCTTCTTCGCCAACTTCTCGTCGCCGGTGCGGTATTCCTCGATCGCCTCGGGATTCGCCGCCAGCACCGTGTCGACCAGCGCACCGAGCTCACCTTCGTCGCTCACCTGGGCGAGTCCACGGTCGGCCACGATGTCCGCCGGACGTTTCGGCTCGCGCAAACACTCTGCCAACACATCCTTGGCGAGATTGCGGGACAGCGTGCCGTTGCTAACCAGCGCACAGAGCTCCGCGAGCGTGACCGGCGTCAGCGGCACCATCGCCAGCGAGAGACCGGTCTCGTTCAGGTAACCGAGCACATCACCGTTCAGCCAGTTCGTGACGTCTTTCCCCGGCGCCCCTTCCGCAACGGTCGCCTCCGCGAAATCAGCGAGGCCCGGAGCTTCGAGCAACGTCCGCGCGTCGGTCTCGGAGATTCGCCAGTCGGCGATGAAGCGAACGCGGCGGGCGGCCGGAAGCTCACGCACCGAATCGCGCGCCACAAGGCGCATCGCGTCCGTGGGCGCCACCGGCACGAGGTCCGGCTCGGGGAAGTAGCGATAGTCCTCGGAACCTTCCTTCGACCGCATCCCGTGCGTGACACCGGCGGACTCGTCCCAGTGACGCGTCTCCTGCACCACCCGACCGCCGGACTCGATCAACTCGACCTGGCGTTCGATTTCGAACTCGATCGCGCGGCCGAGCGACCGCACCGAGTTCATGTTCTTGATCTCGGCGCGCGTGCCGAGCGTCTCGGTTCCGACGGGTCGCACCGACACGTTCGCGTCGACGCGCATCGAGCCCTCTTCCATCTTCACGTCCGAGACGCCGATGGACTCGAGGATGCCGCGCAGCTCGGTGACGTATCCCTTGGCCTGCTCCGAAGTGTGAATGTCCGGACGGCTCACGATCTCCATGAGCGGTACCCCGGCGCGGTTGTAATCCACCAGGCTGTGATCGGCGTCGTGGATCCGGCCGCCACCTCCGACGTGCGTGGTCTTGCCGGTGTCCTCTTCCATGTGGGCGCGCTCGATGCCGATGCGAACACCGTCGACGTCGAGGTAGCCGTCGGAGCAGATCGGCGCGTCGTACTGCGACGTCTGGAAGTCCTTGGGCATGTCCGGGTAGAAGTAGTTCTTGCGGTGGAAGATCGACCGCTCCGGCACGTCGAAGTGAAACGCCTCGCCGATGCGCAACGCGAACTCCACGACGCGCTCGTTCAACACCGGCAATGAGCCCGGCAGGCCGAGACACACCGGACAAATGTTGGTGTTGGGCTCAGACCCGAACTCGTTCCGACACCCACAAAACAACTTGGTCGCCGTCGCCAACTCGACGTGTACCTCGAGCCCCATCACCGCCTCGTAGTCCGACATGTCACACTCCTGACTCATGAACGACAACCTGGATCCGGAACGGTTCGCGACTCATCGCGCCACTTTGTCGACGGGCGCGACGCTCGCGTACCTGCGCGAAGGCATCGGCGGCGTGCCGCTCTTGCTCGTTCACGGCTGGCCGGAGACGCGGCGCATCTGGTGGCGCAACGTGGAGCCGCTCGTCGCGGCGGGCTTCGAGGTCATCGCACCGGACCTGCGCGGCTTCGGTGACAGCGACGTTGCGCCCGACGGCTTCTACGACGTCGCCGCGTTCTCGATCGACATGTACGCGCTGGCTCACGAGGAGCTGGGTCACGACCAATGTTTCGCCGCCGCCGGCGACGCCGGCGGTCCCATCGTCTACGATTTGTCGCTCCGATACCCCGGCTTCGTCCCGAAGCTCTGCTACTTCAACACCCTCAATCCGGTGCTGCGCAACGGTGAGTACGAAGCCGCCGGCATCCCGCCCGACGGTGACCGCGCCGTGCGTGCAACCGCGGACTACTTCATTCGCCAGGCGACCGACGCCGATGCACTCGCCGCCGAGTTGGACACGCCCACGCGCCGCCGCGCGTACATCGCGGGCATGTACGGGCATCGGTTGTGGGGTGCGCCGACCGCGTTCACGCCCGACGTCGTGGACTTCATGACCGAGCCGTTCGCGGACCCGGTCAAGCTCCGCGCCAGCTTCGGCATCTATGAGAGTTCGACCGGCGGACGGCCGATGAAGGACATGCCGCGCTTTCTCGAAACCAACCCGGTCCCCACTCTCGTGCTGTACGGGCCTGAGGACCAGGTTGTACCGACGAGCTTTCCTGCCCGCTGCGCCGTGGCCTTCGACGAGTGCATCGGCCCGTTCGTGGTCACCGGCGCCGGACATTTCCTGCAGTGGGAAGCGGCCGACGTGTTCAACCGGGCGCTGACGCACTTTTTCTTGTAGTCGGGCTTGAACCATCACGGGGCTGCAGCCTCGAGGGCACGCGCGGCGCGGAACATCACGGGCTCACCGAGCGCCGGCGCGAGCACCTGCACGCCGATGGGGAGGCCCGCCGCACCGACACCGAACGGAACGCTCATCGCCGCATGACCTGCGAGGTTCGTCGGGATCGTGCAGACGTCCGACAGATACATCGCGAGCGGATCGGCCGTCTTCGCACCGATCTCGAACGCCTCAGTGGGCGCGGTCGGCGAGAGCAACACGTCGAAGCGTTCGTAGGCGGCGGCGAAGTCCCGGATGATGAGCGTGCGGACCTTCTGCGCCTTGCCGTAGTACGCGTCGTAGTAGCCCGCGGAAAGTGCGTAGGTGCCGAGCATGATCCGGCGCTTGACCTCCGGCCCGAATCCGGCAGCGCGCGTCTTCGCGTTCATGTCCGCAACGTCCACACCGTCGGCCCGTAAGCCGTACCGAACACCGTCATAGCGCGCCAGGTTGGACGACGCCTCCGCCGGCGCGATCAAGTAGTACGCCGAGAGGCCATAGGCGCAACTCGGCACCGAGACTCGATCCACGGTCGCGCCCGCCGCCTTGAGTGACGCCGCCGCCCGTTCGACCGCGGCTCGAACCTCAGGCGCGATGCCGTCGACGTCGGTGAGTTCTTCGACGATCCCGACCCGCAGGCCCGAGACGTCGCCACTCCTCCCGAGCGCCGGTGGCTCGGACTCGATCGACGTCGAGTCCATCCGGTCGTGACCCCAGATTGTTTCGAGGAGCAGCGCGGCATCGTCGACGTTCTGCGCGAACGGTCCGATCTGGTCCAGGCTCGACGCGAACGCGATCAGTCCGTACCGACTCACCAGGCCGTAGGTGGGTTTGACGCCGACGACACCGCAGAGCGCGGCCGGCTGACGGATCGAGCCGCCCGTGTCCGAGCCGAGCGCGAGCGGCGCGAACCCGGCTGCAACCGCGGCGGCGGAGCCACCACTGGATCCGCCGGGCACTCGAGTGACGTCGTGCGGATTGCGGGTGGTCCCGAACGCCGAGTTCTCGGTGGACGAGCCCATCGCGAACTCGTCGAGGTTCGTCTTCGCTATCGGGATGCCACCGGCGGCGACCAGGCGATCGACGACGGTGGCGGTGTAGGGCGGCAGCCAACCGTCGAGGATCTTCGACGAGCAGGTGGTGGCAATCCCGCGCGTGCAGAGGTTGTCTTTGAGCGCAACCGGCACGCCGGCGAGCGGGCCAGGGTCCTCCCCACGTGCGACGGCCGCGTCGACTACATCTGCCGCGGCGAGAGCCGAGTCGGCGAGCACGGTGTTGCACGCGTGGATCTCGGCCTCGCGCGCGTCGATCGCGGCGAGGTAGCCCTCCACGACCGAGCGCGCGGTTCGCTCGCCCCGGCGGACCGCGTCGGCAATCTGGATCGCAGTCACGGTGCCTCACCCAAGATGCGTGGCACTCGGAACCGATCGTCCTCTGCGGCCGGGGCCTGCGCCAACACCTCGGAGCGATCGAGCGACGGGCGCACCTCGTCCGCTCGGAACACGTTTTCAAGCGGCAACGGGTGCGCGGTCGGTTGCACGTCGTCGAGATCGAGGGCTTCGATATCTGCCACGTGCCCGAGAATGCCACCGAGCTCGCGAGCGAGGTGCTCGACCTCGTTGTCGGTGAGCGCCAGCCGGGAGAGTTTGGCGACGTGGTGAACGTCGGCAGGTGAGATGGGATCAGCCATGAGCGAGCGAGTCTATGAGTGGCATCCGTCGAGCCCCGGAGCCAATCGACCCGGTCAGTCCCACGGGATTCGCGTCGCTCAGCCGACCCGCACGCGTTCGACCGCCTGGTTCGTGATGGCCGCGATGAGTTCGTAGCCCTTGTCGACGTGCAAGACCGTGAGTTGCGCGAGTTCCGCAATCGCGGCGATCAGCAAGTCGGGAATCGCCGGTGCACGGCGGTGACCCCGGTCCGCAAGAAGCGTTTGTACCTCGACGGCCCGATCCTCGATGGTCGGCGTGAGGTACTCAACGGGCATCGATGCCAGCGGCGGCCGAGCGTGTCCCGCACGCAGCTCGTCGGCGGTGCGGGCGGAATAGCCAACCTCGAGCAGCGTCACGGTGGCGATCCGCACGAGTCCGCGTTCGATGTTGGACGACCACTGCTCGGCGTCGGGGCTCGCTGCGAGGCGCGCAAGCGCCGACTTGTCGATCAGCCACTCGGTCATCGCCAGGCGCCACCCATGACCTCAGGATCGTCGAGGTCAGGGAACGACTCTCTAAAGACGGCGAGATCGTCGACCGACACGGAGATCGTCTGCGATCGGCGCTCACGGTCGAGTGTTCTGCGCAGGTACTCGCTTCGGGAGAGCCCAACTCGCGCAGCCTTCGTGTCGATCGCGGCAACGACTGCGGCAGGCACGTCTCGGATCAAGATGTCAGTCATCGCCACCTCCTGATATCTCATGATATCACCGAGGAACCACTACCGGTACGGATCGTCCTTGCGGCCGGGGTACACCCACCAGTCTTCGGGCGACGGCTTCCACTCCGGGTCTTCGTAGATGCAGTTGACCGGACAGACCGGTGGCAGGCACTTGCCACACCCTGAACAGAGCTCGGGAAGGATGACGACGTCGATCCCGTGGTTGAAGATCGCGCCGAACTGCGGCGGGCAATGGCGGATGCACGTGTCGCAGTTGATACAGATCGCCATGTCGATCAGCAGTGGTGCACTCTGCCACTTGGGGTTGCGCTCGTGGGTCGCGATGCGTTCTGCGCGCGCGCTGTCGGCCATCGCAGAAATGTAGACGGCGAGCTGTGAACGCTCCGGAGTCCGTCGGGTGGTCGACGCACCGCACGGCCCCTCGATAATCTCCCGGACCGAGCAGTCCCGACGATTGCGGCCGCGCCGCAGGAGGCCCCCGTGTCGAAGTCCGAGTTCTTGTCCGACGAGTGGTTCAGCGCCGTCACAGCCCTGATGGCCGAGCACGGTGCGGATGCACCCGCGACCACGAGCATGATGCTGAACATGGTGGTGACCGACACGCCGTGGGGCGAGCGCCAGATGCACATGGGTGCGATCGACGGCAAAGCCGAGATGGGCCAGGGCCACGCCGAGGGCGCGGACGTCACCCTCACCACGGACTACGCGACCGCCAAAGACGTGTTCATCTCGGGCAACCAGCAGGCCGGCATGCAGGCGTTCATGGCCGGCAAGGTCAAGGTGCAGGGCGACATGACCAAGCTGATGATGGCCCAACAAGGCGGCGGCCCCGGCGGCAACCAGGCCCTTACCGACGCCATCCAGGAAATGACTGCCTAAAGATCCGCCCGGAAGGTCCAAGCGTCGTCGAACGACCGAACCGGTCTCCCGCTCATGTTCACTCCGTTCACGGGCCGCTCGGGCCACGGGCGAGCGGAAATCGGCTGCGCGCGAGGCACCTATCCGCTCGCCCTCTCCGCGTTTCTCACGCTCTGGCGTCACCAGCGCTGGCGTCAGCGGCGCTGCTGACGCCGAAGTGAGACTCGAGGTGGCGCTCTCGTAGGGTGCGACGCTGATGGCTTTTCGGCGCCCGCACGATCCTCAAGCCGACGACGGCACCGACGCGCTGGTCGACGGCGACCGCGCGCTTCGTCGGGGAACCGCCCAAGCTGCGCTGCGCCACCGGGACTTCCGGTTGGTGTGGAGCGGCACCTTCATGTCGAACGTCGGCACGTGGATGCAAAACGTGCTCCTCGGCCAGTTCGCCTACGGGCTGACCAAGGATCCGGGATACGTCGGCCTCCTGTACTTCGCCCAGCTCGGCCCGCTGCTGTTTCTCGGCCAGATCGGCGGCGTCATCGCCGACATGGTCAATCGTCGCCGCTACCTGATCACGATGCAGGTACTGCAACTCGTCCTGTCCTTCGGACTGGCCGGCCTCGCCGCCATCGACCACCCATCCACGACAGCGATCTTCGCTTGCGTCCTTGCCATCGGCATCGTCAACGCGCTGGGCGCACCGGCGATGGGCGCGATCCTGCCGACGCTGGTGCCACGCGAGGACCTGCCGGGTGCCGTGTCGTTGCAGTCCGTTCAGATGAACCTCTCGCGCGTCATCGGACCGGCCATTGGCGCGCCGCTCTACGCGTTCTTCGGTGCCGCACCAGTGTTCGCCATCAACGCCGGGACCTATCTCTTCGCCGTGGCCGGACTCGCGCTGGCCCGTTTCGACGCGCGCAACCCGAATCCGGTCGAAGGTCGCCCCATCGAGAAGTTGCTCTCCGGTTTCCACATCGCCCGCCGAGATCCACTCATCCGACGGGTGTTGATCACGATGCTCGTCTTCTCGTTCTTTTCCCTAATGTTCGTCGGGCTGATGCCCGAGATCGCCGCCGCGAACCTCGGGATCAAGGAGAAGAGTCAGACCTACGGCTATCTGTACGCCGCCTTCGGACTTGGAGCCGCGCTCGGAGCGATCAGCGTCGGCACCTACCTTGCCGGGCACTCCAAGCCGGTGATCATGCGCCGCGCCCTCTTCGCATTTGCGTTTCTGCTGACGGCGTTCGCGCTGGTTCGAGACGTCACGCTTGCGTTCCCGACGGTCGCGATGCTCGGCTTCGCGTACTTCATGGTCATCACGTGCCTCTCGCAAGTGTTGCAAGCGCACCTTGAGAACGCGGTGCGCGGGCGCATCATGGCGCTCTGGATCATGAGCTTCGGCGGCACCGTTCCGCTCGGAGTTCTCGTGGGTGGCTACCTCGTCAAGGGTCATCTCTGGGGCCTCCCGATCGGACCGATCAGCATCACCGCAGTCCTGATCGGTGGTGCCGTCGTCGCGCTCGTGCTCGTCTGGTATTGCGATCTCATCTCCGTTGGTGCACCGCCGCTCGACGCGCCATAGTCCGTTCGGATCAACCCGGTCGAGAAGCGCACTCCCACGATCAAGTGCGATCAGAGTGATGACGAAGCCAGACCGATCCCCGAAAGGACGTCCTGGATGCTGCGAGACTGAACGTTGGTCCGACGTCGGGCCAACGAACTCGGTCTCGACCCTCAGGCCGCGTCAGCCACTCGGAGCGGTACGACCCGCCGCGACGCCGAGATGAATCCGGCGGCCACCACGCCAGCTCCCGCGACGACGGCCCCGACGAGGTAGGCCGCGGCAAAGGGCATCGCGTCCGCTGACCCGCCGTTGATCGTGGACAGCAGCTGGATACCCGCAACGGTCCCGATCTGGCCGACCATCTGTTGGGCCGCGTTCGCAACACCAAGATCGGTCACAGCGACGGTGTTGGCGACCACCGTGATCAACGAGGGCATGGACGCCCCCATCGCGAGTCCGGACAGTGCGAGCCCGGCAAAGACCAACCCGACAGTGTCGGTGACGACCGCCAACACGAACACGATCATCGAGGCGACGAGCAACGCCGTGCCGGTGACGCCCGCGCGCCGTTCCCCCACCTTGGCGGCGAGGTACCCCGAACCCGGCGCCGACAGACTGAACGTGAGCGGACGACACGCCATCGCCCACGACGTGGCGGCGACCGTGAACCCAAATCGCGACTGCACGAGCAGGGGCGTGACGATGAAACCCCCCATGTAGGCAAAGTTCGAACAGAACTGCGCAACCAGCGACGCGCTGAAGTTGCGTTCGCGAAAGAACCGCAACGGCAAGAGCGGCTCGGTCGTGCGGCCCTCGATCCGCACGAACCACCACAACAACAGTGGCGCGCTGACCACCAGTACCAGCACCACCGGGTTCGTATAACCGACCCGCGACCCGATCGTGAGCGCGAGCAAAGCCGACACCGTGGCGCCGGCCAAGGTCGTCGCGCCCGCAAGATCGAGAGTCGCGCGGTCTCGGTGCGGTGTCTCTCGCAACACCACGGCCGCCAAGGCCAGCGCCATGAGCGAGAGCGGGACCTGCGCGATGAAGATCACCCGCCAGCCGAGCGCACCCACCACCGGACCACCGACGACGAGGCCGATTACCGGCGCGCCGGCGCCGACCAACGACCACCAGCCCATGGCCTTGACGCGGTCGGATTCCGGGAACGCCTGCATGATCAGCGCCATCGACGCCGGCCCGATCGCTGCGCCAGGGAGCGAGCCGAGAGTTCGGATGGCGATCAACGCCGGTCCGTTCCACGCGAACGCCGTACCGGCAGCACCGATCGTGAACAGCGCGAAGCCGAACAGGTACACGCGGCGGTGACCCCGCATGTCGCCGATCTTGCCGAAGAGCGGCATCGTGAGCGCGAGTCCGAGCAGCGGTCCCGTCACCACCCACGTGAGGTCTTCGGGACTCGAGTGCAGGTCATGCGCGACCTTCGGGAGCGACACCGCAAGGATTGTGATGCTGAAGCCCGTGGCGAACAGCCCGGTCAGAACTGCGACGAGCACCCACCAGGGCGAACGGTCGCCGCCCCGGAGGCGCGTCAGTCGGTGTTCGAACAGAAACGGCCAACCGACGACCGGGACTTCATCGCCGCCCGGAGCCTCCCCGACGAACGCAGGGGTTTCCGCAGCCGGCATCGGCGCAGATTAGGAGTGTGAGTCTCCGTTCACGCCCGGGAGTCGAGCGATGTGACCGAGGACCGATCCACGGGCTCACGGGATTCGTGTTCGTCCAGGAGAAAGGCATCGAGCTGTGCGAGGAACTCGGTCCGATCCGCCGGGATCGGTGTCGGCCGCAACGGGCGGCCGTATCCCATACCGGGCCGCGTCAGCGTCGGGTGGGTCGTTGCTCCTCGTGCGGGCCTACGCATCTCGTTCCTCCGGAGCAACCCCAGACTGGAGTTCACTCTCCGCAGTCATTATCGAGATGCTGGGCCAACGATCAAAGGGGGCCTTCGGCCTATTTCCACCACCCTACGTGGGCAAATAAGACACACAAGCCGTTGTGTTCCGCGTACTTGTCCGGCGCAGAGGGGACCAAGCTTCACGAAGCGTGGGATCCGCACACATCACCCAGAGTGGGATTCCCACCCCGTCGGCCCCATGCTCAACCTGAGCAACGCGTCAGAGGCGCTCGAGCACGTCGCGAGATCAGAAGACGATCTTGATCGCAGTGCCGCGGGGAACTTCCTTACCGGCCGCCGGCGTCTGAACGAGAACCTTGCGGGTCTTGTTCACCGTGCCCTGGATGTCCAGTTGGACGCCCGACGTGGTGGCGAGGTCCGTCGCTTCCTGGATGGTCTTGCCGCTGAAGTCCGGGACCACCACCAGATCGGGGCCCTGACTCACCACGACCTTGACCGGCGTGTCCCTCGGTACCTCGGTTCCGCTGGTCGGGTCGCTGCGGATGACGACGTCCTTCTTCACCGTGTCGCTGAACTCGTCGATCCGAGTCGCACCGAGCTGCTCCACCTGGAGCAACTCCACGGCCTGGCTATAGGACTTGTCGACCACGTTCGGCACCACACGCGGTCTCGGGCCGGTGGAGACGTAGAGGTCGATCGCGGAATCGGGCTGGGCAAACTGGTTCGGTTTGGTTTTGATGACCTGGCCCGCCGGCACGGTTTCGTTCGCCGTCGGAATTTTGTGCGGCAAGAACAGCGGATCGAGGAGCGCCGTCGCCTCGGCTTCGGTCTTGCCGACGACGGCTGGGATAGCCACCGGTTTGAGACCCTGCGAGATGAGAATGTGAATCGCCGATCCCTCGGCGAGGAAGGCTCCCGGCGCGGGACGCTGGGCAAAGATGTATCCCTTCGGATCATCGTTCCGGCGGTACTCGGTAACGATCAGGAACTTCGAGGCCACGATCCTCTGAGCATCGGGGCGGTTCTTGCCCACCAGGAGCGGCACCGGTGCCGCCGGTCCGGCCGATGGCCGCGCCACCACGAAACCAACGGCCGCGAGGGCCAGGACGATCACCATCCCCAGCACCAGCGGTGCGCCCGAACGAGACCGACGGGGAACGCGCGCGATCGCGACCGGCAACGGCCGCGTCGCATTCGCACCGGTCGCCTGATCCTGGTCGAACAGCGGTGATGCCGCCTGTGGGCGCACGACCTGCGTGGGGTGCGGATCGTCGCCAACGTCGCCGAGGCCGGCCAACACGAGAGGGCCGGGCGGCGGGAGCACCTCGACCGCTTCCGCAATCGCAGCCCGCATGTCGTCAGCGTTGAGGTACCGAGCGTCTGGCTCGGCCGCACACGCGCGGGCCACGATTGCGCCGAGTGGACCCATCGCCTCGGGCACATCGATCGCCGATGCCTGGCGGAGTCCCAACGTGCCCATCGGTGAGTCACCCACCAGTGGCACCGAACCAGTCACGCTCTCGACCATCACCAGCCCGAGTGCATAGATGTCGGCCCGGCCGTCGAGCGGCGCGCCGGTTGCCTGCTCGGGCGCGGCGTACCGCGCGGTTCCGAGCACCGTGCCCGCCGGCTCCGTCCAACTCGCCTCCGCCAGCGCGCGGGCCAGCCCGAAGTCCGCGACCCGCACGATGCCGTGCTCGTCGAACAACAAGTTCGCGGGCTTGATGTCCCGGTGGACGAGGCCTCGGCTGTGCGCGTACTCGAGCGCCCCCGCAACCTGGTTGCCCACGTGCGCGGTCTGAGCCGGCGTGAGGCGATTGCCACGGTCGAGCATCGCCCGCAGTGATCCACCGGCGAGGAGCTCGAGGACCATGAACGGAACTCCGTCCTCACCCCAGTCGTAAACCGCCATCACGTTCGGGTGGTGCAGGGAGGCGGCGAGCTGCGCTTCGGTACGGAACCGGCGCAGGAACCCGGCGTCCTCCGCGAGGGCAGCATGAAGCACCTTCACCGCGACACGACGGCGAAGGCGAACGTCGTCGGCCACGTACACGCGTCCGCTCGCGCCCGAGCCGATGGCTCCAAGAAGGCGGTAGCGGCCAGCGAGCACACGGCCGACGAGGTCGGCGACGGTGCTTCCGGCCATTGCCTCCACGGTACCGGCCGGAATGTCCATCG
>JANYJV010000063.1 GCA_025361725.1 Acidimicrobiia bacterium | reverse complement strand
ACGATTGTGGTTGACCGGCCGGACCTCGAAGGCCGCGTCGCCATCCTCACAGTGCACGCACGCGGCATTCCGCTCGCGGCGGACGTCGATCTCGCGGTGTTGGCGCGGCGCACCGCCGGGTTCACGGGCGCGGACCTCCAGAACCTGATGAACGAGGCGGCGTTGCTCGCGACGCGCCGAGACGTGAGCGAGGTCGGCGTCCACGAACTCGAGGAGGCCATCGATCGGGTGGTCGCCGGGCCCGAACGGAGAAGCCGAATGCTCTCCGACGGTGAGCGACGGGTGATCGCTTACCACGAGGGTGGTCACGCGCTCGTAGGTCATGCGCTTCCGGGGACGGACCCCGTCCATCGGGTGACGATCATTCCTCGCGGCCGCAGTCTCGGCAGCACGCTGACCCTCGCGACCGAGGATCGATTCCTCGTGCGGCGCAGCGAACTGATCGCGCGGCTTGCGATGCTGCTCGGTGGCCGCGCCGCGGAGGAGCTCGTCTTCGTGGATCCCACGACCGGCGCGCAGGACGACATCGCGCGCGCTACGACGATCGCCCGCCAGATGGTCACCGAGTTCGGGATGAGCGATGCGCTCGGACCGATGCGGTTCGGCCAGCCCCAGGAGGAAGTGTTCCTCGGCCGTGATTTCCACTCGACCCCTGACTACTCCGATGAGGTCGCGGCGCGCATCGATGCGGAGATCCGAGAGTTGATCGAGCAGGCGCACCGGATTGCCCGCACGCTGTTGGAGGACAACCGGCCCGCACTTGACCTGCTCGTGACGGTGTTGCTCGAAAAGGAAACGGTCCAGGCCGAGGAAGTGGAAGAGATCTTCGCCGGCGTTAGGGTCGCCAATCCGTCGAACCCTGGGAGCAGTCAGTGAGCGAGGCCGAGCCGACCGAACCCGTCGATCTGGAGCGGATCGCGGCCGCCGTGCGCGAGATCCTGCTCGCAGTGGGGGAGGACCCCGATCGAGACGGCCTCGTCCGGACTCCGATCCGGGTCGCGCGCATGTACGAAGAGATCTTCGCCGGGCTTCGGGAAGACCCGGCCCACCACCTCACGGTCACCTTCGAGGCGAGCCACGACGAGATGGTCATGGTCCGGGACATCCCGTTGTACTCGGCGTGTGAGCATCACCTGGTGCCGTTCCACGGTGTGGCGCACGTGGCGTACATCCCCGGTGACGACGGTCGGATCACTGGTCTCTCGAAGTTGGCCCGACTCGTCGACGGGTTCGCCCGCCGCCCCCAGGTTCAGGAACGGCTCACCTCGCAGGTGGCGGACGCCATGGTGGAGACCCTCCAGCCTCGCGGTGTCTTCGTGGTGATCGAATGCGAACACCTGTGCATGTCCATGCGCGGTGTGCGCAAGCCCGGCAGTCTGACGGTCACGTCCGCGGTGCGGGGCATCTTCAAGGCCAACCCCGCCACCCGCGCCGAGGCCATGGCCCTCATCGGCCCCCCCAGATCCCGCGCTTAATTTCGTCACTTCTGGTCGTCCGCTCCGTGGTTGAAAAGCGCGTGCCCGTTGGGATGCTCCCGACCTGGTCGCCTCCGCAAGCTCCGGCTCGGGCTGCCGGACCGGCGTAGTGGCCCCGAGGGTCCGGCTCGGGGTTCCGACCCATCGGCCCACCAATAAGTACGCCCTCGGAGAGTGGCGATGGTTCGCCTGTACGCTGAGGGGCTGATGTTCCGGTGGGCGACGATCGCAGGGCCGGTCATGGGTGTGGTCAACGTCACCCCTGACTCCTTTTCTGACGGTGGTCGATTCATCGCGCCCGAGGCCGCGATCGAGCACGGAATCGGGCTCGTCGACGCGGGGGCGGCCGTCCTCGACGTCGGCGGCGAGTCGACCCGACCCGGTGCGGCACCCGTGGACGCGGGAACGGAACTCGATCGTGTCATTCCCGTCGTCGAGGGTCTGGCCGCGCACGTTTCGGTGCCGATCAGTATCGACACCACCAAGGCCGTGGTGGCTCGGGCAGCGATCGCGGCCGGGGCGACGATCGTGAACGATGTGTCTGCTGGCGAAGCGGATACTGCGATGCTCTCGACGGTGGCGGACGCGGGCGTTGGATACGTAGCGATGCATCGGCGCGGGGCGTCCGCGACCATGCAGCGAGACCCGCAGTACACCGATGTCGTCGCCGATGTCGTCGAGTACCTCGCCCGGCGGCTGGACGCGGCTCGCGCCGCAGGAATCGCCGAGAACGCACTGATGGCGGACCCGGGTATCGGGTTCGGTAAGACCATCGAGCACAACCTGGCCTTGTTGGCCAGCCTGCCGGAACTGATCGCCGGCGTCGGTGTTCCCGTTCTGGTGGGAACCTCGCGCAAATCATTCTTGGGTCGGCTCGTCGACGTTGACGAGCCGGCGGCGCGCGACGACGCGACGTTGGCGACCGTGGTGTGGGCACTCGAGCGCGGCGCGTCGATGGTGCGCGTGCACGATGTGCGAGGTGCAGTTCAGGTGGCAGTCGTGTTAGGTGCTTTGGCGCGGGCGACCGTCGCGCGCCGGGAAGTGGTGGAGTCGAGATGACGACCTTGCGGGGACGCTGGGCCCAAGGGCTCGAGCCGCGAATGTTCAGCTGGATCATCAAGGATCGGCTCGCGGCTTCCGAGCGCCCGGGGGGGTTCGCGCGGAACCATCGCAAGATTCGGCGGCAGGAAGAGCTGATCTGGCTCGCGCAGAACGACTTCACGCGCGTGATCTCGTTGCTCGATTCTCCGCACAACCTCCACGCCTACGGCGAGGCCGGGATCGCGTGCGAGCACGTCCCCATTGGACGCCACGACGAACTCGGTGACCGGCTGCCGAGCATCTACGAGTCGATCGCCCGCCGCCTGGACACGCCGGAGGAGCGCCTGCTCGTCCACCACGAAGAGTTCGGCGACCGCCTGATCGGTGTGCTGGCCGGATATCTGCTCTACGCCGGCCTGGTCGACGAAGGACCGCACGCAACGTTGCTGATCGAGCGACTCACCGGTCGTGAACTCGGTGCGGTCGGCCGCGAGATCGTGTCGATCACGCTCGAAGAGCGCATCGTGCGTGGCCGGGTGCCGCGAGTCGCGGGCGCCTGAGTGGGCACCATCCTCGTCGAGGGTCTGGAGATCCTGGGGGTCCACGGTGTGTTGCCCGAAGAGCAGACGCGGGCACAACCCTTCGCGGTCGATCTCGAGCTCACCGCTGATCTCGGCCCGGCGGGAACCTCCGACGATCTGGCTGACACGATCGACTACGGCACGGTGATCGATGCCGTGGTCCGGGTCGTACAGACCGAGCGGTATCAACTGCTCGAACGACTCGCGGTGCGGGTCGCCGCGGTGTGTCGCGAAGACGCTCGCGTCACCGCCGCCACCGTGACCGTCCGCAAGCTCCGTCCTCCCGTGCCGGCGTCGGTGAAGTCCGTCGGTGTGCGCATCTCGACGTGACCCGTGCGTTCCTCGCCCTTGGTTCCAACCTGGGTGACCGGCCCGCCCATCTCCAGGCGGCGCTCGACCTCATCCACTCGCAGCCGGAGGTGACCGTGCGCGCCGTCTCACCCGTCTATGAGACCGACCCCGTCGGCGGTCCGGTGCAGGACGACTTCTTGAACGCGGTGATCGAGATCGAGACGGATCGTTCGCCGCACCAGCTCTTGGTGATCGCCCACGCGGCGGAGGCTGCGGCCGGCCGCGTCCGTGTGGAACGGTGGGGACCCCGAACCCTGGACGTCGACATCGTGTTTATCGACGGCGTGACCGTGGACGAACCGGATCTCACCGTTCCGCACCCGCGCTGGCGAGAGCGAGACTTCGTGCTCGCGCCGATGCACGATCTCGCGCCGGATCTGGTCGAAGTTCCACGCGACGGATGGCACGGAGTCCGGCGCGCGGCCGTGGTCCTGACGATGCCATCATGAGCGGTCCCGGCGACTTCGCGTTGATTGGTCCCGGCCGTGCCGGCTGCACCGTTTCCGCCGCGCTGATCGACGCCGGCTGGAACTTGGTGGGGATCGCCGGTCGGGACCCCGAATCGGCGTCGACTCGCGTCGCGGCCGAGCGGTGGGAGGTGCCGATTGGGACCGCGGCGGATGTGGTGGTCGGCGCCGCGCTCGTGGTGATCGCCACTCCGGATCGCGTCATCGCCGAGGTGGCGGCTTCAATCGCCGAGGAGGTCGAAGCATCTGCGCTGGTGATTCATCTCTCCGGCGCGGTTCCACTCGTGGCCTTGGACGAGGTGGTGGCCCGCATCGGCGCGTTGCACCCGCTGCAGACGATGTCAGCCTTCGATGTTGCGCCGGCAGTCCTGCGCGGGGTGTGGTGCGCGACGGCGGGTGATCCCGAGGTCGACGTGATTGCGAAGACCCTCGGCATGAATCCCTTCGGGGTGCTCGATACGGATCGGGCGCGGTATCACGCCGCCGCGTCCATCGCCGCGAATCACCTGGTGGCGCTCACAGCCCAGATCGAGGCCACCACCGACGTTCCCCTCGAAGCGTTCGTGCCATTGATGCGCACTGCGCTCGACAACGTGGCCGCCTTCGGTCCGGCGATTGCGCTCACCGGGCCGGTGGCTCGCGGTGACCTCGACACCGTTCGCGATCATCTCCAGGCGCTTCCGGTGCCGGAGCGCGCCGCGTACGTGGCGCTCGCCCGCAGGGCCGCGGTGCTGGCCGGACGCAATCCCGACGCCGACTTCGACGGTCTGCTCACATGAGAGTGCTCGCGACGATCGCGGAGATTCGATCCGTGTGTGAGGAGGCTCGACGCGTCGGCGGAGCGGTCGGGTTCGTCCCGACCATGGGGTACTTCCACGCCGGCCATCGGTCGTTGATGGAAATTGCGCGCCGGGACAACGACCTAGTGGTGGTCTCGCACTTCGTGAACCCCACGCAGTTCGGACCCAACGAAGATCTCGGCGCCTATCCGCGCGACCTCGAACGCGACACCTCGATCGCCACCGCCGCGGGTGTCGACGTGATGTTCATGCCGACGGTGGCGGAGATGTATCCCGGCGGCACTCCGCACACGACCGTTCACGTGGCCGACCTGACCGAGGGGATGTGTGGTGCGACGCGTCCCACACACTTCGACGGTGTGACGACGGTCGTCGCGAAACTCTTCTCGATCATCGGGCCGTGTCGGGCGTACTTCGGTCGGAAGGACTTCCAACAGTTGGCGGTCGTCCGGCGCATGACCGCGGACCTCGATCTCCCGATCGAAGTCGTCGGGTGTCCACTCGTGCGCGAGGCCGACGGGTTGGCGCGGTCGAGCCGGAATGCATACCTCACTCCCGCGGAACGAGCGGCTGCGCCCCAGCTCTACGCGGCACTCTCGGGCGCGGTCGCATTGATTCGGGAAGGTGAGCGCCGCGCCGGGGCGCTGGTGGACTCCATCATCGCAAGCGTCGCCGACGCGCCGGCGTTGACGTTGGAGTACGTCGAGATTCGCGCTGGCGACTCGCTGGTCCCGATCGATCCGGTTCGCGGTTCTTTCGTGGTTGCGTTGGCGGCGAAGGTCGGACGGGCTCGGCTCATCGACAACGTCGTCGTGGGGATCGACGGTGACCAGGTCAGCGTGGATACCGGGGTGGTCGACGCCGGCTCGGACGGGCCCTCCGTCGTCGTCAACCCGTAGGCTCCGCCGCCATGGATCTCCTGGTGCTGGGCAGCGGCATTGCCGGTTTGTCGGCTGCGATCCACGCCGCGCAACGCGGGTGGACCGTCGGCGTCATCACCAAGGGTGAGTTGGCGACCACTGCGACCCGGTACGCGCAGGGCGGTGTCGCCGCGGTGCTCGGAGATCCCGACACGACCGAGTTGCATCAGACCGACACCCTCGTTGCCGGAGCCGGACTGTGCGATACCGATGCGGTCCACATCCTGGTCACCGAAGGACCGCGCCGAGTCCGAGAACTCATGGAGCTCGGCGCGAAGTTCGACGAGAAGAACGGCGCCCTCGCGCTCGCCATCGAAGGCGGTCATTCGCTCCCGCGGGTGGTGCATGCGGGCGGTGATGCCACCGGCGCGGAAATCGAGCGCGCGTTGGCCGAAGCCGCGCACGCGCTCCCGAACATCGACGTGCGGGAGCGGTGCTTCAGCGTCGACGTGCTGGTGGAGCAACGTCGGTGCGTCGGCGTCCGGGCGTTGGATCCCACCGGCCGGCCGATGGAGATCCGTGCCCGCCACACGATCCTCGCCACCGGCGGTGCCGGCCAACTCTTCGCGGTGACGACCAACCCGCCGGTCTCGACCGGTGACGGAATCGGGATGGCGTTGCGCGCCGGCGTGTCGGTCGCGGACGTGGAGTTCATGCAGTTCCACCCGACCGCACTGGACCACCCGAGCATGCCGCGGCCGTTGCTCTCCGAGGCGCTGCGCGGTGATGGTGCGGTGTTGCGGGACGAGCACGGCGAGCGGTTCATGGTGGGAGAGCATCCCCTCGCAGACCTCGCACCGCGCGACGTGGTCGCGCGTGCGATTGCGCGTCGACTCGTCGCGCGCAAGCTTCCACACCTGTGGTTGGACACCACCTCGATCGAGGATTTCCCGGAACGCTTTCCCACGATCTGGGCGTCGGCGCAGTCGGTCGGGCTCGACCCTCGCGTCGACCTCCTCCCGGTGGCACCGGCGGCGCACTACCTCTCGGGGGGAATCGCCACCGATCTGGACGGCGCCTCCACCTTGCCCGGCCTCTGGTCCTGTGGTGAGGCGGCGTGTTCCGGGGTGCACGGTGCGAACCGGTTGGCGTCCAACTCGTTGCTCGACGGGCTCGTGTTCGCCCCCAGAATCGTGGAAGCCATCGCGGCCGGGAAGGACGCGCCCGAGTCCGCTGGTGTCCTGCGCGGCGCGCCGATGGAGGTGCTGACCCCCGATCTGATGCCGGCCCGCCCGGAAGGTTCGATCTCACTCGTCGCCCTCCAGTCGCTCATGACCAACGGCGCCGGAGTGTTGCGGGATGCCGAGAGTCTCGAGCGGTGTGCCGAACGAGTGGCGATCGACGTCGACGCGCACGACGCGGCGACCTTCGAATTGCGGAATCTTCTGACCGTGGCCCGCTCGCTCGTTGGCGCCGCGCTCGCGCGTGAGGAGAGTCGAGGTACTCACACCCGGCTCGACTTCCCGGACACCTCCCCCGAGTTCCTTGGCCGTTTCTTCGGAGCCGGTGAAACCCCATGGTTCGTACCCCTCCCGGTCGAAGCACGCACGTGAGGAGCACGAACTATGGCTAGCGACTTTGATCCGCCAAACGCGGGGCTGCGGACGCTGGTTGCTCGCGCGCTCGAAGAGGACTTCGGCCTGCTGGGCGATCTGACGTCGATTGCCACGATCCCCGACGACGCCACTGCGGATTGCGCAATTGTCGCCCGTCGGTATGGGGTGTTGGCCGGCACGGCCGCCGCCACCGAGGTGTTCCGGCAGGTGGATCCGAGCATGACCTTGCAATGGCACGCCGTCGATGGCGACATCGTTGACAACGATCAAGCGCTCGCCTCGATCATCGGCAACCTGCGGTCGATCCTCGCCGCCGAACGCACCGCACTCAACCTGCTCCAGCACGCATCCGGCGTGGCGACGCTGACCCGGGAGTACGTGCAGGCCGCCGAGGGCCGCACCAAGGTTCGGGACACGCGCAAGACGCTGCCCGGACTGCGAGCGATCGAGAAGGCCGCAGTGCGAGCCGGCGGCGGGTTCAATCATCGAGAGTGTCTGAGCGATGCCGTCTTGATCAAAGACAACCACCTCGCGTTCATGGACCTCACCGCCGCGGTGGAGCGCGCCAAGGTGCGGTGGCCGGGCCGAACCGTCGAAGTCGAGTGCGACACGATGGCGCAGGTGCTCGAGGCCGTGGCCGCGTGCGCCGATCTGATCCTGTTGGACAACATGAGTCCGGACGACGTGCGCGACGCGGTGACAAACGTCGACGGCATGGTGCCGCTCGAAGTCTCGGGCGGCGTCACCTTCGAGACCATTCGTGAGTACGCGTCCACCGGCGTGGACTTCATCTCCGTCGGTGCGCTCACTCACAGCGCGCCGGCGCTCGACATCGCGCTCGACGTGACCCCTCTGCAGAAGAGCTGAGTTCACATGCTGTTGGCCATCGACACCGGCAACACCCAAACCGTGATCGGACTCTTCGACGGCGTCGAGCTCGCGGACCACTGGCGGATCGCTACCGTCGCGTCACGGACGTCGGATGAACTCGCGCTGATGATCCAACAGTTCCTCGGGTTCCACGGGTTCTCGTTCGATGATCAAGTCACCGGCGTTGTGATCTGCTCGGGAGTTCCGAGCGTCACGGCTGCGTTGCGGGAGATGACGGCGCGGTACTTCGGGTTCGACGCGCTCGTCGTCGAACCGGGAGTGCGGACCGGGATGCCGATCCTGTACGACAACCCGAAGGAGGTCGGTCCGGATCGCATCGCGGATGCCGTGGGCGCGTTCGATCTCTACGGCGGACCGACGATCGTCGTCGACTTCGGAACCGCGAACACGGTCGAAGCGATCAGCGCGAAGGGCGAATACCTCGGCGGTGCGATCTTCCCGGGGGTCGAGATCTCGATGGAGGCGTTGTTCGGACGGGCGGCCGCGCTGCGCAAGGTCGA
>JANYJV010000053.1 GCA_025361725.1 Acidimicrobiia bacterium | reverse complement strand
TCCGCGAGCTCGAGGTGAAGCAACGTCAGGCCGACAGTCTGAGTGCCCTTCACTTCGGGAACAATTGCGAGGATGCGGCCGTCGGCGCGACCGCGAGTCACGAACACTTGACGTTCCGAGGCGACCGTCTGCTTGGTGCCGCGTAGGCGCGAATCGGTCTCGGCTCGAGACCGCATGGTGGCTGCGATCCCGCCGCGATCGAGCACCCCGATCGTCGCCTGCGTGGACTCCGGGTCACCTTCGATGCGGTACCGGGTGAAGCCCATCACGCGGGCGACCGCGGGATCGAGATCGACGAGCGTGCGCAACACCTTGTAGGTGAGACCGTCTCTCGGTGTGCCCGCTTCGAGCACCGCGTGGACCAGTGGCACGTGCAGCAGCGTCTCGTCGGCACGAGAAATACCCACGGTCACCGTCTTCGCCTGGTGCTTGATCGCGTCGACGGGCCGCGTGAGCTGTTCGATCGCGCTCGTCAACGCAACGGTGAGATCGTCGGCCACGGTGGCCGGAGTTCCCAGCTTGCCGTGCTCGGTGGAATAGGACTCCAGCGGGACCATCCCGACCGCATACCGGAACACGCTCGCGACCTGCACCGCGGTACCGGCTTCGAGCGAGCCGTCGTAGATGCCCGTGCGCAGCCCGTCGAAGAAACGGCCGGCCGGACCGACCAACTCACCGGCGAGCGCATCAAGATTCCCATTGGTTGCGCAGGCCTCGATGGCCGCGCGTGACTCACGCAGTGGCAGCGCCGTGGCGTCGATCGCCAGGGCGGCTTCGTACCCGAAGAGGTGACCCGCCATTGCGCTCAGCACAAACCCGAGCCTCGGATGCACACGCGGCACGGTGATGAGTTCGATCGCGGCGCCGTACCGGTCGTCGTCATCGGACACCAGCGCGATCGCAGCAGCTTTGTGGGCGCGGAAGATCGCCAGCTCCTTCGCCACGTCGTCCGCAGTCGAGCCGGTCAGGCCCACCGCGCAGACGAGAATCAGCGGCTCGGACGACAGGTCGATGTGCTTCTTGTCTTCGGTGCCGTCACACGCGATCGACTTGTAACAGAGCTCGGACAACTTGATCCGGACTTCGTTGGCGGCGATCCGGTTCGCGCCGTTCCCCACGATCGCCCAGTAGCGCCGTTGCGGCGCGTGCGCGTGCGCAGCTCGCGCAATCACTTCTCGCCGGGCGAGCACGGACTCCATCGCGTCGGGCAGTTCCCGCAACGCACGCAAGAGTTCGTCGGTTCGCTCCGGCACTCCTAACGCCTCGGCGAGGGCCGTAGCGAGCACAAAGCCTGCGGCGACCTGCGCGTAAAACGCTTTGGTGGACGCAACGCTCATCTCCACGTCACGCCCGTCGGAGGTGTAGAGCACACCATCCGAACGGTCGACGAGATCACTGTTGCGTCGGTTGACGATGGCAATCACCGCTGCGCCGCGAGCGCGTGCCAGATCGACGGTCGTGTTGGTGTCGGTGGTGGTCCCACTCTGAGAGATCGCCACCACTAGCGTGTCGGTCATGTCGGGCGCGAGTCCGAACCCAGAGAGTTCAGTGGCGAGCAGCGCCTGCACGCGCAATGGGTGCGATGGCCCGATCGCGTCGACGAGCGCCGCGGCGAGACTCTGGC
This sequence comes from Acidimicrobiia bacterium, assembly GCA_025361725.1. Taxonomy (GTDB): domain Bacteria; phylum Actinomycetota; class Acidimicrobiia; order IMCC26256; family JAENVU01; genus JAENVU01. The sequence continues at coordinate 26,233 of JANYJV010000053.1, read as the reverse complement.
CGGCCACCGCGGCGGTTCCCTGTCCGATCACCAGAACGCGATTGATCGCGCCGGCACCCATGCGCTCCCGGAGTTCGGCCGGGATCGTGTCTTCGCCAAGCTCCACGCGCAGCCGGCCGTCGCGCTCGATCACCTTGCCGCGCAAGGTCTTGCGGAACGACGCCGGCGATTCGGTCAGTTCCTTGAGGAGGTAGTGCGGGTACGCACCCCGGTCGATGTCACGGGTCGTGACCTCGGCGTGCGTGAGGTCGACCTCGCGCACCGGCAGTTCCGTGCCGTCGTACGCCAAGCGTCGGATCCCGCCCAGTTCGCCCGCGGCGGAGGACTCGAGCACCACGATCTGACCCCGGCTGGCACTGGGGTTGTCGGGGTTCGCCGGGGTCTCGCCGTCGAGCCGGAGGTACGTGCGAGTCTCCTCCACCAGCCCGTACGGTTCGCTCGCCACGACGAACGCGTCGTCGGCGATACCGATGTACAGACCCTGACCGCTGCCGCGCAGAGCGAGGAAGATCCGGCCGGGCGCGGCGCTGGAATGCGCACCGATCGCGACGGAACCCTCGAACGTGGCGACGGCATCTCGGAACGCATCGACCGGGCGCTGGCCGGCATCGACGCCGCGCGCGAGCAGCGCAGGAATGACCTTGGCGTCGGTGGTGATCTCGGGGGCAACGTCGAGCTGGTGGAGTCCGACGAGCTCGTTGTAGTTGTCGACGTCGCCGTTCAATGCGGCCGCGGCGTACGACGCGCCGAAGCGACTCACCTCGGCCTGATCGAGCGGGTGCGCGTTAGCTTCCGAAATGATGCCGACACTCGCCCAGCGCGTGTGTCCCAACACGACCACATCGGCCGTCGAGTTCGCGAGCGCAGCGTGCAACAACTCGTCGCCGGCGATCGCAGCTCGCAACATCGCGACGTTGTCGCCAAGCTCACCGATCTCGGCGGCGGCCTTGTAGACGAAGCAGATCGCGCCATCAACACAGCGCACCGAACGGGACCGGTGGAGCGAGTCGGTGCGGTCCGCACACTTGGTGAGCACATCCGCCGAATCGAGATCGAGCGCGTGCTCGCGCACGATGACCTCGATGCCGGCAGAATCGCGGCCCCGCACTTCGAGTCGATCAATCGATGCCAGCGCCACCTGCATCGACAGGAACCCGTCGAGCGCGGCCTCACTGCGCAGCGTTCCCGCGAGGTGGGCAACCGCGGACGCCGTCGCGAGGCGGTCGTGGCGCAAGGCCCAGACGCGATCCTTCACCGCGACGAGCGCGGCGTTGAGTGCCTCGCCCGCCGCGGCGGCCGCAACCGCGAGATCGGCATCCAACGCGGCGTCGAAGTCGGTGAGGAGCTGGTCGTGACGATCCAGCTCGGCTTCCAGATTCGAGACTCCGGCCGGGTCGGCGATGAGACCGCGCACTCCGGGACCACCCCGCAACACCGCGTCGGCCGTACCGAGGTGGTGGGCCGCGGCCTCGAGGTCCGCTACCCAGGTGGACGCGCCGCTCGTCGCGCGGGTCAGATCCGCCGTCGCCGCGGCGGCAATCGAGACGAGCGCGTCGAGGTCCGGAACCGTCCGGTCAGAGGGTCGACGGACGACCGCCACGATGCCGCACATGAGGCAGAGAATCCTACCGGGCCAACGATCGCGGATTCGGCGGAGACCGACCCGGACTCTCCACGAGCGTTGGGCGTGACCTCTGCGGATTCTCCACGAGCGTTTGGCGGTTCAGGCCGCTCTTTGCGGCACGAGACACCAAACGCCGTGAATCCGCGGGGGACGAACTACTCCGACGCGCCTAAAGCGTCACGCAGCGCCGCCGCCAACGACTCGGCGGTCTCCGCCGCGATCTCGGCCGTCGGCGCCTCCACCATCACGCGCACCACCGGTTCGGTGCCGGACGGTCGCACGAGCACACGACCTTCGCCGCCGAGCGCGGCCTCGGCAGCTTCGACCGCCGCCCAGAACGGATCGGCGTCGTCGAGGCCGTCGCGGTCGAGCACCCTCACATTCACCAGCACCTGCGGATACTTCGTGACCACCGACGCGAGTTCGCTGAGTGGCACACCGGCGCGCGCCATCGCGTCCAGCAACAAGATGCCCACGAGCGGTCCGTCGCCGGTCACCGAGTGCCGCGAGGCAATGATGTGGCCCGACTGTTCGCCGCCGAGCACCAGGTCGTGGTCCTCCATCGCCGCGAGCACATGCCGGTCTCCGACGGGCGTGATCATCACCTCGATGCCTCGCGACGCAAGCGCCCGAGTCAGTCCGAGGTTGGCCATCACCGTCGTGGCGATGGCTCCATGGCGGAGTTGATCCCGCTCCTCGAGATCGATCGCAAGGATCGCCAAGATGTGATCGCCGTCAACGACCGCGCCGGTCTCGTCGACCGCCACGATCCGGTCCGCGTCGCCGTCGAAGGCGAGTCCGGCCGCGGCACCGATTCGTACGACCTCCGCCGCTACGACGTCCGGGTGGGTCGATCCACACGCCGCGTTGATGTTCGTTCCGTCCGGTTCGGCGTGGAGCACCGTGACCGCGGCGCCGAGCGCACGAAACGCGTCCGGGGCAGAGTCCGAAGCCGCGCCGTTCGCACAGTCCAACACCACGGTCAGTCCCGTGAACGGCGTCCCACCACCGACGGCATCCACCAGGTGGGTGACGTAGTCCTCGACCCCACCGGTGGCGGAGCGGATCTCGCCGCGAACCGCCTCGGGCGCGTCGCCGTCGAGCGGAATCAGCACGGCATCGAGCGCCGCTTCCACCGCTTCCTCGGTCTGGTCCCGCAGCTTGCGCCCGCCGGGCTCGAACAGCTTCACGCCGTTGTCCGAGTAGGGGTTGTGGCTGGCAGAGATCATCACGCCGGCGGCGGCGCTCGCGGCGCACGCCGCGGCAAGCCCGGGAGTGGGAAGCACCCCGAGCAGGACGGCCGTCCCTCCCGCCGACGCAATCCCGTCCGCCAGCGCCGCTTCCAAGTCCGGACCGGACTCACGGGTGTCCCTGGCGATCAGGTAGGCGACCTCCACACCGAGCGCGCGCACCGCGGCAACGCCCAACGCGTGGACGAGTTCAGTGGTGAGTTCCGTCCGCGCGACGCCGCGGATGCCGTCGGTGCCGAAGCGCGCCGCCATCAGGCGAAGCCGAGCGGTCGGGTTAGCGCTTGGAGTACTGCGGCGCCTTGCGGGCTTTCTTGAGCCCGTACTTGCGCCGTTCCTTCTCCCGAGCGTCACGCGTCAAGAGCCCGGCCTTCTTCAGGCCGGGTCGAGCTTCGGGGTCCAGTGCAAGGAGGGCCCGGGCGATCCCGAGGCACAAGGCGCCGGACTGGCCGGCAATGCCGCCGCCGCGAATCGTGGCGTCGACGTCGTAGACGTCTGCGGTCTGGGTCAGGCGCAGCGGCTCGGTGGAGGCCATGCGGTGGGTTGCGATGTGGAAGTAGTTCTCGATCTCGCGGCCGTTGATCACGATCTTGCCGGTTCCGGGGCGCAACCGGACTCGTGCCACTGCTTCTTTGCGGCGGCCGGTCGTTTGGATCAGGGGCTTGCTCACTTGGCGTTCCTCGAAGCGTTGGTCAGGACACGCGTCTGCGGCTCCTGGGCGGCGTGCGGGTGAGTCGGGCCCGAGTACACCCGCAGTTTCTTCAGCTGGGCGCGCCCGAGACGGGTCTTGGGCAACATGCCGCGCACGGCGAGCTTGATGACCCGCTCAGGGTTCCGAGACAGCAGGTGGCCGAGTGACTCGGACCGAATACCACCCGGGTATCCGGAGTGGCGGTAGTACAGCTTGTCCGAGGACTTCCGGAGTGAGATGTCCAGGTGCGACGCGTTGAGGACGATCACGTGGTCACCGCCATCCACGTTGGGTGCGAACGTCGGCTTGTGCTTGCCGCGCAGCAAGGTGGCGATCTCGGTGGCGAGGCGACCGAGGACGATGCCCTCTGCGTCGATCACATGCCAGCCGTGATGAATGTCCGACTCTTTCGGGTGGAAAGTACGCACGAAACCGCTTTCTTCGAATGTCGCCCCCCGGGAACCAATACCCGGCCGGGCGCGCGCAACCACGACGGGTCGCACATAAGGGAGGGGAGACTACTCGCGCCGCTGGATCCGGGCCAAGCGGAGGGAACCCGGCCGCTGCACGCGTATATGCTCGCAGAATGTCGGCCGCCTACACCATCTGCCGGGAAGCCCGGCGAACGGCGGGGCTCACCCAGCGCGAGTTGGCGAAGCGGACGGGCGTCTCGCCGTCGTCCGTCGCTCGGATCGAACGAGGCCGGATGGAACCGACGTTCGAGCTGCTCCAGCGCCTGGTCGAGGGTTGCGACCAGGAAATCCTCATCCAGGTGCGCCCGATCGACTGGACTCGGCGAGCGAGTTGGGGCGATCTGGACTTCGAGGCCCGACTCCGAGCCATTCACTCTGCGTCCGAGTTCGCGGCGGCGGCCCAACTGGTTCCCACCCCCAGCGAATGAGCGCGTGGACCACTCAGGTCCTTCCGCTCGATGCGATCGCGCTGCTCGACACGCTCGGGGCTCATGGCGTCGAGTTCGTGCTCGTCGGCGGACTCGCCGCCGTGGCCCACGGATACACCGGCTTGACTCAGGACGCCGATGCCGTACCCGCCTTCGACGACGACAACCTCGCCCGCCTCTGCGCGGCGCTCGAAGCACTGCACGCCCAGCTCTACGCGAATCCGCAGCGACGCGACCTCGGCGACGACGGCGAACCTCCCGAAGCCGCGGGGTTCACGCTCACGCCCGAGGCGCTCAGAACCAGAACCGCGTGGCAGTTCAGCACGACGGCCGGGGAACTCGACGTGCTCTTCGCGATCGACGGTCCCGGCGGCTACGACACGCTGATCCGATCCGCCGAGACCCTGACCGTTGCCGGCCGGCAGGTCCTCGTTGCCGGCCTCGACGACCTCATCGAGTCCAAGGAGACCTCGGGCCGGGACAAGGACCTCCGAGCACTTGGCGAACTCCGTCGCCTCCGCCGACTCCGCACAGGCCACTGACGCCGCCCCGCAGCGGTTGACCGGCCGTCCGACGCCTTGATTCACACCTCAGAGAAACGGGTTCTCGATACGGACGCCTTCGATCACCTGGCCGTGGTTGAGATCCTCGGTCAGCAGCACGTCGGCCCCGGACCGGCGGGCCGCAACCACCACCAACGCGTCCCAGAACGAGATCCCCGCCCGGGCCGCCACATCGATCGCGACGACGACGTCGGCCGTTTCCGGAGAGAAGGGGCGCCAATCGTCGTACGCCTCGATCACCTCGCGGGCATCCACCGGCGCGATTCGGTCCCGCCACTTCGTCGTCACCGCGACCACAAACTCCTGGAGCACTTGAATACTGATCGCGCCGTCGTGGCGTTCCCACATATCGCCGATCAGGTGCTGCGCCCGCGCTTGCTTCGTCGGCTCATCGTCGTCGTAGGCGTACACCAAGACGTTGGTATCGATGAATCGCTTCACCGAACGTCGGGTGTGGCGCGTTCATGGAGATCGCTCCGACTCCAGCGCCGCTCACCGCTGCGACCTCGAAATTGCTCAAGCTGTCGCAGCACCCGACGATGGGCCGCGTCATACGAGGCGTCTCGCGTGACCAGCTCGTTGAGCTGATCGGCGACGAGTCGGCTGACCGACGTATCGCGCTCCGCCGCGATGACCTTCGCCCGACGGATCACGTCGTCGTCCAGCTGCACGGTGAGATTCCGCTTTGCCATGTCTGCACTGTACCACATGAATCTGTGGTCCACATGAATCTGTGGTCCATATCATTCTGTGGAGTCAGGAACGACCGCAATCACCCCCGGAGATTGGGGGGCCAGACCTCGGTACGATTCTCGCCGTGACGCCACCCACTGCTGCCCCTCACCGCATCGCCCCTGAGCTCGAAGCAGATGCGGCCCACGCCCTGGACCTCCTGCTGGACCCGGCCCTCGAGCCCGTCGTGGACATGGTGGTGATGAGCCACGGCGACCACTACGAGGCGCGTACCCACGACGGTTCGGTCACGTTCCGCCGCTCCGAAACCGATCCGACCGGGTACGAGCCGATCGGGGCCACCGGCGTCGATCCGCTCACCGACCAGTCGACCGAGAAGTTTGCACCGCTGGCCGAAGAGCGGGCCAACCCCTACCCGCATCGCACCGCGAATGCGTATCCCCACGCGTACGACACCATCGCGCAGATCTTCGACCATCCCAGTGCGCCTGACCTGTGCGTCATCCATTCGGCCGCGCACAACTGGGAGGACCAAGGCGGCCACCGCGGCGAGCACGGCTCGCTCGGTGTGGTGCAGGCGCGTGCGCCGTTCGTGATCGCCGGCAAGGGCGTCCGCAACGACGGCCTGGTGGCGCGCAGTGGCCGACTCGTCGACGTCGCCCCCACGATCCTGCATCTCCTCGGCGCGACCCCGCATCCCGACGGCACGTACCTTGCGGGCCAAGATGGTGAAGTTCGCCTCGACGTCCTCGATCTGGACGGCGGCCGGCCGCAGCACGTGATTGGATTCCTCTTCGACGGCACCAACCCGAACGTCCTCTACGCCATGGCCGCGAGCGGCGAGGCGCCGAATGTGGCTCGGCTGATGGCGATGGGTACCTCGTACCAACACGGCGCCATGGCGAGCCTGCCCACCATCACGCTCGCGAACCACACGTCGATCATCACCGGCCGCCATCCCGGACACCACGGCATCTTGAACAACGCGTGGTGGGACCGCGCCACCGGCACGCAGATCATCACCAACTCGAGCGCCACGTGGCACGCGGCGATGGACAACCTCGCCGCCGGCACCGAGTCGATCCACACCGCAGTTCATCGCACGTGGTCCGACGCGTTCACCGCGTCCTGCAACGAGCCGTGCGACGTCGATGCGAACTACTCCACATTCGACTTCTTTCGCCGCGGCGAAGTTCCGCCGATCCCGAACGATCCGATCGGACTTCCCCACTCGACCGAGCGGTTCGTCCGGCCGTCGAAGGACTACTCGTGGTCCACGATCATCGACCACATGTGCGTGGAGCAGGCGGTCGGCATCTTGAGCGGCCACTACCGGGACACCACCTACCCGCTCCCGAAGTTCATGTGGGTGAACTTCACGCTCACCGATTCTGCGATGCACGAGGGCGGACCCCACTCCGAGATCGCGGCCGCATCGATTCGCGACTCCGACGCGCGCATCGGTGAGGTCATCGCCGCGGTCGAACGAGCCGGCGCGTTCGACGACACGGCATTCGTGCTCGTGGCTGATCACGGTATGGAGGAGAACGACCCGACGGTGCAAGGCGACTGGGATGTGCCGTTGAAGGAATCCGGCCTCACCTTCCGCGACGAGGCCTACGGCTTCCTCTACTTGGGCGTGAGTTGAACACCCGTCTGGCAGTACGTCGACGGGCAGTCACGGCGTTGGTACTCGCCCTCGGCGCGATCGCCGTCGCGGCCTGCGGCAGCGACGCAACGGTGAAGAGCACCGACGACGGCAAGATCACCGTCAAAGGCTCGGGCAAGAAGGCCGAGGTCACGATCAAGGGCGACGGCAGCGACCTCACCTTCAACCAGCAGAAGATCCCCACCGGTTTCCCAACGGACGTTCCCCTCCCGAAGGGTCTGACGCGACTCGCGGCAACGTCGGGGACCGCGCAGGCGAAACCGCTGTTCCAGGTCACGTACGGCCTCGGCAGTAAGGCTGGTACGGCCGCACTCACGACGTATCAACACGACCTCGAAACCGCCGGGTTCACGATCGATCAGCCGGTTAGTTCGGACAACGCCGGATCGAACTCGGTGATCACCATGAACGCAACCGGCAAAGGTTGGCACGTCAGCACCGCAAACATTCCCGGGCCCCAGCCCCAGACCATCGTCATCAGCGTCACCAAATAACGCCGAACCGCAACTCGCACCAAAAGCGCAAGCCCCGACGTGCAAAACACGCGTTGCTTCGGCGACAGGTGATGCGCTCAGGCGCTCGCGTCGGTGATGCGCTCAGGCGCTCGCGTTGCCGTCGTCGTCGTAGCCGACTTCCCACAAGGAGAGTCCGTGCGGCGGCGCCACCTGGCCGGCGGCGGCCCGATCCCCGGCGCGCATGATGCTGAGGATGTCACCGGGGCGCTTCTTGCCCACGCCGACCTCCACCAACGTGCCCACGATCGATCGCACCATCTGCCAGCAGAACGCGTTGGCGCGGATGTCGTACCGCAGGATCCCGTCTCCGAGGTCGGCCCACGCGGAGCGCGTCACCTTGCGCACTTGGGTCGAGCCTTCCGGTCCCTTGCGGGAGAACGACGCGAAGTCGTGTTCACCCACGAACGGATCGGCCCCGAGCCGCAGAGCTCGCAGGTCCAACGGCGCCGGGAGATGCCAGGCGTACCGAGCGCGAAACGGATCGGCCACCGTCCGGTTCACGATCGTGTACTGGTATGAGCGCCACCGCGCCGAGTGGCGGGCATCGAAGTCTGGCCGTGCGAGCGACGCGTGGCGGACCACGATCTCGGGTCCCAGCATCCCGTTGAGACTCGCTCGCAAGCGATCGAGATCGACGTCGCGCGCAACTGCGAACGACACGACCTGACCCCACGCGTGCACCCCGGCATCGGTCCGGCCCGCGCACGCGAGTTCCACGTCGGTGCGCAAGACGAGCGTGAGTGCGTCCTTCAACACTCCCGCGACGGTGCGTTGATCCACCTGCTTGGCGAACCCGTGGAAGTCCGTCCCGTCGTAGGCCACCACCATGCGACACACGGCGAGCGGCTGGCCTGGTATGACCGGCGGATTCTCAGTTGCAGGCGCAACCGGCGCCGGAGCATCGAAGAGCGTCACGAGTCGCTTCTCATACGATTCCCACGCGCGTTCGACGACCTATAGGCCGTGATTCGTGCGCCGAAAACGGGGGCTGTGGGCACACCCAGCAGCCCGCTGAAACTCAGACGAGTTCGATGCGCGCCATGGGCGCTTGGTCGCCCGGGCGCGGGCCGAGCTTCAGGATGCGGGTGTAGCCCCCGTTGCGATCCTGGTACTTCGGCGCAATCGTCTCGAAGAGCTCGTGCGCGATCGACTGGTCGTGCAACGTGGCGACCACCTGGCGCTGCCGGTGGAGACCACCCTTCTTCCCCTTGGTGATCAGCTTCTCGGCATAGGGCCGCAGCGCCTTCGCGCGCGACACCGTCGTGGTGATGCCGCCGTGTTCGAACAGCGCGATCGCGAGGTTCGCCATGAGCTGACGCTGGTGATGCGGGTCGCCACCGAGGCGCGGACCCTTCTTGGGGCGAGGCATCGCAGGTCAGTCCTTCATGCGCAGCGACAGGCCGCGCTCGTCGAGCTTCACGATCACTTCGTCGAGCGACTTCTGCCCGAAGTTCGTGATGGCGAGCAGGTCGTCCTCGGTCTTCACCACGAGCTGGCCGATGGTGTCCACGCGCGCCCGCTTGAGGCAGTTGCGCGGCCGCTCGGAGAGATCGAGCTCTTCGATGGCGAGTTCGAGGTCCGGCGAGGTTGCGAGCGTCGGCGACACTTCACCGAGCTCGAGGCCGTGCTGCTCTTCGGACATGTCTGCGACGAGGCCGACCAAACTCCGCAGCGTTGCGCCCGCCGAGGCGAGCGCGTCACGCGGGGTGATCGAGCCGTCGGTCTCGATCTCGACGCCCAGCTTGTCGTAGTTGGTGGCCTGCTCGACGCGGGTCGGCTCGATGTCGAAGGCGACACGCCGAACCGGCGAGAAGATCGCGTCAACGGGGATCACACCGATCGGTGCACCCGGACGCTTGGTCTTCTCGGCCGGGGCGTAGCCACGTCCCTGCTCGACGGTGATGTCGATCGCAAGGCGGCCCTTCTCGGTGAGGGTGGCGAGGTGGAGTTCCGGGTTGAGGATCTCGACGTCCGAGGTGGTCTGGATCGCACCGGCCGTCACGTCGGCGGGTCCGCGCACGTCGAGGCGCAGGGTGACGGGCTCCTCGGACAGGCACTGGAGCACCAGGTCCTTCAAGTTCAGGATCAGGTCGGTGACGTCTTCCTTGACCCCGGCGATGATGTCGAACTCGTGCAGCGCGTCGTCGAAACGCACTTGGGTGACCGCACCACCGGGAATCGACGACAGCAGGGTGCGACGCAGGCTGTTGCCGAGCGTGTGACCGAATCCGGGCTCGAGCGGCGAGATGATGAACCGCTGCGTGTTGCCGTCAGCCTCTTCGGCCTCGATCTCAGGACGCTGAATGATGAGCATTGACGCTTCCTCACAATCGGACGCGTACGCGTCCGAAATCGGGGGTTACTGGGGGTTTTGGAGCCCTACTTGGAGTAGAGCTCGACGATGAGCTGTTCGCGCACCGGGATGTCGATCTGATCACGCAGTGGGAGATCGCGCACCGTGGCCTTGCCATCGGTGACTTCGAGCCACATCGGGACCAGACGATCGATCGTGTCCAGGTTGTGACGCAGCACGATCATGTCCTTGGACTTCGCCCTGAACTCGACGACATCGTCCTTGCGCACCATGAACGACGGGATCGTGACCCGCTTGCCGTTCACGAGCACGTGACCGTGACGGACCCACTGGCGGGACTGGCTCCGGCTCGACGCGAAGCCGGCGCGGAACACGACGTTGTCCAGCCGCTGCTCGAGCATCCGCAGCAGGTTCTCGCCGGTGATGCCCTTCTGACGGGCGGCCTCGGCGTAGAGGTTGCGGAACTGCTTCTCGAGCACGCCATAAATACGACGCGCCTTCTGCTTCTCGCGCAGCTGGAGCATGTACTCGCTCTCACGAATACGACCACGACCGTGAATGCCCGGCGGGTACGGCCGGCGCTCGATCGGGCACTTCATGGTGTCGCACTTTGCGCCCTTCAGGAAGAGCTTCATGCGCTCGCGCCGGCAGAGCCGACACACGGGACCTGTGTACCTTGCCACTGGTTAGACCCTCCGCCGCTTGGGAGGGCGGCAACCGTTGTGCGGAATCGGCGTGACGTCCTTGATGCCGAGGACCTCGATGCCGGTGTTCTGAATCGAGCGGATCGCGGTCTCACGACCCGAACCCGGACCCTTCACGACGACGTCGACCCGGCGCACACCGTGCTCCATGGCCCGACGCGCCGCGGTCTCGGCTGCGAGCTGCGCCGCGAACGGCGTGCTCTTGCGCGAACCCTTGAAGCCCACGTTGCCCGACGACGCCCAGGCCAGCGTGTTGCCCTGCTGATCCGAGATCGTGATGATCGTGTTGTTGAAAGAAGACTTGATGTGCGCGATCCCGTGCGTGATGTTCTTGCGTTCACGACGGCGGGGACGCCGTCCTCCTACAGGAGGCTTTGCCACTACTTCCTCGCCTTCTTCTTGCCGGCCACTGTCTTCTTCGGGCCCTTCCGGGTGCGCGCGTTGGTACGCGTGCGCTGGCCCCGGACGGGCAGACCGCGACGGTGGCGGATCCCGCTGTAGGTCCCGATCTCGATCTTGCGCTTGATGTGACCGGCAACCTCACGGCGCAGGTCACCCTCGACCTTGAGGTTTGCGTCGATGAACGTGCGCAGCTGCGCAACTTCGTCCTCGGTCAGGTCCCGGACGCGCGTGTCGGGGGACAAACCCGTCTGCTGACAGATCATCGACGCGGTGTTCCGACCGATGCCGAACACATAGGTGAGTGAGATCTCGAGGCGTTTTTCCCTCGGGATGTCGACACCGGAAATACGAGCCATACGTGTGCCTGGACCTTCCTACCGAACGCGGCTTAACCCTGGCGCTGTTTGTGGCGCGGGTTCTCGCAGATGACCCGCACCGAACCGTGGCGGCGGATCACCTTGCACTTTTCACAGATCTTCTTGACTGACGGTCGAACCTTCAACGCGAGCCTCTACTACTTGTAGCGATAGGTGATACGCCCACGGGCCAAGTCGTACGGAGTGAGCTCGACCTGCACCTTGTCGCCAGGCAGGATCCGGATGTAGTGCATCCGCATTTTGCCGGAGATATGGGCAAGAACTTTGTGTCCATTTTCGAGCTCGACGCGGAACATCGCATTGGGCAGTGGTTCAACCACTGTCCCCTCAACGAGGATCGTGTCGTCCTTGGGCTTGGCTACGATGCACCACCGGGGGTTGGGGCGCGCGGAAAGCACGCCGAGGTACTGCGGGGCGACCGGTCAATCTAGCCGCGATGGGCCCAGAAACACAATTGATCGACCGGTCGAGTTGCGATCTCGACACGATCATGGCCCAGACGACCCCGCCGGCGTCGAATCGCCGTCAGATCAGCGTGACCTCGCACCGCAGGTTCCCCTGTACCTGGTCGGGCCAAGCGGTCGAGACGGACCAGGCGGTCGACCCTCCGGGAGGCACGGACTGCACCTCGGTCCAGGAATCGAGTTCTCCGGTGTCGTCGGACCATGTCACCTGCACCTCCGCGACCGCTTCCTCGGTACCGGAGTTCTGGAGCATTCCGGTGTCGACCAACTTTTCGGCGGTGGTATCGAACGTGCACGCTCCGCGATCTTCAGTGACCGTGACGCCGCCATTGGCGCCCGTGGATGGTGGTGTGGTGCCCGGCGATGCCGTGGCCGGCGGCACCGGTCCACCCGATCCGGATCCGGTTCCGCCGTCGGGCGGGATCGAGCTGGCCGTTGTCCCAGCCTCCCCAGCCGACGTGGTCGTGGTCCGGCGCGGGCGGTGCGTCGACGTCGAGTCCGTCCGACGGTGGGCGCCACGCGTCGAGACTCGAGCCGACGGACTGTCATCGCCACCGAGGACCGCGATGAGCACGACCACCAAGACGGCCGCGCCGACGACGGCGCCCGCGATCGCCCACTGTTTGATCTGGCGCGCCCGCCGCCGGGCCACCCGATCCGCCGGCCTGGCCGCCGGCAGGAAGTCGTCAGCCGGTCCCGGGCTCATGACGTGGAATCGCGCAGCAAGCCGAGCAAGTAGCCGCCGTACCCACTCTTGCGCAACGGCTCTGCCAGTGCTCCGAGCGCGTCGTCATCGATGAAGCCCTCGCGCCAGGCCGTCTCTTCTGGGCAACCCACCTTGAGTCCCTGGCGCTGTTCCACCACCTGGACGAACTGTGCAGCCTGCATCAGGGACTCGAACGTCCCGGTGTCCAACCACGCGGTCCCGCGGTCGAGGGTCTCCACCGAGAGTTCATTTGCGGTGAGGTAATGCATGATCACATCGGTGATCTCGTACTCCCCGCGATCACTCGGACGCACGGCGCGGGCCACCTCCGAGACGTCCCCGGGGAAGAAATACAGGCCGGGGACGGCGAAGTTCGACCGCGGCGACTCCGGCTTCTCGACGATCGCGCTCGGACGGCCGGCCGCGTCGAACTCGATCACGCCGTACCGCTCCGGATCCGACACGTGGTAGGCGAAGACGGTCGCGTCCGGCGCGGTCGCGGCCGCGCGCAGCCGCTCCCGGAGCTGGGTTCCGAAGAAGATGTTGTCGCCGAGCACGAGCGCGACCCGTTCGCCCGCAACGAACTCCTCGCCGATGACGAACGCCTGGGCGAGACCGTCCGGCTTCGGCTGCGCCGCGTATTCGAACCGGCACCCCCAGCGCGTGCCGTCACCCAGCAGCCGCTCGAAGCGAGGCAGATCCTCCGGCGTGGATATCACGAGTATCTCGCGGATCCCCGCCGCCATCAGCGTGGAGAGCGGGTAGTAGATCATCGGCTTGTCGTACACCGGCAAGAGCTGCTTACCGACGGCCGTGGTCATCGGCGCCAGGCGCGTCCCCGAACCGCCGGCGAGCACGATCCCGCGTACGTCGTTTGCGGGCACGTGCTACCCGCAGCTCGGCGTCGAAACGGTTCCCTGCAACTGCCGTGCAATCTGTTTGGCGCCCGACTGCGACGCAACGAGCATGGCCCAATCCGGTCCCGAAACGATCGAGCCTTGGGGACTCCCACAGATCTTTTTCTTTGCGTCGACTGCGGCAAATGCGTCCCGGGTCCCAGTCCCGCCACTTCCGAAGATCTCGATCACCGTCGGGCTGCCCGCGGCCGTGCAGTTGGCCACCGCGGCCGGCACTCCGACCGACGCCAACTCCGGCTGACTCGAGATGACCTCACGGTCCGCGAGCGTCCAGTCGGCACATCCGAGGCCGGCGTCCGAGAGCTGCTTGGCCAGGTCGCGCGATCGCGCGATCGCGCCGGTGTCCCAATCGATCTGGCCGGCGCCCGGGCAGGGCGAGGCCAGGTAGGTGACGCCCAGGATCTCGGCCATCCGGCGGCTCGCTCCTTCCGACCCGGATTGGACCACCCATCTGTCGCCGATCGCCCAGTGGAGCCCCGGAAGCCGCACGTGAGTCCGCTTCGCTTGCGCGCAGATCACGTTGCGATGCGACTCGACGTACCCGTCGCGCTCGGTGTTGTTCCGTAGTGCGGCGAACTCCTGGGTGGTGGCGAAGGCCGTGCAGTCCGCCACAGCCAACGGGATCGGCAGCAGCTTGCGCTGGACCAGATTGGCGACGAGTTCCGCGACCGGCAAGACGGCGATGTCCGCACACTGCCCTGGCACCGCGGCGGTGACCTTGGCCGCGAGTCCCCGGACCGTGGCCGTCGCCGCGCTGTCCCATGCCGTGCGAGGAAGCGTGCCGGATGATGTCGGGGTGCTCTGTGGTTTGGCCGAGCCCGACGAGCAGGCCACGGTGCCGATGACGAGCGCACCCACGATGACCATGAACCGCCGAATCACACTGTTCTCCCCGTATGGCGAGCCTGGACTGTAACAAGGACGACCGGAATCGTTGCCGCGGCGGACCGCACGCTCCGGCGCGCGAAGAGGCCCGCCCCAAGGGACGGGCCTCTTCGCAGTGCTTACCGTGTTCGAGTTGCCGTTTCAGACTTACTCGCCCTGGGTGAACGCAAGACCCGTGGCGGAGCTTCCAAACGTCGGCGAGTTACCGTCACCAACGAGCACGATCGGGATGCCGCTGCCCGCAGGCTGACCAGGCATCGCAACGTTGTTCGGAACGCCGTCGGCGCATCCACCGAGCGCACCAATCGCCTGAACGCCAGTCAACGGGGTGTAGCCCGAGTTCTGGTACCCCTTATCGGGCGAAACCGACTTCACCGACGGGTCCTCCCAGAGGCTTCCGGTGACATTGGATCCCACCGAGACACCAAGAACCACCATGCCGGACAAGTCGATCACGTCGGGGCCAGCGGAAGCGCTGAATCCGAGGACCGACACGTAGGCCTGAAGCGAGTAGGGCTTCACAACGTTGGTGACCGGCTCGGTGTAGGTCTGGCTCATCGTGTTGGTGATCTTGCCGTTCAGGGCGTACCGGCTCGCGAATGTCGCGTCCGCAGCCTGGGCCGAGGCCCCGCTGCTGCACGAAGCAGAACCGGTGAGTATCGATGCGACGGCCTTCGGCGTCAAGAACGCCGGCGGCTGACCGGGATACTTGTTCTGGTTCAGGTCGACACGGGTGTTCGAACAGACGCCACCGTTCTTCGCCAAGGTCACGCTGTTCGTCGTCACTGCGCCCGCGACCTTGACCTCTTTAGTCTGGTCGGTCAATGCCGGGACGATCTTGGTGAGGCTTACCGATCCGACACACGAGCCGGTGGATGTGACTACCGCATTAGCCGGAACGGCCGCTACGGCGAGCATTCCTCCGGAGACCACCAGCGCACTGGTCGCCCCGAGGATTCGGGTCCTGAAATTCACTAAAATTCTCCTCTAGTCAACAGGCTTGCATGCAAGCGGGCGGACCGAACGCCCCGTACAGTGACAAGAACGAGGCAGACGCTGTGACGGCGGACAGGTACCTGCAGCCGACGGCCATACTGACTCCCCCCAAGTCGTTCCGGTCTTCCTGTCGCGAGCGACAGCAAGACCCGCCTCCCAGCCTGGGCGACGGTTCCGGATCGGTCGGTCACAAGTGTCACCGCATTGCGTGACTCTGTCAAGGGCAAACAGAGCTTTCTTTGTCTCGCCTGACGCATATCGTCACGCACGGTGGCTGCACTCATCCGTCCCTCGCGATTCTGGCCGACCGGTCAGGGGGCGGTCTCCGGGGGGACACACGCCCACGGCTGGGAGGCCAACTCGCCGGCGGACACGCCGCTGAGGTCGGCGACCGAGGTCACTGCACCGGGACCACAGGCGAGCTTCTGTCCTCCTGGCAACGTGATCGAAAGAAACCCGGCTCCCGGATCGGAGGGTCCGGAGTAGACCGCGAGTCCCCCTGCATCGGGCGCGAAGGGGCGAGTCGATCCGTCGGTCATGGTCAGAACCGCAGAGGACCCCGCCGGAAGCAAAGCGCCCAGAAGTTCGTACGGGTTGCCACTGCCGCTGTCGATCGGGAAGCTCACTCTGTCCTCAGGTGCGTCCCCGGTCGGCGAAGCGAGACAATGGGCACCATCGTCACGCTCTTTCGAAATGCCGACAAAACTCGGGCTGCTTTCCACACGCCAACAGTCGAGGCCACCCCGAGCCGGGGCGCGCAACACGTTGAAGCTGATCCCGGCCGCAGTCCCGCTCGTCACGGCAACGTAGGGACCTGCTAACTGAAGGCCCTGACTGACCGCGCCCGGATTGGCGATCTCACCCGGCGGCGGCTCGACGACATCAACCGCAGCCGGTCGATGGGCGACGTCATACTCCACCACGTTCTTCGCCGAGGTCAGCAGCTTGACTCGAACGATTTCGTGCTTCGAGTTCACCCACAGCTCCACGGTCCGGAGATGGAACACCGTGGGCTTCGTCTTCGTGAGTTCAGCACGGTAGTGATCGGTCGACGCACCGCCGATCGTGTCGCTCCCGTCGGGGAGCATCGCGACCTTGGCCAGGTCGAGGAAGTCCGCAAGCGTCGCGGGATCGTAGGCACCGAAGAGCGCGACCACATAGGAGAGCCCCGGACCGGTCGAGATCCAACGCTTCGTGCCGGGTCGGGTCAGCAGAGCTGACGCATAGGTATCTTTCGGCTGAGGGCCGGCGTACTGAGCAAGTTCGATCCAGGCCGCCTTGCCTCTGGCGAGATAATGGGCTCGCGGTCGTCCCTTCTCGGTGAGGACGGGAATCGTGAGGTTCGCAAGGGACGCGCCGTAGTCGTACGACCCGACGATTCGCCCGTTCTTCGGCCCATTCACGACCTGCCCGGTGACGTCGATCCTTCCCATAGCTTTCACGCCGGCCACCACGGACCTGAGGGCGAGTGGCCTCCCGCCGAGCTTGGCGGACGAGCCCGAGGTGCACGCGGTTCCCGCCAGACCGATCACCGTGATGAGGGCGAGCGCGGCGAATCGGGGACGACCAGCGTGATTCATGACTGGGCATCTTCGCGCGCTCACACGAACAGAGTGAGCGCGACCGCCACCGACCGGCGTCAAGGCGTGGTGAGCCGCCGGGTAGTATCTGGCCCCTTCTTCCAGCCCGCGCCATTCCTCAGGACCTGATCAGGATCACCGTGGTGACAGCTCCGCTCCCTGAGGCGCCGCCTCCAGAACTCCGATTTCGTCGCGGTTTGAACTTCGGTTCCTCGCTGCGCAACCTGTGGGAACACCGCCACGTGGTGACCAACCTCGGGATCCGCGAGATCCGGGTGAAGTACAACCAGGCCGTTCTCGGATTCGCGTGGGCGATTCTCACGCCCTTCGTCCTCATGGTCGTTTTCTCGGTCTTCCTGAGTGGGCGGCTCAAGATCGGGACGCACGGGCTTCCCTATCCGGTGTTCGCGTACACGGGCCTGTTGGCGTGGACCTTCTTCTCCAGCGCGCTCTCGAGCGCAGGCAACATCCTCGTGTCGAACCCGCTGCTCAACAAGGTCTACGCGCCGAGGGAGGTCTTCCCGTTGGCCACGATCGGGACCTCCGCGGTCGATGCCTTCGCAGCGTCCATCGTGCTCGTCGGGCTCTTCGCCATCTACGACGTCTGGCCGAAGGCCACCGCCGTCTGGGTACCGGTGCTGCTCCTCGTCCTGGCGGCGTTCACGGTCGGGGCCAGCCTCCTCTTCTCGGCGCTCACCGTCTACGCACGAGACCTGCGCCATGCGTTGCCGCTGCTGTTGCAGGTGGGTCTGTTCGCGTCACCCACATTCTGGGGCCTCGAGAAGATCCCGTCGCAGTGGCGGAGCCTCTACATCTTCGTGAACCCGGTTGCGATGGTGATCGACGGTTTGCGCCAGACCGTGCTCTACGGCCACTCGCCGAACTTCAAATATCTCGGCCTCGCGGCGACTTCGGCGATGCTGATGCTGATCGTCGGGTACGGCGTGTTCAAGCGCCTCGAAACGGGGTTCGCGGATGTCTCCTGAGGGCACCGTCGAGGTCTCGCACATCTGGAAGCGGTTCCGGGCGGACCGCGGCCGCCGCCTACTGCGAGACCAGATCACGCGCGCCACCCATCTCGGCCGGGCCACGAAGGGTCCCGATCCGTGGCGCTGGGTCCTGCGAGACATCGACTTCAAGGTGGAACCGGGCGAGTCCATCGCCATCGTCGGCGCGAACGGCTCGGGGAAGTCCACGCTGCTGAAGATCATCTCCGGCGTGATGTTTCCCCACACGGGGAGCGTGGCGACCCAGGGGCGGATCGGTGCGCTCATCGAAGTGATGTCCGGGATCCACCCTGACCTCACCGGTCGCGAGAACGTGTTCGTGTACGCCACCCTCCTCGGCCTGAGCCGGAAGCAGGTGGCCGAGCGCTTCGACCAGATCGTGGACTTCGCCGAGGTCGAGGACGCGATCGACCGGCAGGTGAAGTTCTATTCGAGCGGCATGAAGATGCGCATCGGCTTCGCCATCGCCGCGTTCTTGAGTCCGAGCATTCTCATCGTGGACGAAGTCCTCGCGGTGGGCGACGCATCGTTCCAGCAAAAGTGTTTGAACCAGATGCGCGAAGTCCTGACCTCGGGGACCACGCTGTTGCTCGTCTCGCACGACCTTGCGGCCGTGGCCGCCACCGCGCAACGCGGCATCTGGCTCGCCGATTCGCGGGTGCGCGCAGCCGGTGCGATCGACGAGGTGCTCGGGCAGTACCGCACCGCAATCGAGCAACAGGCGGAGGCGGAGGCCACCGTTGACGGGTTGATCCAGGTGAGCAACGTGCGCGTCTCCGGTCCGACGAACTCGCTCGTCTCCACGAACGAACCGTGCCGAATCTCGCTCGACGTTCACACCGACACCGCGTACAACGCAAACCTCTACGTCGGCGCCACCGAGGGTGCACCGACTCCGATCTTCGCGATACGGCGCGAGGTCAAGCTCGAGCCGGGCGTGACCACCCTCACGCTGGACATCCCGCGTCTCCCGTTGCCGGCCGGCAAGTACTACCTGTGGTGCGGCGCCTACAAGGTCATGACCCGCGCCGAGCTCACGCCCTGGCATCCGATCGCGACCCTGCCGGTCATCGGGATCCACAAGCTCGACCCGACTCCAGGTTCGATCGTGCGCTTGTCGCCGGTGTTCGTCGAGTCGCGTTGGACCGTCGAACGGCGCGGCGGCATCGACGCCGCGACACAGACTGCCGGGTAATTCCGCATGCCTTGGCGCGAGATTTCGGACGACCCAAACGCGATCGCAGTACTCGCCCATCGCCAACAGGTTTTCGACGCGGCAGTCGCCGAACCGATCACCAACCGCCACGAACACATCGTCGGCTTGTGTCGCGGGCGAGACGTCATCGACATCGGCTGTGTTGACCACCGCGCCTCCCGCCAGGGACACCCCGACTGGCTTCACGGTCAGATTGTCGACGTTGCGAATCGTTGCGTCGGTGTCGACATCGAAGCCGACGGCGTTGCCGCAATGGTTGCCAACGGGTACGACGCCATCGTGCACGATATCTGTGCCGACCCGGCGGCGCTGCTCGAGCTGGGCCGATTCGATGCAGTGGTCGCCGGTGAGATCATCGAACACCTCGCAACGCCACAAGCGCTGTTCGAGTTCGCAGCCGCGGTACTCGCTCCGGGAGGGATTCTCGTCGTGACGACGCCGAACCCTTACTACCCGCGCCGCATGGCGACCGGACTTCGGGGTGAGTTGTGGGAGAACGCGGACCACGTCACCTATGCGTTTCCAGCCGGCATCATCGAGATGGGTGAACGCACGGGGCTCACGCTGATCGAGTACCGCACGGTGCTGCTCACTCGTATTCGTGCGGATCTGCAACGACAGCTCAAGCGGTGGGTCGTTCGCTGGAAACGCAAGCTTGTCGGTCCGCGTCCGTCCCCGGACACCCCTCGCAATGGCTCTCCAAGCACATCGTTCCGAAGCGTGAGTGAGCTTGTCACCGCACTGCTCGCCAACCGCTCACCGTTTCGCGGTATGCGGTCGGTCTACGTGCTCCGGCGCGACGCCGAAGGGTGAACACCGGCCCGGATCAGAACAACTCGATGTCTCCGAGGGTGAGATCCCACCGGCTCGGTGCCACCGCGTCGCCGATCGGACGGCACGTCAGCATCGGTCCGACGCGCGGTAACCGCACCATGCCGCCGGGCCACACGGGCGGACCTCCGAGCCCGATGACGTAATCGGCGTCCGGCACGCGCGCGAGCTCCTTCACCAACCCGGCGGCGCAACGTCGGTCGCCGGCGGGCGTGAGCAGCGAGACCAGCGCGGCCTCACGCGCCGAACCCCGCGCGCGGATCCGGAAGATCGCCAATCCGTCCGCCACGCCACCCGGCGCCACGAACGCGCGGTACCCAAGCAAAGGTGTGCCGAAGCGCCATCGCAGGAACTCACCGGTGACGTTCGTGGCGAGTTGCGCGCTCGGCGCTCGGCGCGCCAGGAGCGCATCGACGGCAGCTGCGTCGGCGAGCACATCGGCGGCCGCCTCGCCCGCCTCACTCGGCGTGGACCATCGCTCGGCCGGCACGCGCGCCTTGGCGATACGCGCCGCGCGTAGCCAGCGCGTCGGCCGCACCACCGTGGGCAGGGTGCCCACCTCGTGCCATCCCATCTTGAGGTAGCCGGGACGGCTCTGGTCGTTCGGCGTGTTGAAGACGAACTCGACCCCCTCAGCCGCGAGCTCGTCGAGCGCGTGCAACGTGAGGCGGGTGAAGATTCCCCGACCTTGGTAGTCCGGGTGCGTCGCGGTATCGACCGCTCGAACCGCGCGGACGACCCGGCCGCCGGCGAGGAACTCCCATCGCATCAGTGTGCGGAACCCGGCGATGCGGTCGCCGTCGCACGCGATCCACGCGGGCGACGGTCCGAACGCGTTCTGCAGGTGCTTCCACGCGAACAACGCCTCGTAGCGATCGTCGACCTCACGGCCGAGGGAGACGCGCAACACGTCGAGGATCGCGGCGCGATCAGAGTCGTCGGCGCGCCGGAACACGAGATCGTCGCGGGTCTCGGTCATTGCAGCACCGGTTCCGGTGCGACCGACCGGTAGACCGCTTCGAGGCGCTCGACGGTCCGCCGGATGTCGAAGCGAGCGGCGCTCGCCCGCGCGCCGGCGCCCAACCGGGCGCGGCGCTCGGGATCGCGCACCAACGTGTGGATCGCATCGGCCAGAGCCGCGGGATCGCGCGCCGGGATGAGAATCCCGTTGCTCGCATCGATCGCTTCGGGCACCCCACCCACTTCGGTGGCGACAACGGGGAGACCGAGCGCGAGCGCCTCCATCAACGCCACTGGCAGGCCTTCGTTGTTGGACGCGAGGACGAAGCCGTCGCACGCGCTCATCACCCGGACCGCATCCGCCCGTTCCCCCAGAATCTCGACGATGGACTCGAGGCCGAGCCGCACGTGCTCGGCGCGGATCTCGGCCTCCAACGGGCCTTGGCCGACCGCGAGGATCCGCACGGGCTCACCCGCATCGAGCAGACGCCGCCCCGCGGCCAGGAGGTTGGGATAGTCCTTCTGCGCGCGGAGGTTGGCGACGGTGCCGAACACCACTTCGTCCGGGGACAACCCGAGTTCGGTGCGCGCCGCAGTCCGATCGGCCTGGGCCTGCACGGCGTCCAGATCGATGCCGTGGACGAGCACTTCGGTCCGAGCCCTGATACGAGCAGGGAGGGTGGCCGATGCGAGTTCCGAGACCGAGAGGTCCGCGGCGTCGAGACCGATGGTCGCACCGTTCAGCATCCGGCTCGGCCGCGCGAAGCTGCTCCACGTGTTGTGGAGCGTGTACATCGTCCGCGGGCGATGGCGTTGGGGCAGCGAGCGCACGACCAGCCGAGCAATCCCCGCCGGGTACGGGGAGTGCGCGTGCAGGATGTCGACCGGGTGATCGACGAGATGGCGGCGCAGGCGCGCGGCCCAACGGAGGTCTCGCTCGTCACGCACGTCGAGACAGGTGGTGGACACCCCGAGCGCTTCGAGCTCCGGGACCAACTGCTGCTTCCACGGCAGGAGGTACGCGCACGAGATGTCGAACTCGCCGCGCGAGTGCTGGCCGGCCGCGGCCACCAACAGCCGTTCGGCGCCGCCCGGCCCGAGCCCTTTCACGAGCCAGAGAACGCGCACTAGCGCCGGACGCGTGCGTAGACGGACCGACCGGCCTGAGTGAGTCGCGAATCTGGCGAGACACGAGCCCGCACCCGTCGCGCGGCCCGGCGGACACCCGTCGAATACCGGCGCAGCATTTCGTACTGGACATGATCGAAGCGGGCTCGGCCTCGGTACTCGGCCAGATATCCGCCGATGTCATCGAGCGAGAACGCGCGGCCATTGTCCGCGTACTTGGCCACCCGTGCCGTGAAATCAGGGCGCAACGATCGCGTCGGCCAGTCGCCGATCAGGGTGGTGGTCACGAAGTTCCCGATCAGGAGATCGTCGAAGATCTCCCACTTGACCGCGCTCATCAGCGAGTGCCGTGGAGCGCCGAAGCGCACCGACCGTCCGGTGCCACGACCGGCAGGGAACTGGTGGTCGTGACCACCCACGCGAAAAATGACCGAATCGACCACATCGACCAAAGACTCGATCGCGCCCAGATAAACCGCAATCTTCGTCACGTCGCCGTCGGTCAACGGCTCGTCCCAGTCATCGCCGAAGCGGCTCGCCGGTTGCGGCTCGACTGCGTTCTCTGGAGGATCGAGTCGGTGCACCGATCCATCGGTGCAGTCGTACCGGATGAACGCCGGCAGCAGATCACCAACTCGAGGATCGAACCCGATTCCGAAATCGTCAAGTGCGGTGGCGTATTCGTTGACCCAAACGCTGTCTTCACGTTGATAGCGATGCAACGACGCGAACGGAACGAATGCCGTGGCACCGAGCAGCTTCATCTTCGCGTTGATGGCAGGGCCAGGAGGTACTCGCCGGGCTGCGAGCGGCGGGATCCGATTCCCGTCGGGGTCGAGATAGTTGATCATGTCTGCATCGCCATAGCCGGAGAGCGCGAGCAGGATCCCGCCTCCGTGACGCTTCGCCTCACGGCGCACGAGCGGGCTCCAACCGTGGTCGTTGCAGTCGTTCGAGTTAATGACGAGCGTCCCGGCAAGATCCACCAGCAGGACCGCGTCTTGGTACGCGTCGGCGATCGCGAGCACGCGGATCCGCGGGCTGAGTGGGACCCACTGGCGATCGGGGAGTACGTGCACCCGAAAACCGTCGGCGACGAGTGCATCACGAATGCGTCCGCCCACGTGATCCGGCAGGAGGATGGTCTTGTCCCGAAGGGTTTCGAGCGATGGCATGCTGAGGTGATCGGGATGACCATGCGAGACCCAGACATAGCGACACGCCGCGATCGACGCGAGCTGCTCGTCCGGGATCTGATGGGACAGGATCCAGCTCCCGAAATACGCGGGGCCGAACAGCCACGGATCGGTCGCCAAGATCGGGACCTGGTCGTGCGCGATCAGCGTCGCGTTGCCCACCGTTTCGAAAGCAAGGTCATATGTAGGATCTGATTGCACACGCCCAACCTGTCTTGCGAGGGCTGCCACGATACCCGCCGATCGTCCCCTCGGATGCCCTGATGCCGTTGAAGTACCTCTTCGTTTCGAACGACACGCGGGGCGGTTCGAGCGTGAGCCAGCGCCAACTCGCGCGCCGGCTCGCCGAACGCGGCCATACCGTCGAAATTCTCGCGGCAACGGTGGAGAGCCGGGTGGCCCGGCCGCTGTACGACCGTCAGGTGGACCTGTCCACGAGGCTGCGGACCAGTTCGCTTCGGCCGGCGCTGCTGGCACTGCAACGGCCGCTCGGACGCCGGATTCGCCGAATCGCGACGCCGGACCACCCCACCTGGGTCTGCGCTATCCCCGAGAACGGATTTCGATCGTTGCGCCGCCGCTTCGAGCCGGATGTGGTGGTAGCCGCGAGCATCGACCGCGTCTCGTGGCGCCGTCTGCGCGCTCAGCTCCAGGCTGCCTCGATTCCGAGCGTGCTGTACCTCCGGGAGTCCGCGGCCAAGGGCCACCTGACCGTGACCGGCGCGCCACCGGATCTCCTGCTCGCGAACGCGGAAAGCCTCGCACGTGAGGCGCGCTCGGCGGGCTTCGCCTGCACGGTCGTGCCATCGATCGTGGAACTCGATCGATCCCGCACGGAAACGACGCGCACGAAAGTCGTCCTCGTCAACCCGATCGAGATGCTGGGCGGTGATCGCGTCTGGGCGATTGCTCGTGCGAGACCGGATATTCCGTTTGTCTTACGCGAATCGAACATCATGAGTGAGTCCGATCACGCGCAGATCGATCGCGAACTGCCGAGACATCCGAACGTCGTTGTCGAACCGTTCACGACCGACCCGTCCGAGATCTACCGTGACGCGCGCATCCTGCTCGTTCCACACCGCGTCGACAATCGGCCTCGAGTCATCCTCGAAGCCCAATCGAATGGAATCCCCATCGTTGCGACCGACTTTCCCGGCCTCGTTGAAGCGGTTGGCGCGGGCGGCGTTGTCGTGTCGAACGGGGCGGCCGACGATGCTTGGGTCGAGGCCGTCTCGACGCTCTGGGACGACGAGCGACGTTACGAAGAACTCGTGCAGGCGGCAGTAGGGCATGCGAGCCGCGACGAAGTCGTTCCCGATCGCATCCTCGATCGGTTCGAAACGCTGGTCGAGCGGCTCCTCAGGGACGCAGCGGACCCACGGCTCACGAATCGTCGCTGAGAAACCGAGCCTGGGCTTCTTTCCACGCAATGCGGCTCTCGGCGCGATATTCGGCGGGGCCATGGGAGGAAGCCCCGTTGTGATACACGAGTCCCCCGTAGACCATTCCAATCACGTCCGGCCCTCGCACCTCCGATGCTTCTATCAGCGTGATATTCGGAGCCTCTCGCATGGAAATCAGTTCGCCGACGTCCCACGATTCACCGTGGACGAAGTCAGCGCTGGACACCCACGCCGACCGAATGAAGGTGTGATCGCGTTCACGGAACGTCCGCGTCGCCATCGCCAACATGCTCGGGTGCGCAAACTTCCGGTAGAGCCGTCCGCCCACTACTGCGCTGCCCGCGTCGAGATGACCGCGCATGACCCCCAGCCATTCAGCTGAAATCGGAAACGCGTCGACATCCAGCGTTGCGAAGAATTCCGTGCGGACCATGGTTGTCGCCAAATCCATCGCGGGGCCGTGACCAAGGTTGATGGGACTCCGAAGCCACCGAACACCGGCCTGTTTCAAGAATGCGCGCGATCCATCGGTTGACGCGTTGTCGACGACGACGATCTCGGTATCGGGTGGGGAGAACTTCGCGACGGCATCGAGCACCGGGCGCAGATAGTCGAGCGTGTTCCAGTTCACGATGAGAACGGAGAATCGATCGGGCGTCAGCTCCGCCTTTCGATGGCGTGCAATCGTGCGACTAAGACGCGACGCAAGCTTGCCAGCCATCCGCGTTGCATGGAACTTCGCCGCCGCACCGATTGGCCGCCGTGGGTTCGCTACCGTCGGAGTCGTCACCTTCGATCGTCAACCCGCGGTGCCGTGCGCCCGAACCCCCATGCTGCGCGCACTGTAGTGGCAGATCCTGCGCGCGTCAGCGGCCGCCGAAGCAACGAAGCGGCCGACTCGGTCGATCGTCCGTGTACGATCGTCAGTTGTGATCGGCACTCCCGCGGCATCGCGATCGCCCGGACCGCCGTCGCCGGTCAGCGGCCGAGCATCCGACCCGTTCATTTTCCTCTTGGGTCACGAGCGGTCGGGAACCACGTTGTTACGAGCGATGCTGGATTCACATCCTGATGTTGCGGTTCCGCCAGAAGCCCACTCGGTCGCAGCCATGCTGCACGGATCGCGCCCACTGGATCTGGATCGACTCCTCCGCGAGTTCGCCGCGGACAAGTATTTCGCAGACTGGCAACTCGGAATCGAGCGCCTCGAAGCCCTCCGCCACGATCCGCGCGTCCGCACT
>JANYJV010000051.1 GCA_025361725.1 Acidimicrobiia bacterium | reverse complement strand
GTGACGAGATCGTCGACGAATGGCCGGTCGATCTTCGGGGTTGGTGACCACTCCCCGCTCCGAGCGGGTACCGCACCGTCTCGAATAGCGTTGCGCGATGCCTGAAGTGTTCACCGACGCCGTCGCGCTCGCAGACCTGGTCCGCACCGGGGAGGCCAGCCCGCTCGAACTCGTCGATGCCGCGATCGCGCGTATCGAGGCCGTCAATCCAGCCTTGAACGCGGTCATCCGTGATCGATTCGAGCTTGCCCGCGCCGAGGCCGTCGACAACCTCCCCGACGGGCCGTTCCGCGGCGTCCCCATCCTCTTCAAGGATCTCGGCTGTGAGATGGCCGGCGAACCGCTCTACGAGGGGATGCAGTTTCTCAAGGATCACGACTACCGGCCCGCCGAGACCGACCGGCTGGCGCAGCGATTTCTCGACGCCGGGTTCATCTGCCTCGGCCGTACCAACACGCCCGAGATCGGACTCGTCCCGACGACCGAGCCGGACTCCTACGGGCCCACGCACAACCCGTGGCGCGCGGGCATCACCTCCGGTGGTTCGAGTGGCGGTTCCGCGGCGGCGGTCGCGAGCGGGATGGTGGCAGTTGCCCATGCGAACGACGGTGGCGGATCGATCCGTATTCCGGCGGCCGCGTGCGGCGTCGTCGGTCTGAAGCCCACGCGCGGGCGCGTGCCGATCAGCAGTCACATGACCGAGATTTCCAACTTCCTGATCGCCGAAGGGGTCGTGACCCGCACGGTGCGCGACACCGCGGCGCTCCTCGACGTGATCGGCGCACCCCGACCCGGCGCGCCCACCCAACCCGCGCCACCAGAGGTCCCGTGGGGCGAGAGCTTGCACGTCGCCCCCGGTCCGTTGCGGATCGGGTTCCTCGCCGATGCCCCAACCGACCCCGGCACGCTCGCGCCCGAGTGCGTCGACGCGGTCGAACGCACCGCTGCGCTCCTTCAGGGCCTCGGACATCACGTCGAGGCATCGTTCCCGAACTCATGGTCCGACCGGGATGCGGGTCGGCGCTTCAGCGCAGTGTGGGCTGCGGATTGCGCGTACGCCGTCGACGACTGGTCGCAACGGGTCGGCCAGCCGGTCACTGAGGACGATGTCGAGCCGCTCACCTGGCGGCTCGCCGCGATCGGTCGCAAAGTCACCGGCCCGCAGTTCATTGCGAACGTGGCCGACGCGCTCGTTGCGTCCGAGCGAACCGGTCAGTGGTGGCGGCCGGACCCCGCCGCCGGTGACGGGTTCGACCTCCTGCTCACCCCGACGCTCGGCGAACCACCCGTTCCGCACGGCACGTTCGCTTCATCACGCGAGACGCCGCTTGCGGGATTCGTGCGGGCGGGCGCGTTCGTACCGTTCACGACCCAGGCCAACGTGTCCGGCCAGCCGGCGATCAGCCTTCCGATGCACTGGACGACCGATGGATTGCCCGTCGGCATTCAACTCATGGCGGCGTTCGGCCGGGAGGACCTGCTCCTCCGGGTGGCCGCTCAGCTCGAGGCTGCGGCACCATGGGCCGATCTCGTTCCCCCCACCCACGCATGATCCATTGCTCACCGGAGGTTCCGTGACCGATTCCACCGACTTGGCGGACCTCGACGCCACCGCGCAGGCCGCGCTGATCGCGTCCGGCGAGGTGAGCGCTAGTGAGTTGGTCGACGCCGCCATCGCGCGCGTCGACACGGTGAACCCCGAACTGAACGCGGTGATTCATCGCCTCGACGATCGGGCACGCGACCGCGCCAAGCAGCCGTTGACGGGTCCCTTCGCGGGTGTTCCGATGGTCGTGAAGGACCTCGACGGCGAACTCGCGGGCGCGCCGCTCCATCTCGGCAACAAGCTGCTGAAGGAGATCGGCCACGTCGCGAAGGAGAACTCGTATCAGTTCGACAAGTTCGAGCAAGCCGGGTTCGTGATCATCGCCAAGACGAACACGCCCGAGTTCGGACTGCAGATCACCACCGAACCGCACGCGTACGGCGCGACCCGCAACCCCTGGAATCCCAACCACAGCACGGGCGGGTCGAGCGGTGGGTCCGCGGCTGCGGTGGCGTCGGGGATGACGGCGGTCGGCCATGCGGGCGACGGCGGTGGGTCCATCCGCGTGCCGTCGAGCGAGTGCGGTCTCGTTGGGTTGAAACCGTCACGTGGGCGCGTCTCGGTGGGTCCACAAGACGGTGAAGTGTGGAACGGGCTCGTGGCGCGCCACGTGGTGACCCGGACGGTGCGCGACTCGGCCGCGGTGTTGGACGCGATCGCCGGCCCGATGCCCGGTGACCCTTACACCGCGCCGCTCCCACTGCGGCCGTTCCTGACCGAGGTCGGTGCCGACGTCGCGCCCCTGCGCATCGGGCTCCGAACCGCCGCGCCCGGCGGGATCTGTGAAGTCGACCCCGAGTGCGTCGCCGCCGCCGAGGCGGTGGCGCGCACGCTTGAGTCGCTCGGTCACACGGTGGAGATCGCGGCACCGGACGCACTTGACGACGGTGAGCTCATCGGCGCGTTCCTCGGTGTCGTCGCGGCGAACACGCTCGGTCTCGTTGAGGATCTCGCCCGCATCGCCGGCCGTCCGGTCACTGAGGCCGACGTCGAACCGGGAACGTGGGCACTCGCCGAAGCGGGCCGTGCGGTCTCGGCACTCGAGTACATGCAGGTGATCTCCACTGCGCATGCGTGGACGCGGCGCATGTTGTCCTGGTGGCATGGCGGGTTCGATCTGCTGCTCACGCCGATGCTCGCGGCGTTGCCCCCCGAGCTCGGCGTGCTCAATCCGGTCGACGGCGATCCCGCGATGGCCACCATCCTGCAGACTCCGTACGCGATCTTCGCCGCCGGGTTCAACGTGTCCGGTCAGCCGGCGATCTCGTTGCCGCTGGCGATGAGCGAGTCCGGTCTGCCGATCGGTGTGCAGCTCGTGGGCGCGGCGAATCGCGAAGACTTGCTGCTGCGGGTGGCCGCACAACTCGAAGTCACGATGCCGTGGTCCTCACGGCGACCGCCGATCTTTGCCGGCTAAGGGAGACCGTTCGATGGCCGATCCGCTTGCGCAACTCGACGCCACGGCCCAAGCCGAACTCGTCCGGTCCGGTGAGGTCAGTCCGGCGGAACTCATTGATGCGGCGATCACCCGCGTCCAAGCCGTCGATCCGCAGCTCCACGCGTTCACGACCATGCGGTTCGACCGCGCCCGCGATGAGGCCGCGGCCGAGTTGCCCAACGGACCGTTCCGGGGCGTGCCGTTTGCGTTGAAGGATCTCAGCTGCACCCTCGCGGGCGAGCCCGCGTACGACGGTGTGCCCGTACTCAAACACGAGGACTGGCGCGCGCCGGTGACCAGCAACCTTGCATCGCGCTTCCGCGCTGCAGGGCTGGTGATCGTCGGGCGGACGAGTTCGCCGGAACTCGGCATCATGCCCACCACCGAACCACTCGCGTACGGGCCGACGCACAACCCCTGGGATGTCACCCGCACGCCAGGTGGGTCGTCGGGTGGCTCGGCCGCCGCGGTCGCCGGCGGCCTGGTCCCGTTCGCACACGCATCCGACGGTGGCGGATCGATTCGCATTCCCGCATCGTGCTGCGGACTCGTCGGACTCAAGACGTCGCGCGGCCGTACGTCGGTCGGTCCCGCGAGCGACGAGATCGCGCGACCGCTCTCGGTGCAGTTCGCACTCACGCGATCGGTGCGAGACGCAGCCGCGTTGTTGGACGCGGTCGCAGGGAACGACGTCGGCGATCCGTTCACCCTCGCGCCGACCGCCAGCTCGTTCGTCGACGCGCTCCGCCTGGCCATCGCACCGTTGCGCATCGGGATGATGACGACGATGCCCGGTACGCTCGACGCCGCGGACCCCGAGTGTGTCGCCGCCACCGAAGCCACCGCGCGGGTGCTCGAAGCCGCCGGCCATCGGATCGAAGTTGCGCACCCCGAAGCGTTCGACGAGACCGAACGCATGACCTCGTTCATCCCGATCTGGTCCGCAATGGCAACGTCGAACGTCATCGCCATCGAACGCAAGATCGGACGACCGGTGGTGCCCGGAGATGTTGAGCCGCTGACCTGGTTGCTCGCCGAGATGGGACGAACCACGAATGGCGGTGAACTGATGGATGCGATGGCCGCGATGGGTGCGTTCAGCCGCCGATTCCAACAGTGGTGGGCCGACGGTTGGGACCTCCTGCTCACCCCGACGCTCGGCGAGCTACCGCCGGAACTCGGCGTCCTGCAAACACCGGAACAACCGCTCGTGGGCTTCGGCAAGGGCGGGACCTTCACGCCGTTCACGCCGGTGACCAACCAGACCGGCCAGCCGGCCATCTCGCTCCCCGTGGGTATGAGCGCGAGCGGGTTGCCGATCGGCGTGCATCTCATCGCCGCCACTGGACGCGAGGACCTGCTCCTCTCTGTTGCGGCCCAGCTCGAGACCGCGATGCCGTGGGCCGATCGGCGACCGTCGGTCCATGCCTGACCGCGCGATCCGTCTCGGTGGCGGCCAAGGTTTCTACGGCGACTCGCCGCGCGCAGTCCAGGGCCTGCTCGACGCCGGGATCGACTACCTCTGCCTCGAAGCGCTCGCCGAGCTGACGCTCGCGATCCTGCAGAAGGATCGAGCGCGCGACGAGTCGCTTGGCTACACACGCGACCTGCCGCGGTATCTCAGTGCGGCCATCCCGGCCGTGCTCGACGGCCGCACCAAGATCGTGACGAACGCCGGCGGCATCAACCCGCGCGCGGCGGCGCACGCAGCCGTCGAAACCGCCAAGCAACTCGGTGTCTCCGGTTTGAAGATCGCGACCGTGCTCGGGGACGATCTGATGGCTCGCCTGCCCGACGTCCAGGCCTCCACTGCGTCGGCGCTGGCGAACGTCGAAACGGGCGCGGCCTTCTCATCAATGGGTGGCGACGCACTGTTCTTCTCCGCGTACCTCGGCGCGTTCCCGATCGCAGAGGCGCTCGCGCAGGGTGCGGACATCGTGATCACCGGGCGAGTCGCGGACGCAGCGTTGTTCCTCGGTCCGCTGATCTACGAGTTCGGTTGGGCGCGTAACGATTGGGATCGGTTGGCCGCGGGTGTCCTCGTCGGTCACCTCCTCGAATGTTCGGGCCAGGTGGCGGGCGGGAACTTCAGCGGAGAGTGGTGGACGGTGCCGGAGCCGTGGAAGTTGCCGTATCCCATCGCCGAGGTGACGGCCGACGGCACCGCGATCATCACGAAGCCAGTCGCCTCGGGTGGCCGGGTCGACGTCGACACCGTGCGCCATCAGCTGCTTTACGAAGTGCACGACCCTGCGGCGTATCTGTCGCCCGATGTGGTGGCGGACTTCACGTCAGCGCAGCTCACCGATCTCGGCGACGATCGGGTCGAGGTGCGTGACGTGCGCGGGACGCCGGCAACGGACACCTACAAGGCCTTGCTTGCGTATCCCGCGGGATGGTCCGGCGAGACGCGCATCGCGTTCTCGTGGCCCGACGCGGAAGAGAAGGCGCGGGCGTTGACGGCGATCTTCATGAAGCGGGTCGAACTCGCCGATCTCACCGTCGACGAGTGGGAGGTGGAGTTCTGGGGTGTGAACGCCCTCGGCGGTGACACCGTGCCGCCGACCGACGCCGAAGCACCCGAGGTGGTGGCGCGGGTCTCGTGGCGCTGCGCCGATCAACGCACGGCAGCGGCGGTCGGCCGTGAACTCGTTCCCCTCGCGCTCGGCGGCCCACCCGCCGGGATGACCGGTATCGGTCGTGGCGGCGCGGGACCGTCCGAACTCCTCGGCATCTGGCCCACGCTCGTGGACAAGCAGCTCGTGGACCCCGGAGTGACCGTCACGCTGGAGGAGATTTGATGCGGACACAGCTTCGAGACTTCTGTGGCTATCGCGCCGGCGACAAGGGAGACACGTCCGATGTCGCGTTGTTCGCCTACGACGATGCGGGGTACGAACTCATCCTCCGCGAGGTCACGGCCGAACGGGTCAAGGAACACTTCGGATCGCTCGTGCGCGGCGAGGTCGTCCGCTACGAAGCCGCCAACGTGCGGGCGCTGAACTTCGTGCTGCGAGGTGCGCTCGGCGGCGGCGGACCCCGATCGCTGCGCTCGGACAACCTCGGCAAGTCCCTCGGCGGTGCGTTGGTCCGCATGGAGATCGACGTCCTCGACCGATCCGTGACACCCGCCCGCCGGCCCCGTCCGGATGTCAGCTGGGCCGACACGATCATCGCCGCCCGCGTGGGCTGAACTGCTACAGGTTGCACACTTGGTGGCATTCCGATCAGACGTCGACCAGTGGACGCGTCCGCGGACGCGGGAGTATGTAGGCCTCGATTTCGGGCGGACCCGGTACGACTCTGCATCAGCGCCAGAATCCATGCTGTATCTCGCATTTCGAAATTCTGTTAGCTCTAGAGCTGGCTGTAGAGCTAACAGAATTTCGAAATGCGACCGACAACGTGTGCTGGCCCCCAGCCATTCGTGTTGCCCAGAGGGATTTGCCACGAGCAGCGATACCGGATCGACCTCCGGCTGCGCAGACCGTGCCGTTGGACGGACCGACTCCGTGACTGCCTGAACGAGATGCTCGGCCTCGACCTTTCACCAGAGTCCAGCCCAGCTCGCCGCCTGACGGCAGTGTTCTCTCGACCGGGTTCGCGGTCGCACGCGAAGGGTACCGTCCTCATCGTGGCGAACCCTGAGGCCAGCGCGAATCCCACAGACGCATTCGCGCCATTCTCCGCACCCGTGCGGGAGTGGTTCACCACCACGTTCGGCGCACCGACCGACGCGCAGGCGCGCGGCTGGCCCGCTATTGCCGCCGGCGATCACACGCTCATCCTCGCCCCGACCGGATCCGGCAAGACCCTCGCCGCATTCCTGTGGGCCATCGACCAGTTGGCGACCGAACCGGTACCACCGAAGGCCGAACGCACGCGTGTGCTCTACCTCTCGCCGATCAAAGCCCTTGCGGTCGACGTCGAGAAAAACCTCCGCGCCCCCCTCGCCGGCGCCACGCTCGCGGCCGAGCGGCTCGGCACCAAGCTCCACACCCCCACCGTCGGGATCCGTAGCGGCGACACCCCGGCGAAGGAACGAGCGTCGCTGCGGCGCAACCCGCCGGACATTCTCATCACCACCCCCGAGTCCTTGTACCTCATGCTCACCTCGGGGGCACGCGAGACCCTGCGGGACGTCCGGTGGGTCATCGTCGACGAGATCCACGCCGTCGCGGGCACGAAGCGCGGCGCGCACCTTGCGCTCTCCCTCGAACGGCTCGATGCCATTTCGAAGCAGCCGCCGCAGCGCATCGGCCTGTCCGCAACCCAACGTCCGCTCGACGAGATCGCGCGGTTCCTCGGCGGTCGGAACGAGCGCGGACTGCGGCCGGTCACGGTCGTCGACGCCGGGACTCGCAAGCAGTTGGACATCGAAGTCATCGTGCCCGTCGAGGACATGGGCGCGATGGGCACGCGCATCGAGGATCCCAACAACCCGCTCGACGGTGAGCCCCGCTCCAGCATCTGGCCGCATGTCCACCCGCGCATCCTCGAACTCATCCGCGCGCATCACACCACCCTGATCTTCTGCAACGCGCGCCGGCTCGCGGAACGGCTCGCGGCGCGGCTCAACGAACTTGCAGGCGAAGAACTCGTGAAGGCCCACCACGGCTCGCTCGCTCGCGAGCAACGGCTCATGGTCGAAGACGAGCTCAAGACCGGCCGCCTCCGCGCCCTCGTCGCCACCAGCAGCCTCGAACTTGGCATCGACATGGGGACCGTGGACCTCGTCATCCAGGTGGAATCTCCGGGCGCGGTGAGCCGCGGCCTCCAGCGCATCGGTCGGGCCGGCCACCAGGTGGGTGAGCCCAGCACCGGCAAGATCTTCCCGAAGTATCGGGGTGACCTGCTCGAAATCGCGGTCGTGGTGGAGCGCATGCAGTCCGGCTCCATCGAGTCCACCCACATCGTGCGCAACGCTCTCGACGTGCTCGCACAACAGATCGTCGCCATGGCTGCGGTCGACGAGTGGAAGGTCAAGGACCTCATGGCCCTCGTCCGCCGCACTGCCAACTACGCGGACCTCTCCAACGACGCGTTCATCGCGGTGCTGGATCTGCTCTCGGGCCGCTACCCGTCGGATGAGTTCGCCGGCTTGCGGCCGCGCATCGTCTGGGATCGCATCGCCGGCACTGTCCGTGCCCGTGACGGTGCCGGGCGGATCGCGATCACCAACGGCGGGACGATCCCCGACCGCGGTCTCTTCGGTGTGTTCCTGCCGGAGGGAACGCGCGTCGGCGAGCTTGACGAGGAGATGGTCTACGAGAGCCGGCCGGGCGAGACGTTCGTGCTCGGCGCGAGCACCTGGCGGATCGATCAGATCACCCACGACCGCGTGATCGTTATTCCGGCGCCGGGCGAGCCCGGGAAGATGCCGTTCTGGCACGGCGACCAGCCCGGTCGACCCATCGAACTCGGCCGTGCCATCGGTGCGTTCACTCGTGAGCTCCGAGCGCGAACGCCGAAGGATGCCATCGCGCATCTGCGTGCCACCAGCGCACTCGACGAACTCGCGGCGAACAATCTCATTGCCTACCTCGACGAGCAGGTGGAGGCGACCGGAGTACTCCCCGACGATCGCACGATCGTCGTCGAACGCTTCCCCGACGAGCTCGGTGACTGGCGCGTCTGCATCCTCAGCCCGTTTGGTGCTCGCGTCCACGCACCGTGGGGCATGGCCCTGCGCGCGCTCCTCACCGATCGCCTCGGGATGGACGTGCAGGTCCTCTGGTCCGACGACGGCATCGTCCTCCGCCTGCCGGACGCGATCGAACACTTCCCGATCGAAGATCTCGCCCTCGATCCGGACGCCGTGGAAGACCTCGTGGTCGACGCCCTTCCCGGCTCGTCGCTCTTCGGTGCCCGCTTTCGAGAAGCGGCGGCCCGAGCGCTGCTCCTGCCGAAACGGCGGCCGGGTGAACGCACCCCGCTGTGGCAACAACGCCAACGCGCCACTGGTCTGCTCGAAGTCGCGTCGCACCATCCGAGCTTTCCGATGATCCTCGAGGCCACACGCGAGTGCCTCCAGGAAGTTTTTGATCTCCCGGCGCTGATCGAGGTCTTGCGCGATCTGCGGTCCCGCAAGATCCGTATGGTCACCGTCGACAGCACGAAGGCATCGCCGTTCGCGCAGTCGCTGTTGTTCTCCTGGATCGCCACCTTCATGTACGAAGGCGACGCACCGCTGGCCGAGCGCCGGGCCGCGGCGCTCTCACTCGATCGCGATCTTCTGCGCGAGCTGCTCGGCACCGACGAGCTGCGTGAACTGCTCGACGCGGAAGCGCTCGGCGAACTCGAACTCGAACTGCAACGGCTGACCACGTCGGCCCGCGCACGCATCCGCATGCTCGACGATCTTCACGATCTGTTGCGAGACCTCGGCGACCTGTCCGAGGCCGAGCTTGCGGCGCGCAGCGACCTCGCCGTCGAACCCCTGTTGAGCGAACTCCGACGGGACCGACGCGTCATCGACATCGCGCTCGCGGGCGAGACCCGCGTGATCGCGGCCGAGGACGCCGCCCGCTATCGGGACGCGTTTGGATGTGCGCTGCCATACGGTCTCCCGGCCGCCTTCACCGAGTCGCAACCGGAGCCGCTGCTCGAACTCGTTGCGCGCTTTGCCCGCACCCATGGTCCTTTCGTCACCCAGGAGCTCGCGCAACGATTCGGCCAAGCTACCGAGCGATTGGTCGATGCGCTCCGTACGTTGGAAGCCGCCGACCGCGTGGTGCGCGGTGAGTTCCGACCCAACGGCCACGAGCGCGAGTGGTGTGACACCACTGTTCTTCAGCGCCTGCGTCGGCGCAGTCTGGCCAAGCTCCGCCATGAGGTCGAGCCGGTCGACCCCGAGGTGTTCGCGCGCTTCCTTCCGGCGTGGCACTCGATCGATTCACCCCGTCACGGGGTCGACGCGCTACTTGACGCGCTCGGGTTGTTGCAAGGTGCGCCAGTCCCCGCCTCGACGCTCGAACTCGATGTCCTGCCGAGCCGCGTCAGCGGGTACCGGCCCGATCAGCTCGACGAGCTGATGAGCAGCGGTGATTTGATCTGGGCCGGCGCGGGCCCGATCGGCCCGCGTGACGGCCGCGTGGTGCTCGCGTTCCGTGACCGCGCGCCACTGTTGCTTCCGCCGGCATTGGACCGACCCGAAGGACATCTGCAGAACGCAATCGTCGAACACCTCGGGCGGGCCGGCGCGTCGTTCTGGCCTGACTTACTTGTGGCCGCGGCAAACGCGCCCGAGGTGGAAGTGCTGGCCGCGCTCTGGGATCTCGTGTGGGCGGGCTACGTCACCAACGACAGCCTGGCGCCGCTGCGCGCGCAACTCGGCCGCGGCGCTCGCCGCAAGGCCGGACCGCGCGGCGCTCGACTCCGACCAGGTGGGCTCCGGAGGGTCGGTCCGCCGGCCGGCGCCGGCCGGTGGTCGCTCGTGCGGCCGGCCGCAGCAGCAGCAACTCTCGGCTCCGAGATCGGGCTCAGCGGCGCCGCGCCCGTCCACACGGGCCCGTCGCCAACGGAGCGTGCGCACGCCCTCGCGAACCAACTCCTCGAACGCCACGGAGTGGTAACGCGCGAAGCCGTACGGGCTGAGGGGATCTTCGGCGGGTACGCCGCCGTCTACCCGGTCTTACGCGCGCTCGAGGAGAGCGGACGCGTTCGCCGCGGCTACTTCATCTCCGGCCTCGGCGCCGCGCAGTTCGCGCTCCCGGGCGCCGTCGACCGCCTCCGCAGTTTCCGCACTGCCGATCCCGAGGCCGAGCCGAGAGCTATGGCCGCGACGGACCCTGCCCAGCCCTACGGCGCCGCCTTGGCGTGGCCGGAGAGCAAGGGTCGGCCGAGCCGCACGGCCGGCGCGTACGTGGTGATCGTCGACGGCGAGTTGCACGCCTACCTCGAACGCGGCGGCCGCACCCTCACCACCTTCGGCGACTCCGACGCATGGGCACCGGCATTGGTCCGGCTGGTGAAGGACGGCCACCTGCGCAAGATCGAGATCACCCAGATCGACGGCGTCGCCGTCCGTGAGCACCCCAGCGCCGACGCGCTCCGAGCCGCCGGCGCCCGCGACACACCACGCGGCCTCGTCATCCGAGACTGACCGCGGACGACGGAGGAGGCACATGGCGTACGACCTGGTGATCGTGGGGATGGGCTCGGGCGGGATCGTGGCCGCCGAGTTCGCGGCCACCCTCGGCGTGAAGGTGGCGGTCGTCGAGCGAGGCCGGGTGGGCGGAGATTGTCTCTGGACCGGATGCGTCCCGTCGAAGGCACTCCTCGCCGCGGCCAAGGTCGCGCACCACATCCGGACGGCAGCTGACTTCGGGATCGCGGTCGCCAAACCAGAGATCGACCACGCCGCGATATGGACGCGCATCCGCACCGTGCAGGCTGACATCGCCGCCACCGACGACGATCCCGACCGCTTCCGAGCCATGGGCATCGACATCATCGCCGGCACTGCCCGGCTCACCGGCCCGAACACGATCGACGTCGACGGCCGGGCGGTGGAGACCCACTACGTGCTCCTCGCCACGGGCAGCCGACCCGCGATTCCGAACATCCCGGGCCTGGCCGACGCGGGTTATCTCACGTCCGAAAACCTCTTCGAGCTCACCGAGCCGCCGAGGAGTTTCGTGAACATCGGCGGCGGCCCTATCGCGGTGGAGATGGTCCAGGGTTTTACC
This sequence comes from Acidimicrobiia bacterium, assembly GCA_025361725.1. Classification (GTDB taxonomy): domain Bacteria; phylum Actinomycetota; class Acidimicrobiia; order IMCC26256; family JAENVU01; genus JAENVU01. Next base: position 1,221 of record JANYJV010000051.1, on the reverse strand, counting down.
CGTCTCGGCATCCCAACCACGCTGTTGCAGAAGGGCCCGCGCATCCTTCCGCGCGACGAGCCGATGCTCGTCGACCAACTCGTGACGTCATTGCGTGACGAGGGAGTGGACCTGCACTTCGACGTGGAGACCGAACGCGTCGCGATCGAGGGTGGCCGCAAGGTCGTGTACGGCACCGAGGCCGGCGTACCGACCAGGTGGGAAGCCGACGAGTTGCTCGTCGCGATCGGGCGCGCGCCGAACGTCGAGGAACTCGGGCTCGACGTGCTCGGGATCCCGACCACGGACCGCGGCATCACCGTCGACGGCCGCGGCCGCACCAGCGTCTCCAACATCTACGCGTGCGGCGATGTTGCCGGTCGCTATCTCTTCACCCACTCGGCGGCCTATGAGGGCGTTCGCGCGATCAGAGACATGTTCTTCCCGGGCAAGGGACGAGTGAACGCGATGGTGCCGTGGTGCACGTTCACCGATCCGGAACTCGCCCACGCAGGGATGACCGAAGCCGAAGCCCGAGCTGAACACGGCGACGCGGTCGCAGTGTGGCAGCAAGATCTCGAACACAACGACCGCGCTCGCACCGACGGTGCCGGCGGCGCCGTGATCGTGGTGACCGCGAAGCGCAAGATCGTCGGTGCCCACATCCTGGCGCCCGCCGCGGGCGAAATGATCCACGAGTTCGCGCTCGCGATCAGCGAGGGCTTGAAGCTCGACGCGCTCGCCGGGTACATGCACGTATACCCCACGGTTGCGACCGCGGTCGGCCAACTCGCAGGCAATGCGGCATTCGAACGGGCCGAGAAGCTGCGGTGGTTGGTGCGCACGTGACGGGTAGCGTCGGCGAATGAGCGTCCTGCCACTCACCAACGAGCGCTGGGGTTTCGCCAGCAACTGTTTCGCGTGTGAAGCGACGAACGACGCCGGTCTGCGCATTCCGTTCTTCCACGACACCGATGCCGAGACCGTCTTCGCCGAGTTCTCGCTCGACGACCGTTTCTCGGGCGCGCCCGCGTACCTCCACGGTGGGGTGACGCTCACGATCCTCGACGAAGCCATGGCGTGGGCCGCCATCGCGATCGCCGGCCAGTGGGCGTTGACGCACACGACCTCGACCACGTTCGACCGTCCGATCAAGGTCGGCTCCACCTACCGGGTCGAAGCGACGGTCACCAACGTCGAGTCCGACCGGATCGAGGCCACCGCAACCGTCACCGACCAGGG
>JANYJV010000049.1 GCA_025361725.1 Acidimicrobiia bacterium | reverse complement strand
TACGAGGCGCTCCTCCTCCGCATGCGGGCCCATCCGTTACCCGAGGCGCGCCACTACGCCGATCTCATGCTGACCGAGCTCCGCAAGGTGGTGCCGTCGTTCCTCACCCGGGTGGACCGGCCCGAACGCGGCGGCGTCTGGACCCAGTATCTCGCGGACACGAACTCCCATACTGAAGACGTCGTGCATCGCATTTTCGGGCGAATGGATCCCGAGCCGGGCGCCATGGTCACACTCACCGATTTCGACCCCGAGGGCGAAGACAAGGTCCTCGCCGCCATCTGTTATTCGCATACCAATCTCAGCGAAACCCAGATCTTGGACCGGGTCCGCTCCCTGTCGGCCGACGAGCGGGTGTCGATCCTGCGGGCCTACGTGGGTGAGCGTTCCAACCGCCGCCACAAGCCGGGGCGCGCCTTCGAGCGCACCGGGTACCGGTTCGACATCCTGGCTGACTACGGGGCGTTTCGTGACCTGCAGCGCCACCGGATGCTCACAATCGAGTGGCAACAGCTCTCACCGGCGCATGGCTACGAGATGCCCGAGCCCGTGACCGAGGCCGGCGAGGAAGCGGCCTTCGTGAAGGCCATGGACATCTCGGCCGCGCTCTACGGGGCGCTGGCATTTCGCTTTCCCGAACAAGCCTCATACGCAGTCTCTCTCGCGTACCGACTTCGGTATGTCATGCAGATGAACGCCCGTGAGGCGATGCATCTCATCGAACTCCGCACCACCCCCCAGGGCCACCCGTCGTACCGGGTCGTTGCGCAGCAAATGCATCGCCTCATCGGCGAACAGGCCGGACATCGCGCACTCGCCGCGGCGATGAGTTACGCGGATCACGAGGTCTACGAGCTCGAACGGTTGGCCTCGGAGCGTGCCGCCGCAGCTCGTCGAGCCACCCTTTCGTGACGCTGCGCGCGCAGCACACTGCGCTCCACGAAAAAAGTCTCGACTCGCTGACCAGGATCGACGCGACGCGTCGCAGGTCACGGGCCCGCGTGCGGTGCCGCTTCGCCTTGACACGACCCCTCTCGGTCTGACTGACTCCATCCCGTTCGACGCTCGCCGGTCGTGGTTCTTTCCGTTCGCGGGAAGGGGGCGCAGCGTCGACTGGCGGAGTCCAGGAGTCTTAGTAGAGAACTCTGTGACATCGGGCCGATACGTCGACCCGGAGTCCCAGTGGCCCCAACGGCCTCCTGGGCTTCGCCGCCTTTTTTCTGCGCTGAATACCGCAACGAGCGCGTGGGCCAGGGATATAGTGCGCGCCCTCACGGGCCGGGACCACATTCAAGAGAGCGCAGATGGCGGACGACGACAACGTGGAAAACGAAGACATCGAGATCGACGACGAGGACACCGAGGCGGACGATCCCGACCTCGTGCTCGACGATGTCGACGCGCTCGACCCCGACATCGATGTGGACATCGATGCGATCATCGCGGAGCCGGCCACCGAGCCGGTCGAGCCCGTCAAAGCCGCCGGCGAAGAGTCCGACGACGATGAGGACGACGAGAACCTCGACCTCGAAGAGGAGCTGCACCCCGACGACGTCGAGGAGCCGCTGGACGTCTTGTTGGCCGAGCGGACCGCGGCCGAGCGGATCGACGAAGAAGAAGCCGACCTCGAAGACGACGACGAGCCGGACAACCCCGCCGAGGGAACCGGCAAGATCGTTCCTCGCCGTGACGACGAGTTCCTGTGTCGGTCCTGCTTCCTCGTCAAGCCCTTGAGCCAGCTGGCCAAGGGAGAGAAGGACCTCTGCCGGGACTGCGAGTGAACCGGGCGCCGCGGACCGGCGCCCGAGTTCGAGGTAGCAGCTTCGTCGCGCTGGGCTCCGGCCTGGCCCTGTCCTTCGCCTTTCCGACCGTCGATCTCGGTTGGTTGGGTCTCATTGCCCTAGCCCCGCTGCTGTGGCTGTGGCACGACGCATCGCCCCGCAGAGGTGCGTGGCTCGGGTTCGTTGCCGGAATCGGCTTCTTCTCCGTCCACCTGGCGTGGACGTGGTACTTCGGCGCCATCGCCATCGTCCCGCTCGTCGCCCTACAGGCCGGCTTCTGGGCCGCCGCCGGGGGAGTGGCCGCCATCGCGGCCCGACGCGGGGTGCGCTCACCGTTCCTGACCGCCGCGATTTGGGTCGTCTTCGAGGCCGCTCGAACCCGCTGGCCGCTCGGCGGCCTCGCGTGGGGACAAGTGGGCGTCACCCTCCACGACTTCACGCCCGGCCACGCGTTGGCCAGCTGGGGTGGAGTGCCGCTCGCGACCTTCGTCGTGGTGGCGGTGAACGGACTCGTCGTCGATCTCGTACGGGCCGCGCGTGCGGCGACGTCGGGGCGCCGAGCGCTCGGACTCGCCGCCGGGAGAGCGGTCGGATTGGCAGTCGTCGTCATCATCGCCACGGTCACGCGGTTCGAGCCGAGCCGGACCGGTCACCTGCGCTTCGCGCTCCTTCAGGGCAACGACAAGAACCGGTACTTGACGCAGGCGGAGCTGGACTCGAACTACTTGACCCGCTCGCACCTGGCGCTCGCCGCGAAACTGCGCGGGCGTTACGACATCGTGGTGTTCCCGGAGTCATCGTTGGCGACGGACCCCGAAGCCGACCCCGCCCTGCGCGCCGAGCTCGTTCGTCTCGCTCGCCGGCATCACACGGCGATCATGGCGAACGTCATCGACGAGCAGACCGAGCCGGGCAAAGCCTTCAACGCCAACCGCCTGTATTCACCGACCGGTCAGTTGGTGGGCACCTACGCCAAACGTCACCTCGTCCCGTTCGGAGAGTTCGTGCCGTGGCGCGACTCGCTCAGTTTCATCAGCGCGCTCCAACAGATTCCCCACGACTTCACCCACGGTCGGCGGCTCGGGATCGAAAACGTCGCCGGACACAAGATCGGAAGCGTCATCTGCTTCGAGAGCGCCTTCGGACCGTTGATGCGGGAGAACGCGGCAGCGGGCGCCGAAGCCATCGTCGTGACCACGAACAACCGCTCGTACCGGCGGTCGGCGAACGCAGCGCAGCACGTTGCGCTGAGCCAGATGAGTGCGGCCGCGATCGGCCGGCCCGTCCTCCACGCATCGATCTCGGGCATCACCGCGGTGATCGATGCCGAGGGGGTCGTGCACCGCACCACCAAACTCTTCAAGAACACCGTCGTCTCCGGTGTCGTGACCACAACGAGCGGGCAAACGCCGTACGTGAGATTCGGAGATTGGGTGGAATGGGGGAGCGGCGTCGCGGTGTTGGCTGCACTCGCCGTCGCGTTGGGTCACGGCCGTAAGATCCGATCCGGAACCACCTCTGGGAGCACATCGTGAGCGAGAACGACACTCCAATCGAACGAGCGGTCGAGTTGCTCGTCTACGCGCCGATCGGCTTGGCGATGTTCGCCAAGGACACAGTGCCGACGTTTCTGAAGATGTTCGTCGCCCGCGGCCAGACCGAAGTCACGCAGCGACGCAAGACCGCCGGAACCCAGGCCGGCCAGTACAAGACCATCGGCCAGATGGCCGTGAAGTACGGCGGCCCCGAGGTACGCCGCCAGGCCGAGGCCGCCGCGGGCACCGTTCGTCAACGCGCCGAGGACACCCTTGCGGCCGTAACCGCGGTGACCACACCGGCCACGTTCGGTACGAACGGCTCGGCACCGGCGGTACCCACCCACGCGCCGGAATCGAAACCGAGTCCGACGGCAGGGCGCACGACAAGTACTGCGAAGGGATCGACGGCCAAGCGGGCGTCAAGGCCGAAGACCCCGAAGGTCGAGACAGCTCCGGGGGAGTCGGCAGCGCCGACGAGTTCCCCACCGAGACAGGACGCGCTCGCGATCCCGGACTACGACTTGTTGTCGGCGACGCAGGTCATCGACCGGCTCCTCGGCCTCGCCCGGCCCGACCTGCTTGCGCTCCAGGCCTACGAAACTGCGCACCGAGCCCGCACGACCATCCTCGGCAAGATCGCGCAACTCAGCGCGTGATCGCGCGATGAGCGCAGACCCGTCGGGTTTCTCGGAGCGGACCTCGACGGCCGCCGAAGAAGCCGCGCGTCCGGCAACGTCGAGCGACATCGACACCATCGTCGTCTTGGCTTCCGCCTTGCGGGCGCAGATGTCCGCCGAACGCGGCGGACCCCTCTGGGCCGCTCACGATGCGCTCCCGACCGCAACCCCCGAACTCCTGACCGCCCGCCTCGAAGCGAAAGATCAGGCGACCCTGGTCGGCACCCTGGACGGCTCGGTCCTGGCCTACGGCCTGGCGCACATCGAGCCGGTCGGGACCAGCGGCATGCTCGGAGTCATCGACGAACTCTTCGTCCTCGAGCCCGCCCGAGCCGTCGGCCTCGGCGAGACCCTGCTGCGAGCCCTCGTGGACTGGTGCACCGCCGCAGGCATCACCCACGGCATCGACGCCACCGCCCTGCCCGGCGACCGCCTCGCCAAGAACTTCTTCGAATCCGCCGGCTTCAAGGCCCGAAGACTCATCATGCACAAATCGCCCACGCGCTGACCGGACGTACGTCGTTCATCTCGCAGCGGCGAACCAGCCGAGACCTGCCTCTGCCCCGTGCCGTCGAATCGCGCCGGACCTGCGGGCGGCAAACGAGCGCAGCCCGAGGCCGCGCTTGCGATTGTGGGTCAGGGTTATGGGCGAAGCCCCGCACACGCATGAAGTGCCTCACCCGGGCGCCGACCATCAACCGTGACGGATTATGGGCGCTCCTTCAGAGCGCCCATAATCCTCGTTATGTCAACTAGCAGAGAAGCCGCGCAAGATGCGCAGGTTCAGTGATGCCAGCGGGCGCGCAGCTGGGGGTATCGGGCCACGGCCACGCCGCACACGACGAACTTCAGCGCCACAATCGCCAACGTGATCTGCACGGCCAGCGGCGTATCGGCGTTGTTCGGTGCCGGCAGGTCACCGACCAGCGCCCACACGGCAGCGGCCGCCCCCAGGACGATCAGCACCGTTGCGATCGTGCTCCGCAGCCACGGGGCCATCGGGTCGTGGATCTTCGGCACTCGTATGGGTGCCAGGTGGTCGGGTCGGCGCACCGAGGTGGCCGGTGAAGCCGAGGTCGCAGCTGCGTACAGGCTGCCGTCATCAACGCGCGCCCGGAACTCGTCGTAGGCCGCCCGAGTCGCCGGATCCTTCAGCGCGGCGTAGGCGGCGCTGATGCGTTTGAACCGCTCCTGATCGTCCACATCGGCATTGCGGTCGGGATGGAGTGCCTTCGCCAGGTCTCGATACCGAGCGTCGACGTCATTTGCGGCCGCATCCGGCGCGACACCGAGCACGGCGTAGTAGTCGGTGCTCGACCATTCACGGGTTCGCACGCGCGTCACCGGGCGAGCCTATGACTCTTCGTAGGCGGAGATCGGAGCGCACGAGCACACCACGTTGCGGTCACCGAAGACGCCGTCGATACGACTCACCGGCGGCCAGTACTTCTCGCCGCGCAATGAATCGAGCGGGAAGGCCGCGAGGTCACGCGAGTACTCGTGGGACCAATCGTCGGTGACTACATCCTCGGCGGTGTGCGGTGCCGCCGCGAGCGGGCTTGCGTCATGGGTCCACTCCCCTCGTTCGATACGCGCGATCTCGGCGCGGATCGCAATCATCGCCTCACAGAACCGATCGAGTTCGACGAGCGCCTCGGACTCGGTGGGCTCGACCATGAGCGTGCCTGCGACCGGGAAGCTGAGCGTCGGCGCGTGGAAGCCGTAGTCGATCAGCCGCTTGGCCACGTCTTCTGCCGTCACGCCCGTCGCGGCGGTGATGGGCCGGAGATCAAGAATGCACTCGTGCGCCACGAGCCCACCCGGACCGGAGTACAGCACTGGGAAATAGGGAGCGAGCCGACGCGCGACGTAGTTCGCCGAGAGGATTGCCACCTGGGTGGCCTCCTTGAGTCCCTCGGCGCCCATCATCGCCACATAGGCCCACGGAATCGGGAGGATGCCGGCCGAGCCGAACGGCGCGGCGGCCACCGCCGGCACCAAGGACTCCGTGTCGAGGGGATGGCCCGGGAGGTACGGGGCGAGGTGGGCCCGCACGGCGACGGGACCCACGCCGGGTCCCCCGCCGCCATGTGGGATGCAGAACGTCTTGTGCAGGTTGAGGTGTGAGACGTCGGCACCGAACTGGCCGGGCGCGGCGAGCCCCACGAGCGCGTTGAGGTTCGCGCCGTCCACGTACACCTGACCGCCGCACTCGTGGACGAGATCGCAGACCTGGCCGATCGACGTCTCGAACACACCGTGCGTGGAGGGATACGTCACCATCAGTGCGCCGAGAACATCGGCGTGTTGCGTCGCCTTCTCCTTGAGATCAGCGAGATCGATGTTGCCGTCACTATCGGTGGCGACGACGACCACGCGCATACCGGCCATCACCGCACTGGCGGCATTGGTGCCATGCGCGGACGCCGGAATCAGGCACACCGTCCGGTCGTGATCGCCGCGGCCACGGTGGAACGCGCGTATCGCCAACAGGCCGGCCAGCTCCCCTTGTGACCCCGCATTGGGTTGCAGCGACACCGCGTCGTAGCCCGTGATCTCGCACAACCAGGACTCGAGGTCCTCGATCAGTTCCGCGTAGCCCATCGCTTGCGTCACCGGCGCGTACGGGTGCAGCCCGCCGAACTCCGGCCAGGTGATCGGTTCCATCTCGGTCGTGGCGTTGAGCTTCATGGTGCACGAGCCGAGCGGAATCATCGTGCGGTCGAGCGCGAGGTCGCGGTCCGCCAGGCGCCGCAGATATCGCAGCATCTCGGTCTCGGAGCGGTAGCGGTGGAAGACCTCGTGAGTCAGGAACGGTTCGGTCCGCGCCAGTGTCGGCGAGATCGCATCCCGCCCCTCCCCTGCCTCCCGGGTCACACCGAACGCGGAGAGCACCGCCGCGACGTCCGCCGGAGTGGTCGTCTCGTCGAGTGCGATCCCGAGAGTGTCTGCGTCGACCACGCGCAGGTTGATCCCGCGCTCACGCGCCGCGCCGGCGATTTCCACCGCGCGTCCGGCCGTGCGCAGCGTGATCGTGTCGAACCACGTGTCGTTCACCAGCTCGATGCCCTCGGCCGTCAGCGCGTCGGCGAGTGCGCTCGTCAACCGATGCACGCGCGACGCGATCGCGGTCAACCCTTCAGGGCCGTGATACACGGCGTAGAGACCGGCAATCACCGCGAGCAACACCTGCGCGGTACAAATGTTGCTCGTCGCCTTCTCCCGACGGATGTGCTGCTCGCGCGTCTGCAACGCGAGGCGCAATGCCCGCCGACCCTTGGCATCGACGGAGACACCGACGAGCCGGCCCGGCAACGTTCGCTTGTGCGCATCACGGCACGCGATGTATCCGGCGTGCGGTCCGCCGTAGCCGAGCGGAACTCCGAAGCGTTGCGCGGACCCGACGACGAGATCCGCTCCCATCACACCCGGCGATTGCAACAGCACCAAAGCGAGCAGGTCCGCGGTCACGGCAACGAGGCCGCCTTCGTCGTGGACGCGAGCGATCAACGCCGAATGGTCGACCACGGCCCCGCTGCTCCCTGGATACGCGAGCAAGATCCCGAACACGCGCGCGCCCGGAACGTCGCGGGCCGGATCACCCACCACCACCTCGATGCCCAATGGCTCGGCCCGCCCCTTCACGACCGCAATCGTCTGGGGGTGACAGTCGGCGTCGAGGAAGAAGATGTCTCCGCCCTTGGGTGCGAGCCGGCGACACATCGCCATCGCCTCGGCGGCTGCGGTCGCTTCGTCGAGCAGGGACGCGTTGGCCAAATCCATGCCGGTGAGGTCCGCGACCATCGTCTGGAAGTCCAGCAACGCCTCAAGCCGACCCTGGGAGATCTCGGGTTGATACGGCGTGTACGCGGTGTACCACGCCGGGTTCTCGAGCACGTTGCGGCGGATCACGCCCGGGGTGACCGTGTCCGAGTAGCCCATGCCGATCATCGATGTCGCCACCACGTTGCGATCGGCCAAGGTGCGCAACGCGGCGATGGTCTCCACCTCCGAGCGCGGCTCGGGCAACGAAAGCGGCTCAGATCGGCGAATGGACTGTGGAACCGCGGCGTCGGTCAGCGCGTCGAGTGAATCGAACCCGAGCAGGTCGAGCATCGTGGTCTGCTCGGGCTGGTCCGGACCGACGTGGCGATCGACGAACCGGTCCCTGAGTGAACTGGCCATTGAGATCCCTTCGCACGTGGGTGAGAAACCGCGGCTGCGGCCACTCCCCCTCTGTCGCGGGACCTGAGAGATTCACCCGGTCGCCCGAGTTTTCCCCGTCGGTGAGGGATACGAAATCCCTGCTCTCCAGAGTTGCCTCACCCGGGCGGTTCGTGAGCCTGAGAGATTCCGGGGAGGTTGCTCCTTCGGCGCCCTCACATCGTGAGGACTCTCCCGCTCGGGTTCAACGGCTTGTCAGGCGGTCACAATACCCGAAGCCCCCACTCCCGGGTCTGCCCAAGAACGGTCAGCCCGAGCCGATCAGGAAACGAACGGTGGTTTCGTGACCACGGCGGGAACCCGCGAGCCGCGAACGTCGATCTCGACGTCGGCGCCGTCGGCTACGTCTGGCGGAAGGAACGCCAGTGCAATCGCGTGGCCGAGCATCGGCGAGAAGTTCCCGCTGGTGACCTCGCCCACCGCGTGACCGTCGACAAGCACCCGATAGCCGGCGCGCGGTGGTCGGCGACCGTCCACCAGCAGGCCGCGGAGGGTGCGGGCGACGCCACGGTCACGCTCGGCTGCGAGTGCTCCTAGACCGCGGAAGTTGCCCTTGTCCCACCGCACGACCCAGCCGAGGCCGGCTTGGAGCGGTGTGATCCCCTCCCCCAGCTCGTGGCCGTGCAGCGGAAGTCCGGCTTCGAGCCGCAAGGTGTCACGCGCACCGAGGCCCGCCGGGGCAACGCCGGCGGTCATGAGTGCACGCCACAACCCGGGCGCCGCCGCCACGGGGACGTGGATTTCGATGCCGTCTTCGCCGGTGTAACCCGTGCCGGCGACGATGCACGGCGTTCCGTTCCAGGCAACGGGTGCGACGGCGAACCGTTTCACCTCTGCCATCTCCGGCGAGATCGTGCGCACCCGTTCTCGCGCGTTCGGGCCTTGCACCGCGATCACGGCTCGGGTTGCCGTCACATCCTCGATCTCCACCATCGCGTCTCCACCCGACGTTTGTCGGTTCAGACCGCTGCCGGCGGCCTCAGACGACAAACGCTCGACGTCAGCGAGGGCGTCGGTGATGCGGGCGGTGTTCGAGGCGTTCGGCATGACGAGGAATTCGTCGTCACTCACCCACCACACGATGATGTCGTCCACCACGTGCGCGTCCACGGGGTCCAGCAAGTGCGTGTATTGCGCGCGGCCGGGACCGATACGCCCGAGGTCGTTCGTGAACGCGAGTTGCAGGAGTCCGTACGCCCCTGGCCCGCGCACGCGCAACGAACCGAGATGCGACACGTCGAACGCCACTGCGTCAGTCCGACAGGCGCGATGTTCCTCAAGCACCCCGCCGTACTGGATCGGCATTTCCCATCCACCGAATTCGACGAGCTTGGCGCCCAGGGCGCGGTGTTCCGCGTCGAGCGGACTCTGTCGCAAATTGTCCATGTCGTGGTCGGGCGCGACGATTCAGTCCTGCGGGCGACGCACCGGATGCGCGGCGCCGTCCTTGGGACCGAGGGGTTCGGCGTACAGGTCGTGAATGCTCGCCTCGAGCGACTCGACGAGCCCTCCGAGCGGCACGATGTTGAGGACACCCTGACCGCGGCGCACGAGATCCACGATGTCGTCGCCCGTGTGCGCGAGCACGGTATTCGCGCCTTCGATCACGAGACTCGCCGACGCGAGATCTTCACCGAGGTGGTCACGCAGATAGTCGATGGCCTTGCGTGCGGTCTGGAGCGATACCCCGCCGTCGAGCAGGCTCTTGATCACCTTGAGCGCGACGAGGTCGCGGTACGAGTACCGGCGTTGCGTTCCGCTCCCGGCTGCGTCGGTCAACGACGGGCGAAGCAGATCGGTACGGGCCCAGTAGTCGAGTTGGCGGTACGAGATCCCCACCACCGAACACACCGACGGACCGCTGTACCCGACGTCACGCCACTCGTCGCCGTCGGGGCTGAGCACACCCTGCTCAATCCGCGGCGGGAAGTCCGGCCCAACGGGTGTGCCGGGCACCGGCTTGACCTTCGCTGCTGCTTGGGGGGAACGAGAACGAGCGGCCACGTTCGGCTGCCTTTCGCCGGTGCGGTCCCCCGTCGGGCCGCAGAGTCACAAGGTCGTAGTTACGGGGGTGTCACCGTAGGTGATCGGTCTCCGCGCGTCAACGGTCGACCGACCCATTGGGCCGAGATGGCCCCTACGCGAAGTCCTCGGGGGTGACTTCGTCGAGAAAGGCACGGAACTCTTCGATTTCGTCCTCATCCTGTTCTTCTTCGAACAGCACTCCGGCTTCTTCGAAGACTTCCTCCGCCACCAGGATCGGCACTTCGTCGCCGAGCCGGACCGCCAGGGCGATCGCGTCCGACGGACGGGCGGAGATGCGCTGGGTTTCGCCGTCCCTGCGCAGTTCGAGCTCGGCGTAGAAAGTGCCGTCGCTCAGCGCGGTGACGGCAACCTGCACCAGTTCGACGCCGAAATCGCCCATCACCGTGACGAACAGATCGTGGGTCATCGGCCTGGGCGTCTCCATACCCTGGAGGGCATAGACGATCGCCGTGGCCTCGGGTGAGCCGATGAAGATCGGGAGGTAGCGCGCGCCGTCGACTTCGCGCAGCAGCACGATGGGCTGGTTGGACGGCACTTCCACTCGCACACCGATGAGCGTCACCCGGATCACTGCGTCACCTCCGAAGGCGACGATACACCGGAGGCCCCTCGCTCAAACCAACCCCGATCGCGCACTTTGGCGTCCTGAGTTGCTGCCCAGCAGCACTTCAGGACGCTGAAACGAACGAGGAACGCGCGGCGGGCGGATCAGGCGGTCAGTCCTTGAGCATGCCTGCGGTGGCGGAGCGCAAATAGGCCGCTCGCATCGCGCGACCGAGTCGAGCCAAATCGACGAGGTCGTCACGAGCTTGCGCGCGGGCCTCGGGATTGCGACGGCGGAGTCGCGGTGCAATCACTTGGTCGTAGAGCCCGGCCTCGCGCTCCGCGAATACCCGAAACATGCGGAGATGACGTGGCCCGATGCCATGAGCAGCGAACTCAGCGGCAAGCTGAGCGATGACGAGTGCCTGCTCGTCGAACACCACCCGGTCACCGCTGCCGGCAGCCGGCGCGAGCATCCCGTACTCCTCGAGGTCAGCGAGCGCAGCGTCGGTCAGCCCTGCCGCCCTCGCGAGTTCCGCACGAGTGAGGCTGGCTCCCGACGCATCGATCCCAAGGTCATCGTCAGTCCCGTCGTCGAGCGGGAGCATCTGGGTCTCGAACCGTGCCGGCGTCGGCTCAGCGACCGCCTTTCCGGTCTTGCCTGTAGCTGCTTTCGCCGTGCGCGGTCCGGCCCCGGCGCGCGGCTTCGGTGTCACTCGGCCGGGATCCGGTGACCCACTCGTCGCGCGCGGCTTCGCCGCACGAGTCCGTTTCGGCTTCGCCGATCCAGCGACGCCGGCCGGCGATTCCACTGCCGCCGACTCGTCGTTCGTGGTCGGCTCGATGTCCGGCGGCAATGCGTCGGGCCCGGCGGCGTCGAGCCGGGCTTTGATGACCTTGAGCGGGAGGAAGTTCTCCTTTTGCTGCGCCAGAATCCAGGACAGGCGCGCCACATCGTTGTCCCGAAACTTCCGATAGCCCGACGGCGTTCGTTCCGGGTCGATGAGTCCTTGACTCTCAAGAAACCGGATCTTGGAAATGGTGATGTCCGGGAACTCGTCCCGCAGGGTGGCGAGGACCTCACCGATCGATTGGTGGTCCGGCTCGTGGGAAATCACCTAATCCCCCCGATGGAACACGAGGTGGAACCGACCGACCTGGACTTCATCGCCGTCGGCGAGCTCACGCGCTTCGACTCGCTCACGGTTCACGTACGTGCCGTTCAGCGACCCCGCATCTCGGATCGTGAACGAACCTTCACCGCCACGGTCGACACTCGAATGCCGGCGCGAGACCGTGATGTCGTCGAGGAAGATTACCGAGTCGGGATGGCGGCCGATGCTGGTCTCCGCCCGATCCAACAGGTAGGTACTACCTGCGTTCGGACCCCGCAGCACGTGCAGTACTGCACCACCCCGAGGGACGCTCGGGAGCGTTGGGATCTCGACGGTCGAGTCGCCGGGATGACCCTCATGTTGAGGTTCAAGCGGGGATCCACACGACGAACAGAATCGAGCTGAGGGTTCGTTGCCGTGGCCGCAGCGGGTGCACACCATCCGGCCAGGTTACAACGCTGAACCTCCGGTGGAGGTCGAGACCGCGGTGGTGCCCCGTAGGGCCCCGATTGAGCGTGATTCAGCCGGCCAGAAAGGCTTCGTAGGCCGCTGAGTCCATGAGGCCGTCGAGTTCGGCTGGGTCCGTGAGTTCGATAGTGAAGATCCACCCCTGCCCGTAGGCGTCTTCGTTGATCGCCTCGGGGCGCTCGTCGAGTTCGCCGTTCGTCTCCACGACCGTCCCGGTCAGTGGGCAATAGACCTCGGACACCGATTTCGTGGATTCGATCTCCGCGATCGAAGTGTGGGCCACCACGTTGAGTCCTACATCTGGGAGTTGCACATAGACCACGTCACCGAGCGCATCTTGCGCGTAATCGGTGATCCCGACGACGGCGCGGTCGCCCTCCACGCGAACCCATTCGTGCTCGGGTGAATACCGCAATCCGTCAGGCGTCGTCATGGGCGACGAGATTATCCGCGGGGTGCCCCGTGTCAGAGGTCCGGGGTCAGAGGTCCGGGGTCAGAGGTTCGAGATCCGGCGGGCGTACTCGTCGGCGAGTGTCTCCGCGGTTGGGAGTGAATCGCCTTCGGCGAGCACATGGACAACGGCGTCGTCCGGGTCCGGCAACACGAGGGCCCAGCTCTCACCGTGGTCGATCTTGACCCCGTCCACCAGGGTCACCTCGCGGCCTTTGGTCCGCTCGACCATTTCCCTCATGACCGCGCCCTTGCGTGACCACTCCACCGGTACCGTGCGCGATGCGGTGAACACGGGCGGCAACGTATCGACGACCTCGGCGAGGCTGGTCCCGGTCTCGGCCAAGAGATCCAACAGGTTCACGAACGTGGCGGTTGCGTCGAACGCAGGAAGGAACTCCGGCCACACAAACGAGCCGTCCGCGTTCGCGGCGACGTCGACGTCACGCCTCGATGCCACTTCCATGATCGAGCCATCTGACGTCTTGGTCCAGGACAGCGTTGCGCCACCGTCAAGCACGATTCGTTCGGCAACTCGGCTGGCCGACACGGGGAGGGCGACGCGAATACCAGGGCGCGCGCGCACGAGCAGCGTGAGGATTGCGTGCAACGTCTGATGTTCGTCCAGCGCACGGCCGGTGCCGTCCACCAGCGTTGCCGTCTCCCCCGCCGGATCGATCACCATGCCGAGGTCGCTCCCGGACGATCGGACGAGCATTCCGATGCGCGCCACTCTCCCGGCCCGGTCGTGCAGGCCGAGTTCGCTTGGACGCGTCGCCGCGAACGGGTTGACCGCGAGGACGTCGGCGCCGATCTTGGCTAACACCGCCGGCAGCGCCAGTGACGCCGCGCCGAAGGAGTAGTCGAGGACGACCTTGAACGCGCGGTTGTGCAGGCGCTCGGCGTCGACACAGTCTTCGAGGGCCGCGGTGTAGAACTCGAGGGCGCGCGGCGGAAACACGATGTCGCCGATGTCGCCAGCGAACGCCCGCCGGAAATCCTCGCGTGCCAGGAGCCGTTCGATCTTGCGTTGCGTGCCCTCGGTGATATCTCGACCGTTGCTGTCGAAGAACCGGATCTCTACCCGGTCCGAATCGCCACTGACGAGCCGGACCGTGATCCCGCCGGCATTCTGTGAGTTCCGAACTTGGTAGCGGGTCAACGGAACCGTGGCCAGCTCCACGTCCTCCACGTTGACGCCGGCCAGGTTGAGGCCGCCGATGATCGAACGCTTGAGGGCGCGAGCGGCGCGGCTCGTGTCCCGGCTGGTGGTGACGACGGCACCCTTCTTCAGCGACGTTCCGTACGCCTGCGCGAGCCGGGTCGCCACCTCGGCGGTGATGTCGACGTTGGCGATGCCCGACGCGCCGCGTCGTCCGAACAACGTGCGCGCACCTTTGGTCGCCCACACGATCGAGGACGTGATCACCGCACCCGCATCGATGGATTTGAACGGATACACCTTGACGTCGGAGGTCACGACCGCGTGCTCGCCGACGAAACACTCGTTGCCGAGCACTGCGCCCGGCTCGATGGTGGAATGGCTGCGCAGGTCACACGCGCGCCCCACGACGGCACCGCGCACGCGCGCCGACGAACCGATGTAGGTGTGTTCGTGAACGACCGACCGCACCACCTGCGCGTCGTGTTTGACCACGACGTCACCGCCGAGCACCGTGTGTTGACCCACGTACGCGCCGGACTCGATACGACAGTTCGGACCGATGACCACCGGTCCCTCGATCGTGGCGTCCGGGTCGACGTCGGCACCTTCACCGAGCCAGACGTTCTCACGCATGGTGAACCCGTCGATCTCGACGGCCACCATGCCATCGAGAATGTCGTGGTGGGCCTGGAGGTACGCGTCGAGCGTGCCGACGTCCTCCCAGTACCCGTCGATAACGTGGCCGAACAGACTCTTGCCGTCGGCGAGCGCGGCGGGAAAGACGTCACTCGAAAAGTCGACGTTCTCGTTCGGCGGGATGTAGTCGAAGATCTCCGGTTCGAGCACGTAGATGCCGGTGTTGATGGTGTCCGAGAACACCTGGCCCCACGTGGGCTTCTCGAGGAACCGTTCGACGTGGCCGTCTTCGCCGGTGATGACGATCCCGAACTCCACGGGATCATCTACCCGCTTGAGCGCGATTGTGCCAAGCGCGCCGGAGTCACGATGGGCCTTGATCAGCCCGGTGAGATCCACATCGGTGAGCACGTCACCGGAGATCACGAGGAAGGTGTCGTCGAGTTCGTCGGCGGCGTTGCGGACCGAGCCGGCCGTACCGAGCGGCGTGTCCTCGGTGGCGTATCGCATCTCGACGCCGAGCTCGGAACCATCCCCGAAGTACGTCCGAATCTGATTCGCCAGGAACGCCAAGGTCACGACGATCTGATCGATGCCGTGATCGGCGAGCAAACGGACGATGTGCTCCATCATCGGGCGGTTCGCGATGGGCATCATCGGCTTCGGCTGGTTGCTGGTCAGCGGGCGCAGCCGGGTGCCTTCACCTCCGGCCATGATCACGGCCTTCACGCAGTACCTCCGGTTCGAGTTTCGGTTGTCGCGGGCTCGTGGTCCCGAGCCGCCCGACCCTCACGCAGCGCCGCAAGTCCGATCGGGATGTACCCGGCGGTCGCGTAATAGCTCAGGCCGATCCCGGTGATGGTGAAGAACCAGGTCATTGCGGCCAGGACTTCGTGGCCGGTGCCCGCCTTCACGGTCGACAGCCACAAGAACATCGGGAGCGAGACCATCATCGCGAGTGTTCCCGCTTTTCCCACCCATTGCACATCGATTCTTCGGGCACCCATCGCCGCCAGCGACACCGTGGCGATACTCACCAGCGCTTCTCTCGCGAGTACGACGACCGCAACCCAGCGCGGCACCGTGCCGTCGATGAGCAGGGTGATGCCGCCGACGATCAACAACGCCCGATCCGCGATCGGGTCCATGATCTTGCCGACTTTGCTGCCCTGATCGAAGTGGCGAGCAATGTAGCCGTCGACCCAGTCCGTCGCGCCGAGGGCCCCGAGGAGTAACCCCGCCGCGATGGGCCGGTGTTCGTGAAGCAGGAGCCACGGGAACCACGGGATCGCCAGAAGTCGGAGGGCCGAGATCAGATTTGGAATCGTCCAGAGTCCCCGGTCTCGGGGTTCAGGCTCCATGGCGGTCAGGGTAGGCCACCGCTCGGCGTGATTCGGGGGTGACGTCGTCCACCCAGGTGAGGAGCGACACGTGTCGGATCATTGGAGACCTGCGTCCGCGCCGCCGTCGATGGGAATCGCGGCACCGGTGATGTAGTTGGCGGATTCGGAACACAGGAACGCCACGCACGCGCCGAACGCAGCCGGGTCGCCGACGCGCCCGGCCGGCACTCCGGAGCCGAGTGGCTCCGGATCGCCGTACAGATCGGTGATCCGCTCCGTGGCGTGGAGACCGGGCTGGAGGCTGTTGACGGTGATGTTGTCGCGCGCGATTTCGCGAG
The DNA here is from genome assembly GCA_025361725.1 of Acidimicrobiia bacterium. Taxonomy (GTDB): domain Bacteria; phylum Actinomycetota; class Acidimicrobiia; order IMCC26256; family JAENVU01; genus JAENVU01. The sequence goes on along the minus strand of JANYJV010000049.1, from coordinate 32,628 downwards.
CGAGCGTCTTGAGGAAACCGGTGAGGCCGGCGCGTGCAGTATTCGAGAGGATGAGGTTCGCCATCGGTTGACGTGCCGCGATGGAGGTGATCGCGACGACTCTCCCCCACTGCTGCTCCTGCATGGCCGGCACCACGGCCTGACACATCGCGATCGTCGACAGTGCGTTGAGTTCGAAGGCGCGCGCGTACGCGTCGATGTCGGTGATCGCAGCAAAGTCACCTGCCGGTGGGCCACCCGCGTTGGCCACGAGGATGTCGATCCCGCCAAGTGCGTCGGCCGCATCGGCGGCGAACTGGCTCGCTCCGGCAGCGGTACTCACGTCGGCCACGAACGGGATTGCGTTGTCGCCGATGCGAGCAGCCGCCGCATCGATGTCCGCTCGGTTCCGGCTACAGATCGCTACCTGCACACCTTCCGCGGCCAGCGCGACCGCTGCGGCAAAGCCCAACCCCTTCGATGCCGCGGCAACCGCAGCTCGCTTCCCGTCCAGTCCGAGATCCATCGCGCCCAGTGTCGCACGCCCACCCCAAGCGTTAGACGCCACAGGCCGCCGAGAGCCCCGGCGTCTGTCGTTTGCGCCCCCTGAGAGGGGGTTCAAACGACAAACGCACGGGACTCGGGCGCACGCGCGGTGGCGGGCGCCCGGTCGCGGTCAGTGGATGGGGCCGGTGCCGTCGCGGAGGGAGGGGGCGTCGGTGCGGCCGGTGCGGAGGGCGATGATTTCGGCGCAGATCGCGACGGCCGCTTCTTCAGGCGAGCGAGATCCGATATCGAGCCCGATGGGCGCCATGACCCGCTCGAGGTCCGCATCGGTCAGCCCGGCCGTGCGGAGTCGCTCGACGCGTGCGGCGTGCGTCCGCCGCGAACCCATCGCGCCGATGTACCCGGCGTCGGTTGCGACCGCCGCGACGATCGCGGGAACGTCGAACTTCGCGTCGTGGGTGAGCACGCAGATCGCGTCCCGGAAACCCAGGTTCGTGACCGACGCGAGGTAGCGGTCCGGCCAGTCGTTGACCACGACGTCGGCCATCGGAAATCGTTCGTGCGTTGCGAACACCCCGCGGGCATCACAGACCGTCACGTGGTATCCGAGCACCTTGGCGACGCGCGCGAGCGCGGCAGTGAAGTCCACCGCGCCGAAGATCAACATGCGCGGTGGTGCCACGAAACTCTCGATGAACACACCGACGCCGCGTTCGCGGGCCTCGCCGTGCTCGCCGTAGTGGCGCATCGAGGTCAGCCCCGCTCCGAGTTCCGCGCGCGCGTCACGCGCCACCACGCGGTCGAGGTCAGCGTTGCCCAGTGTTCCGAGCTCGGCGCGACCCGGGTCCACCAACAACTTCAGGCCGAGACCCGGACCCTCGATGACCGTGGCCAGCGCGACGGGCCGGTCGGCGCGCAACGCGTCGGCCAACGCGTCGAACACCGGCGTTTCGGTCACCAATCGAGGGGCTCCACGTAGAGGTGGATCGTCCCACCGCAGGTCAGCCCGACCGCGAGGGCTTCGTCATCCGAAAACCCGAAGCTGACGACACCGCGCGGCTTGTCGCCGGCAAGGATTGCGAGCGCTTCTTCTACCACCGCACCCTCCACACAGCCGCCGGACACCGATCCGGCCACCTCCCCCGCGTCGCTGACGACCATCGTGGCGCCCGGGTCGCGCGGTCCTGAGCCATCCACGCCCACGACCCGCGCCAACGCCACCCGCTTGCCGTCCGCCCGCCAGCGCGCGATGTCGGTCAACACTTCTTTCACGATGAACTCGCCGCCGCACCGGACCGCCGAACCGAAGCGGTTGGCGACGTTCTCTCGACTCGGCCCGTTGCGCCTTTCCCTGTGCTCTGAGCAACGACGTCCACCAACTCCGAGAGAGACGCCAGTGAATGACCGGCCACGAAATCGTCGACGAACGGCAACGCCGCCGCCATGCCCGCCGCGATCGGCGCGTACCCGGGCGATGCTTTGAGTGGGTTTACCCAGACGACGCGATGGGACACTCGATGCAGGCGTTCCATCTGCGCCGCGAGCACCGTGGGTTCACCGCGATCCCAACCGTCGGAGATGATGACGACCACCGCACCGCGCGCGATCCCGCGCACCCCCCACGTGTCGTTGAAGGTGCGCAGCGTCGCGCCGAGCCGGGTCCCACCGGACCAGTCCGCAACCCGACGCGCCGCGCGCGCGATCGCAGCGTCCGGGTCCCGATTGGCGAGCTCGCGCGTGATGCGAGTGAGACGGGTCCCGAGTGCGAAGGCCTCCACTTGGCTGCGGGCAACGACGGCGCTGTGCACGAAGCGCACGATGACGCGCGAGTAGGGCTCCATCGATCCACTGACGTCGCACAACAGCACCAACCGGCGAGCGCGCGTCGACGAAGTACGGGAGGGCCGAGTCAGCGGTTCGCCCTGGGTCCGCATGGCGGCCCGCACGGTCCGACGCACATCCGGCCGGCGCCGGGCTCGGGTCTGCACCAACCGTCGCGACCTCCGTAACTCGCCGACCATCCGAAGATCGGCCAACGCGCGCCGGGCTTCGTCGTGGTCCGCGTGCGAGTAGCTCCCGAAGTCGCGGTCGCGCAGGTTCTCGGCACGGCTGAAGCGCACTGCGAGGACGGGGACGTCCGCGTCCTCACCCTCCGGCGCGTCCGCCGGGTCCGCGCCATCCTCGGTCACAGGTGCGTCAACAGCGAGCACCGCCTCGAGCGAGACCTCGGACTGCTGGGGCGTCGCACCATCAAGGAGACCGAACCACGCTTGGAAACATTCGTCGAACCGTTCCCGATCCTCGGGCCGGTGACACAACGTGGCGCGCGCCGCCCAGTACACGTCGTCGGCGTTGGCCGGGTTCATGGCGACGACCGCGTCGGCAAAGACCAACGCGTGGCCGGTCGCCACCCGGAGTCCGGCGCGCCGCAGCAGACGAACGAATCCCACCGACGCGACGCCACCCTCACTCACCGTGCGCACCGGTCCGGAGCGCACTCGCGAGGCCGTGTTCTCGCACGCGTTCCTGATCTTCCCGATACTTGAGCACAACGCCGAGCGTGGCCTCGACGGCCGAGTCGTCCAGGGTCTCGTGACCGAGTCGATCCAGCGCGGTGGCCCAGTCGATCGTCTCGGCAACGCCCGGCGGCTTGAACAGGTCGAGCGATCGCAGCGCCGCAGCAGCACCCGCCACTTCGCGAGCCAACAAAGATGAGATCCCCGGAGCCTTCCGCTCCACGATCGCGACCTCGCGAGCGAAATCGGGATGATCGATCCAGTGATACAGGCAGCGTCGTTTCAATGCGTCGTGGAGGTCGCGCGTGCGGTTCGACGTGAGGATCACGATCGGCGGCGTGTGCGCGCAGATTTCACCGAGCTCCGGGATCGTGACGGTGTAATCGGACAGCAGCTCCAGCAAGAACGCTTCGAACTCGTCATCAGCACGGTCGATCTCGTCAACGAGGAGAATCGGCGGGACTGCGGCGGCGTGATCGATGGCGCGCAACAGGGGTCGCCGCACGAGAAAGCGCTCGGTGTACAGCTCGTCTTCGACGATCGGTGCGCCCGACGCTTCGGCCGCCCGCAGGTGCAGGAGTTGCCGCGAGTAGTCCCATTCGTAGAGCGCTTGGCTGGCGTCGATTCCTTCGTAACACTGCAACCGCAGGAGTTCACCGCCGGTCCAGCGAGCGAGGACCTTGGCCACCTCGGTCTTGCCGACCCCGGCTTCGCCTTCGAGCAACAGGGGCCGTTGCAGGCTCAGCGCGAGGAAGATCGCGGTGGCCAGGCCGTCGTCCGCGAAGTAGTCGTGGGCGACGAGCGCCGCGCGTACTTCATCGACGGAATCGACCATCGGCCGAGGTTACAAGCCAACCGCCGCGCCCTCGGCCCGAGGATCGGTGGCGATCGCGAAACCGTGCTCGCCGACGCGAATCGCGTGTGCGTGACCCATGCCCGTATCCAGTGCCGCCACGTCCACGATGTCGTGACCGCGTGCCACGAGGTCGCGATGCACATCGGCGTCGAACGGTGCTTCCATGCGCAGCCGCCAGTCCCACGGCTCGACCCGCCACCGGGGTGCGTCGAGCGCCGCCTGGAGATCCGCACGGTCGTCGACGATCTTGGTGAGGAGTTGGGCGTGGATCTGGGCCTGCGCGTCGCCCCCCATCGAGCCGAAGACCACCTCGGGCCGGCCATCGCGCAACACCATTCCCGGAATGAGCGTGTGCATCGGCAACTTGCACGGCGCGTACGCGTTCACCGACGCCGGGTCGAGTGAGAACGACGATCCACGGTTGTTGAGGTTGATCCCCCACTCGGTCACGTGCATCCCGGATCCGAACGAGAGGAAGTTCGACTGGATCAGACTCACGAGTAGCCCGTCGCCGTCGGCGGCGCAGAGGTACGCGGTGCCGCCACGCTGCGAATGTCCGGGCTGAGGAACCTGGGCACGAGCAGGGTCGATTGCGTCACGACGGGCCGCGATCCAGTCCGGTGCGAGGAGCGCCTCGGGCGCCATCGGCATCGCCGCCGGGTCCGAGATGTGATCGTCCCGATCGCGCAGACCGATCTTCACTGCCTCGATGACGAGGTGCTCGCGATCAGCCGGTGCCATCGACGCGAGGTCGAAGCCGTCGAGGATGCGCATGATCTCGAGAACGATCGCACCCTGGGTCGGCGGCGGTAGCTCGGCGATCTCGACGTCGCGATACGCGGCTCGCATCGGTGCCTCCCACCGTCCGGCATGTGCGGCGAGATCGTCCGTGGTCATGAGCCCGCCGTAGCGCGCGAGCGTGTCCACGACGTCTCGCGCCACCGGGCCGCGGTAGTACGCGTCCGGACCGTCGGCCGCGAGCAACTCGATCAAGCGCGCCAAAGGCTCCTGGCTCAACACGTCTCCGACGGCCACACCGGCGTACACGGCCTGCCACTCCGAAAAGTCTCGGTACACGCCCGAGAATCCCTGCGCCGCCAACGCCGGCATTGGCGTGATCGTGAATCCGTCTCGGGCGAACCGGATCGCGTCGGCCGCCAGCTCGCCAAAGCTCATCGTGCCCCAGCGTTCGAGCAGTTCGAACCATCCGGCGATGACTCCAGGCACCGTCACCGAATGCGGACCCACCAACAACGGCGTTCCCGCCAATGCGTCGCGTACACCTTCGAGCGTGGCCGCCGCCGGCGACCGACCCGAGCCCAGGTACCCGTGCAGCTCACCGTCCCAAACGACGGCGAAGATGTCGCCGCCGTACCCGCAGAAGTACGGAGCCACGACGCCGAGCGCGAGATTTGCACCGACGATCGCGTCGACGGCATTCCCGCCGCGTGCCAGCACTGCCGCACCGGCCGCCGACGCCAAGTAGTGCGGCGTCGCCAATGCGGCCCTCGGATACGTCGCTGCGTGTCCGGCGATCACGCGTCGTCGACCACGACCGAATCGCTTGAACCCGTAGTGAGGTCCAGCTCGACTGCGCCGAGCTGCGCGAGCGTGGCATCGTCGCCCACCGCGATTCCGCCCTTCACCGGGTCTTCCATCAACCGCTTGACGAACTTGATGCCGTAGCCGGCGTACAGGCCATCCTCCACCCGCTCATCGAAGCTCCACCGCACCGAGGCAATGCGTTGACGCTCCATCCGGCCCGTGTTCGGATCCCCGACCAGTTCGGTGCGCGCCCGGCCGATCGCACCGAAGATGCCGATCGTTCCGTACTCGTAGAGGTGGTGATACGCGGGATCGAGACCGAGTGAGCCGAGATCGGTGAGGAACAGCGAGGCGTACAACGGATCGTTGTCGATGAAGGCTCGCGGGAACATCCCGAACGCCTCGAGTCCCCGGTACGCCGCGAATACGACCCGCCGCAGCAGTCCGGGCAGCATCAACACCAGCCCGAGTTCGCTATCGACCGAACTCTTCTCCCCGCTGAACTTCGCGCTGTGGAGTTGGGCCCGCATCTCCGTGACCATGCGCAGGTACGACTCGTCGGCGTCGAACTTTCGCTTCAGCACCATCAACGGAGCACCACGCTTCATGCGCTGCTTCGCCGAGTACGAGATCCAGATGCCGTTGCGCTGGTACAGCCGGCCGCCGGCCACGAACCGATTGAGGGCCGGGTGCTCGACGAGTCCCTGGCGTGAGGCCCACAGCATCACCTGGAACAGCGTGGTCCGGGTCTCGGGATGCGCTTCGTTGAAGGCCCGCACGAATCGTTCGGCGTTCCGGACGTCGATCCGTTGATCGAAGTACACCGTCGACTCACTGCGCTTGCGCATGACGTAGGGCATGACCCGACGCAGATCCGTCCCGTCTTTCACCAGATCGCCGTCGGCTCGGCGCCACCAGAACACGCTGGAACGCTAGCCGTGCCGACGGCCCGCCGGTTCAGCCCATCGTCTTGGCGCCGTCCAACGATTCGCGGATGATGTCGGCGTGACCGGCATGTTGCGCGGTCTCCGCGATGATGTGGAGCACGACCCTGCGGGCCGACCACCGGCCACCCGGCTCGAACCACGGCGCAACCGGCAACGGTTGGGCGGCATCGAGGTCGAGGGTGGGAAGCAGGTCATCGGTGCGCTGTGCCGCCTCGGCATACCGCTCCAGCAGCACGGCGAGGGTCTCGTCCAGCTCCAACTGCCATCCAGCCTGATACTTCTCGACGTTATGCGAGAAGTCACCGATCGCACGCGGGCCGTCGAGGATGAAGCTGATCCAGTTCCTCTCCCCGTCCGTGACGTGCTTGATGATCACCGCCAGCGTCAAGGCACTGGCCGTCGTGCGTTGCGACGCCTGCTCGTCGGTGAGACCACGGACCGTCTCGAGCAGGAACGCTCGGTGGGCGTTGATGGTCTGGAGCAAGTCCTGGGCTTCGATGGTGGTCTCGGTCATCACATTCACTTTCGGTTGGCGGTCGAGCACTCCTCGGTGCTGTTGAATACCGTACGAACCAATGCGGTCAGTTTCTGTCCTGAATTCGAATATTCTGGACGACGTGGCCAATACCAGTTCCCGAACGCTTCGCTTGCTCTCGCTCCTGCAGAACCACCGGCACTGGTCCGGCGACGACCTTGCCGGCCGGCTCGAAGTCTCGGTCCGGACCGTTCGGCGCGACATCGAACGGTTGCGTGACCTCGGGTATCCGGTGGAAGCCGCCCGAGGAGTAGACGGCGGATACCAACTCGCTGCGGGTGCGGCAATGCCCCCGCTTGTCCTTGACGACGAGGAAGCCGTCGCGATCGTGGTGGGACTCCAGGCCGGCGCGCAGGCCGGCATCGAAGGGATCGCCGAGTCGTCGGTCCGGGCGTTGGCCAAGGTCGCCCACGTGATGCCGACCCGCCTCCGCCGCCGGGTCGATGCCCTCAGGACCATGACCGTTCCGGCCGCGTGGAGCGATACCGGTGCGCACGTCGACCCCGAGCGGTTGACGACGATCGCCCAGGCGTGTCGCGATCACCAGCGGCTGGAGATCTCCTACACCGACAAGGCGGAGCGTCACTCCGAGCGCGAGGTCGAGCCCCATCGGCTCGTGCTGCTCGGCCGACGTTGGTACCTGGCGGCGTACGACCTCAGCCGTCACGACTGGCGCAGCTTTCGCGTCGACCGGATTCAGGCAGCCACCAACGCCGGCACCTTCCGCACCCAGAGGGAGTTGCCGGCGAAGGACGCGCTCGCGTTCGTACGGGCCGGCATCGAAGGGAGCTTTCCCGGCTTCACCATCGAAGTGATCGTCGAGGCGGATGCGGCGACGGTGCGCGCTGCGGTCGGTCGATGGGCCACCCTGGAAGCACGTGATGAGGAGCACACCGTCCTGCGTATGACGTCTGATTCCTTGGACTGGCCCGCCCTCGCGCTCGGTTCGATCGGCGCGGACTTCGCGGTGGTGTCACCACCCGAACTGGTTCCGCATCTCCACGCGTGGGGCGAGCGATTCGGACGCGTGGCGCTCGCAACCGTTGACGAGCGGCGCACCATCTAGCGTGCGCCGCGTGCGCATCTTGATCGTGGGTTCTGGTGGAGTCGGTTCGGCCATGGCGGCCATCGCCCACCGCCGAGACTTCTTCGAACACGTGACCATTGCGGATCTCGACGTCGGACGCGCCGAGCGCGCCATCGCCGGCCTGAACGACCCGCGGTTCGCGGCTGCGGCCGTCGATGCGTCGAGCGCAGCGTCAGTCGCCGCGCTGGCGAAGGAGATCCGCGCCGACGTCATCGTGAACGCGTGCGACCCGCGCCTCAATCCGCCGATCTTCGACGGCGCGTTCGCGGCGGGCACCACCTACCTCGACATGGCGATGCACCTGTCAAAGCCCCATCCGGAGCGGCCGTACGAGGAGACCGGCGTCATGCTCGGCGACGGTCAGTTCGCGGTGGCCAATCAGTGGGAAGCGGCGGGTTGCCTCGCGCTCGTCGGGATCGGCATCGAACCCGGCTTGTCCGATGTCTTCGCTCGCTACGCCGCTGACCACATGTTCTCCGAGGTGCACGAGATCGGAGTGCGCGACGGCGCCAACCTCATCATCGATGGCTACGACTTCGCGCCGACCTTCTCGATCTGGACCACGATCGAAGAGTGCCTGAACCCGCCGGTGATCTGGGAACGCGATCGCGGTTGGTACACGACCCGTCCGTTCTCCGAGCCCGAGACGTTCCACTTCCCCGAAGACATCGGGCCGGTCGAGTGCGTGAACGTCGAACATGAAGAAGTGCTGCTGATCCCGCGCTGGGTGGACTGCAACCGCGTCACGTTCAAGTACGGCCTCGGTGACGAGTTCATCGCGGTGCTTGAAGCGCTCCACAAGACCGGGCTGGACCGAACCGACTGCGTCCGCGTCCGAGACGTCGAGGTGTCGCCGCGAGACGTGGTGGCCGCGACGTTGCCCAACCCTGCAGAGCTCGGTGACCGGATGCACGGCAAGACCTGTGCCGGCACGTGGGTGACCGGGCTCGGGCCGGACGGTCAGGCGCGTGAGGTGTACCTGTATCACGTCGTCGACAACGACTGGTCCATGGCGGAGTACGGACACCAGGCCGTCGTCTGGCAGGCCGCGATCAACCCGGTGGTGGCGCTCGAACTCCTGGCGAGCGGCACGTGGTCCGGGTCGGGGGTGCTCGGGCCCGAAGCCTTCGACGCGGTCCCCTACCTGGATCTCCTCACGGCCTACGGCTCGCCGTGGGGCATGGAAGACCGCACCATTGCCGGGTGAGGCCCACAATTTTGGGGCTTAGGCGACGCTCCCGGTCGACCGACCGAGCTGCGCTTCACGAGCCCGCCGGCCCTGTTGGCGAGCGTCGTCGAACTCGAGAGTGAGGACTCGTCGCGCCTCGCTGAATCGCCAGACGACCGCGACGATGAACGCAGGGATGCCGAACGGCACGACGCACATCAGAATCGCGCCCCACCAGCCCGGCCGCGAGAATCCCGACCAATACCAGATCATCGACGGAATGCGTCCCGAATCGACGGCAAACCACACGACGCTGGCGACACCGAGCAGGTACGCGGCGGCGATTGCGATGCTCATTCGAGGCCTCCCCAGATGACGACGTGAGCGGTGCGATACTGCCAGCTCGCACCGCGGACGTCGAATGCACCGGAGCAAGGTGACCAACTTTTTACCTCTGCCGCATCAGTGCACGAGCGAAACGATCAGTGCATAGTGGCAGCCGGCTGCGGCCACCGTCATCACGTGCCACAGCTCGTGGAAACCGAACGTTCGCGGCCGAAGGCGGGGCCGTTCGAGGCCGAACATGATCGCGCCGCCGGTGTAGAAGACGCCCCCGGCGAAGAGCAGGATCAACTGGGTACCGGAGAGCGCCTCGAACATCACCGGCAGCGCAACGACCATCACCCACCCGAAGCCCACGTATACGAACCCACCGTTGCGGTCCATGAAGTCCCACTTCAGGAACGTCAGCGTCACCCCGGCAACGGTGATCGTCCACGCGACGGCGAGGAGCGTGATCCCCCACGCCGGACGCAGTGCCAACAGCGTGATCGGGGTATACGAGCCGGCGATCAACACGAAGATCATCGCGTGATCGGCTTGCTGCATGCGCCGACGGATACCGGGTGCCCAGTTCCCGCGGTGGTACGCGGCCGAGGTCCCAAACAGTGCGGCAACTGAAACGGCGTAGAGCGAGGCGGCGACGTCGGCTGATGCGCCACGCGCGAGAACGATGAGCACGATGCCGGCCGGGATGCTGAGGAAGAACATGAACTGGTGGAGCCGGCCCCGCAGGCGCGGCTTGACGAACTCGTCCGGTTGTGCAGGCATCGGCACCAGGTCGGTTTCAGGCATCTCCCACAGGCTATGACCAATCCCCGGCGCCGGCATGGGCAGGGTGACCTGAATCACGCCGGTATCTCGATCGGCGTGAGCCCGGCCGGCGAGCGCGATGTTCCGAAACTGGTCAGGACTGCCCTAGCCTTTCCCCGTCGGTTCGACGCTCGGTCGACTCCGAACCCTCAAGGAGTGTGTCGTGGACTGGTCGTGGTTCCATTCGGTGAATCGCTGGTCGGCCGATACCCACTGGGCCCATGGCTTCTTTCGCGCGTACGCCAACTACGGCGTCGCACTCTTCGTCGCTGCGCTTGCGCTCGCCGGATGGATCGGACTCCGAACCGATGCACGCGTCCTGGCACGCGCGCTCTGGGCGGGCGCCGCCGCGGTCATCGCGCTCATCGTGAATCAACCGATCGCGGACGCCATCGGACGGGCTCGGCCCTTCGCGACGCATCGCGGCGTTCTGGTCCTGGTGGACAAGTCCACCGACCCCGGCTTCTTCAGCGACCATGCGGTCATGGCCGGCGCGGTGGCCGTTGGTCTCGTGTTCGCGGTTCGGCGGATCGGTGTCGTCATCATCGCGGCTGCGGTTTTGATGGCATTCGCGCGCGTGTACGTGGGGGCGCACTATCCCGGCGATGTGGTGGCCGGACTTGCGTTCGGCGCCGTGGTCGCCGCGGCTGGTCTTCCGCTCGCAGATCGCCTGCTGACCCCGATCTGCATTCGGATGCGATCGGTTCCCGCCGTCGCTCGGCTCGCTCGAAGCTGAACGCGCGGCAACCACGCGCGGCCACGACGCGCACGGCCACCGCCGAACCGTCGTGCTGCGAATGCTCGCCGGCGCTGGACCAAAACCGGCCGATTTCGCTCCTGAGCCTGTACATTGCTGCGATGCTCGGGGCCGTCGACATCGCACCGAATCCGGGGCATCAGCACGTCGTTGCTTTCTATGCTGACGATGATGAGCTGACCGCCGCCGTTGCTCGCTTCATCGGCGAAGGGTTCGATGCAGGCGGGACTGCGATCGTGGTGGCAACTCCGCAGCATCGAGCATCGATTCGGGACCTGCTGAACTCGCGTCTCGCGTTGGACTCGACTCACTACGTGGAGCTCGACGCGAGCGCCACCATCACACTCATCGCGCCCGACGGCACGCCGGACCCTGATGCCTTCATGGCGACACTGGATCCGGTGCTGGCTTCGGTCTCAGCCATCGGACCGGTGCGCGTGTTCGGCGAGATGGTGGCGCTGCTCTGGAACGACCGGCTGGTAACTCAAGCCATCGATCTCGAAGGCATGTGGAACGACCTCGGTCAGCGCCACGACTTCGACCTGTTGTGCGCCTACCCCGTGGAGGCCATCGACGGTGAAGGAAATCTCGGGCCGGGGAAACGGATCTGCGACCAACACTCGCACGCGATGATGCTCGGCGCACCGCGCTCCGGCGATGCACTGGGCACCAGCGTCACTCGCACCTTCGTACCGGCTGCGGACGCACTCGCCAACGTACGCCGGTTTGTGCGAGAAGCGCTGGACATCTGGGGATTGGCGGGCATGCGAGATCGCGCGCAGGTGATCGCTTCGGAACTGGGAACCAATGCGACCCGGCACGCGGCATCTCCCTTCCGGATGACGCTCACCCGAGGTGCCGCCGCCGTGACGCTCGCGGTTCGGGATGCATGTGCCGATCAGCCGCAGCCGCGAACGCCGGACCCGGCCGACATCGGTGGTCGTGGGCTGGCGCTGGTGGCCGGACTCGCCGATGCCTGGGGCACGACCATAGAATCCGACGGCAAGACCGTCTGGGCCGAGATCACCCGCTGAGCCATCCCGGAGCACCGGTCAGGGCGTCGGGCCGACGTACGCTCGCACCTGGTTCGTCGTGGCGATCAAAAGATGATTCGCGGCAACCGTCGGCGTGTTGAAGTGATCGAGTTTCCCGGTGGCGAGCGTGGCAATCGTGGCGCCGGTCGCGGGATCGAGGCCGTACAAGGTGGTGCCACCGAAGTTCGTGTTCGACGCCCAGATCGCCCCACCCGCAACAACCGGCGAGCCCGCCGCGACCGACGATCGCCAGCGCACGACGAACGACGGGTTCGATGCCGAGCCGGTGACCTCCACCGCCCGCACACCGTCGGTACACGCGACGTAGATCATCGGCGCCAGATAGGCGTTACCGCCGAAGTCGCGACATAACGGCGCTTGGTACTTCTCGCCGCCGATTCCGCCGAGGTTGTTGGCGTCGACGAGATACGCGGTGCCGTTCTTGCCCGCTTGGAAGATGAGCCCGTCGGCGAGCAGTGACGGCCCGGTCGAACCCAGGTCGGCGTCGGCGGCACTGTCGGCCGCCCACGTCGTCGGCGCGAAGTGGTCGAGTTCGGTGAGGTCGGGCGCGAGTTTCACGATGCTGTTGCCGTGGTCGTAGTTGTTCGGATCGGTCGACTCGCCGTTGCCGGTGGCGACGAACAGGTTGCCCGCGTCGTCGACCGCGGGGCCCGATGCAGCCCAGATCGCGCCCTCCCGCGTTGTCGGCACCTGGTACGCCTTGAGCGGAAACGTACCGGTGCCATCGGCCTTCGCCGAGGCGAGCCACCCGGTGTAGTTGGCGCAGTCCCCGTCCAGGCCACCGAAGCCGACGTACACCCGTCCGTTCGCCAGGGTGAGCGCGGCACGCTGTTGGTGATTGCGACGATCCAGCGGCGCGATCCCCGCAGGGTCGACCGAGTGCTGCCAGCGCACGGAACCGTCGGCAGTGTCGAGGGCGACCAGATCGTGCGAGACGACGTTGGTGGTCGGCGTGGTCACTTCCCCGAGGACGTACACCGTGTTGGTGGTCGGGTCGATCACCGGGGTACTCGTGATGCCGAGCGGAAAGATGTTGCCGCACGGCAACCAGGACTGCGGGACGGGCGTGCCCAGGTGCACCGGGCCCCACACGACTTGACCGGTCACGAGATCGAGCGAATACACCGAATCGTTCTCGGTCGCCACGATGACCCGGTTCGCGAGCACGAGTGGCTCTCCATAGATCGAGCCGTCGAGGCTCGGCGACGTCCACGCGTCCGTCGTCGGTACCAACAGTCGCGCGTTGGCGACTCCCGATCGGTCGTTCTTGGCGTGGTAGGTGGTCCAGGTGGTGGTCACACACCCAGTGGCCGCAACTGCCACCACCGCGAGCAGCCAACCGTGTCGGAGAAACCCGTGGCGACGGCCTGCGGACTTCACAGACGTTCGTTCGATGTTGCGCACACGACCACCGCGTTCCCTTGCCCAGCGAACCGACCGCGAGGCTACCGATGCTGGAGGGTGCCTCAAACCTCAGTGGCCAGATCACCGGGGAAACCTCGTCCCGGGCTCGATGCGGATCGAACGCCGATGTCGCTCCACTGCCCGGCACTGAACGATCGCGACCAGGGCGATGAGTACGGCGGCGGCGAGGGCCCAGCCGGCGAAAACGTCCGAGGGCCAGTGGACGCGGACATACACGCGAGACCATCCAACCGCGATACAGAGGAGGCCCGAGCCTGCCCACACCACGGCGCGGAGACGACGCGAGGCGATCTCACGATTCAAGATCCATCCCAGAGCGAAGTAGCACGCGATCGCCTGCGCCGAGTGCCCCGAAGGAAATGCTTTCCCCCCGTCCAACCCAAGATGGGCGCGGGGGTGCGGCCCCGGTCGTCCGACGATTTCCTTGACGATCCTCACTGCGCCAGCAGTCATGGAAATGGACAGCGCAATCAGGACCACCTCCGTTGCTCGCTTCCAGATTACACACAGCACGATCGTCACGGCTGTGACGCCCAGCACCACCGGGACCGAGCCGAAATGAGTGCACCAGCGAGCGAACACGGAGAGCCAACGCGCGCGATGGGCGCTTGCGACGCTCAACAGCCGCCGATCGGCAGCCGCAAGCGCGCCGTGTCCACTCACCGCGGCCAGCGCCACGAAGAACACCGCTCCGCTCATGCCGACACCGACGATCAACCCGTGACACCCGCGAAGACATCGTCGCGCCGACTCACTCACGTGGATGCGCGCCACACATGCCTGCAATCAAACGCTGACGGCATGTGCTGGTGACGTCGGCGACGGGACCAAGTCGTGCTCCGCAGGCGCAGACGGGTCGACCAGTATCCCGAGGAGATTGCCCCCGACCCGTCGGAGCCGAGCGGCGGCGCGCTCCGCATCGCGCAATCGCGTGACTTCGCGATGAGCGATCAGGATGGAGACATCGGCGATCTTGGTCAGGACCAGGGTGCCGGGCTCGACACTCGGCGAAGGCGCAGCCAGGATGATGTAGTCGCCGAAGTTCAGGAGATCCCGGAGCACAGACTGAGCACGCGCCGCAGTCAGTTCGTTGACCGCAATGCCGTCGTCGAGTATCAACATTCGTCCATCGTGGTCATGGGGGAAATCGAGCGACGACGGCGTCGAGAAACCGGGCGCAGACGTGGGGTCTCTGAGCTCGGGCGTGGAAATGCTTCGGCAGACCGCGAACACCACCCGCACACCGGATTCCGCAACGGCTTGCGCGACGCGACTCGCGATCACACTCGGTGCTCCGCCGACGGCGTTACCTATCAACACGATCCTCGGCCCGGCGCGCCCGAGGAGATGCACAAGTTGCAGCCCGATCTCATCAGGAGTCGTACCCGCTCCGGTCGCAGTACCGGGCGGGAACGCACCAGTCCGGGTGCGCAGCACACCGAGCACCGCCGCCCCTGAACGGCGCGATTCGCTCGCACCCCCGCTGAGGAATATCCCGGCAAGTTCCTCGCGGCCGTAGAGCACGCCAACTGCGACGAGAAGAATCGCCAGATCACCGATGATCGCCCAGCTCACCGGATTGGGAAAGTTCGGAGCGATCGGTCGAGTTGCTTCCTCGTAGACCTCGAGGCCACCGTCGGCGGATCGCGCTTGCAGGACGTCGGCCGACGCAGCGGCCGACGCTTTGCGGAAATTGACGGTGGCCGCGTCCACCTGCGCCTTGAGTGCGGGGTACGAGGGGTCCAACACCGGAACGGGCGCCAGTTGCGCTGCCAGAGCGTCGATCCTTGCGGCGAGACCAGCGAGGCCGGCAACTTCGATCTTTGCCAACGCCGCAGCTTTCGCTCTGGCTCGGTTCTGGAGATCGTTCACCACGAACGCGGCCGCACGATCGGCAACTTGGGTCGCAAGTGTCGCAGTGGACGCTTCAGAGTCGATTCTGATCAGGGGGGACGCAAGAATCCCCGTCGCGACGAGCGAGCTGACCTCACCCATCCGAGCGCCGAACTGCTGTCCGAGATCGGTCATGAGGCGCGGGGCCACGAACGCCTGCACTGCTGCCCGCTGATCCTTGGCGAGGTCGACGGTCTTGCCTTTCACCACACCAGTCGAGTTCACAACCCGAATCCATGAGACCGAGGAATAGCGCTTCGGCAATCGACTGCTGCCAACGAAAATCAACGGACCTGCAACAGCCAGGACGATTGCCAGCCGGACCGCACGGCTTCGGAGTCCGCGCCCAAATTTTCCATCAATCACTGCGTTCCCTACAAACCACAAGAAGAAGCAGGCGCGCCGCTTGGATCCCGACGATTGACGGTAGTCAGCGGCCAGTCAATCGATGCCCTCCCGAAGGTCAAGGGAAAGCAACATCGCCTCGTCCACGGCGCATCGAAGCCTGCGCCCTGGGTCGTCGCTGGGTCGGGAGCGAGTCCCGTCTGCCACTGCAGTCAAGGGGCTGTGCTCTAACGTTGCATGGGTGAGCGGGGCGGAGGGGTTGAGGTCAAGGTGTCGGTAGTCGTGCCCGGGCCGCAATTGGTGGCCGACAGGTCGACGGCAGGTTCTGCATCGGAGTCGGGCCTCACGCCACCAAGAATCCCAACGGCTCGGGTGGTCTGCGTGTTCGTCGGCGTGGCGACCGTGCTCTGGCTGGTGGTGGCGGCGTCGGCGGCCTGGTTGCCTCTCGATCATCCGGCGCGCGCGGCGAACTGGGCGTTTTTCCCCGGTCGGCCGTGGTTCGGCGGGTGGGTGCGTTTCGACGGCGGGTGGTATCGCGCGATCGCGCTGGACGGATACTGGTACCACCCGGGACACATGTCCGCGGTGGCGTTCTTCCCGTCGTACCCGATCCTGATGCGCGCGGTCGGGGCCGTGACCGGCAATGTGCTGATCGCCGGAATCGCGATCACCGTGTGTGCCGGCTTCACGATCGCCGTGCTCTTCGGTCAGTGGGCGACACGGCTCATCGGCGCCCGTGCGGCGTGGACCGCGTTGATCCTGCTCCTCGTCTACCCCTACTCCCTCTACTTCTACGGTGCCGTGTACTCGGACGCGCTCTTCGTCGCGGCCGCTCTCGGTGCATTCGTCTTGCTCGAGCGTGGGCACCCCGCGCTGGCGGGACTGGTCGGCATGATCGCCCTTGCCGGCCGACCTGTCGGTGTCGCGCTGGTTCTCGGGCTCGCCGTGCGCGCCATGGAACTGCGACGCGCCGCGGACGTCGACGTTCCTCGGAGGAGTTCACGACTCCGGCTCGACGGGGTCGGTGGCGTGTTCATTGCGCTTGCCGGTCTCGCCGGTTGGTGCGGTTACCTCTGGGCCCGGTTTGGTGATCCGTTCGTGTTCGCGGCCACCGAAGGCGCCTGGCATCAGGAGCCGGGCCTACGCACCTGGTTCAAGCTCATGTTCTTCGGGGACCTGACCCGCATCGACGAACCCGGTCGGATGATCTTGTACCTGGCCCACCCCGTCGTGACCGTGCTCGCACTGGCGCTGGTCCCGGTCGTCTGGCGGCGACTCGGCCGGGGATACGGCGTTTACACCGCAGTGGTGCTGCTCATTCCGGCGATCTCGACCACGAACTTCTGGAGCATGGGACGGTACGCACTCGGCGCCTTCCCGTGTTTCGCGGCGGCGGGTCTCGTGCTGACGGACCGCACCATCGCCCGCCGAATGGTGTTCGTCCTCAGCTCGTTGGCGCTCGTCGTGCTCACGATGTTGTACGCCAGAGGGGTCTACGTCGCGTGACCGTCGAACCACTCCTCATTGTGAACGCCGACGACTTCGGGATGACGGCGGGCGTGAGCGAAGGCATCCTCCATGCCCATCGGCACGGGATTGTGACCAGCACATCCGTCCTGGCGAATGGTCGAGCACTCGATGACTTCGCGAGCCGTCTGATCGAAACTCCGACGCTCGGCTTGGGTGCACACCTGGCAGTCGTGGGTGAAGATCCGCCGCTGTTGTCAGCCCGCGAGATTCCGACGCTGGTGGGACGCAAAGGTACGTTCACGCATTCCTGGAAGGAGTTCCTCCCCCGAGCGATCGCCGGGCGCGTCGACCTCGAAGACATCCGTCGGGAGTTCACCGCCCAGCTCGATCGGCTGTTGGGTCTCGGCCTCCCCATTTCTCATCTCGACGCCCACCAGCACCTCCAACTCTGGCCGCACATCGGCGACATTCTCCTGACCCTGGCGGCGCAGGCCCGACTCTCGGCAGTGAGAGTTCCCCGCTGCCGTCGCATGACGATCACCGGCGTGGGCGTATCGGTGCTCGCGCGCCGCCTCGCTCGCGAGGCGGACAGCCGCGGCATCCGATACACGGCGGACTCGGTCGGCATCGCGGTCGCAGGTCACATCGATGTGCCGATTCTCGAGGCGTTCGTCGACGACGTCGTCACACGCCGCCCGACTTCGATCGAACTCACAGTGCATCCGGGAAGCGCGAACGATCCGGATCGCCACCGGTACCATTGGGGCTACGAGTGGGAGCGAGAACTCGACGCGCTCACCGCCGCCGCGACAGCCGCAGGAATCGAGCGAGCCGGCCTGCGACTCGGAACGTATCGGGACCTGGTCCTCACAATCCCCGACGCACCAGAAGTCGAGCCGCTGGTCGAACCACTGCCGACCCGCGGCTCGAGCGTTCCGCGGAACCGCGACAGAGATGCGAACTCCTGAGTCCGTTACGGGGCAACCAGATGGAAACACCAAGATCGGCGCGTGCCCGATCAAACCCGGGGTCCTAGCACTTCTCGACGTGAGCTCAAGAGACTGCCGGACGCTGACCCTCATGCGAGACAACGGTGACCCGTCGTTTCGTACGGTGCGACTCTCGAAGAGGAGATGACCGCCACGATCGATCGTCGCCAACGTCCGCTGATGCACAGGATTCGTCGGGCGCGGAATATCACGCCGAGCACCGAGCGCACTCTCGTCGTTGTCACTGCGGACTGTGCCGAGCGTCTGGCGCGGCCCCTCGGCCACATCTCCTCCGCACCCTCGGATCAAGCGTCGCCGGCCGCCAGCGCAGAATCGCGAACCGCGACGCCGTCCACGCTCTGTCGGCCGTGGTGATGCTCAACGAGTCCAAAGATTTGCTTGGGGTTGACCCAGATTACCCAGGTCGGTGACCGATGAGTCCGTACGGTCCACTCAAATCTTCTGGGAAGGCGCAATGGTCACGACCGTCGATCTTTTGTCCCAACGAGAGTCCGTTCGAGAAGTGCTGCCTGACACGACCGAGGCCGCGTCGCGGGAACTCGGCGATTTCGTTGCTCGGTGGGGTTGGTCGACGAACACATCGGTCGACGGTCTGTGTTCACGGCGGTGACGAGTCGGGAGGCTTACGCGCGAGCGGGTTGGTACACCCATCGAATGGCCGACAATCCGACGATCGATCTGGCGGACTTCTCACTCGATGGACGGCGCATGTCAAGTGTCAGACATAGCGTCGCCGCAGCGCGACGTTCGGGACTTCGCGTGGTGCCGTGGACGCCGGCGTTGGACGCAGGCATCACCAGCGTCTCCGAAGAATGGCTTCGGACGAAACGTGGCGGTGAGATGGGCTTCACACTCGGCCGCGTGGACCGCTTCGATCCCACGTCGGTGGACTGTCGCGCCGCGATTGACGGAAACGGCAATGTCGTTTGGGTTCACGACGTGGAGGAGCTAACAGAACGGGCGTGCCCGGGTTCTCGACATGATGCGTCGCACGGTGGATGCGCCAAATCCGACCATGGACCTGCTCGTTGCAGACGGGCTGTTGACGTTCGCGGCATCCAGCGTCCGACAGGTGGGCCTCGGCTCCGTTCGGACGATCTCAGAGCATGGATCGACAATCACTGCCGGACTGACGGTCATTGGAGTGTGGCCGGGTTGTCAGAAGGCGGATACGGAGCTGCGCATCTTGGTTCGCGAACGCCCGGACAGTACGACAGCGTCTGTTCGATGAGCGGTAACTTCACGCCTGAGGGCAATGCCTTCCAGCATGAGACCCCAGCGACGCGCGACGCAGCAACGCCATTGCTCCACAGTCGGCCCGACAGCCCCCGCACGCTGCTGATTGCCGGAACTGCCGATCGGCCGAGCGTGCGCGAGCTCCTCCGATATGCGCAAGCGCTTCACGTCGGCGGACAGAAGTACCAGAGCGTCGTTGTTCCCGGCAGACACGACTGGGGTCTATGGCACCGCGAGTTTCCTCGGTGTCTGAGGTTCATGCTGGGAGCCGCGCAACACCGGATTCGACCACACCGCGCCCACCGAGTGACTCACGTGAGTGCAGTCGCGCAGTGAAGGTGCCCAACCTGAGTGAGCCGAGAATGGAACTTGTCGACACCGCAAGTGGAACTCAGCGTTCACAGGATCCCAGGGACGGAGTTGCACGAAAAGCCGCTGCGATTCTCTTGATAGTGCTCGCCGGCTGCGCCACCAATGGATCTCGGCCGCGGGCCAAGGCGACGGTCCCCACCACCGCGACTTCGGTGATACCCGCGGTCGCCCCGATCCCCCTCTCCGTCAACGACTGTCTCGCGCGACCGCCCGAGCTCCGTACCGTTCTCACCGGGATCGTCCCGGGGCCATATCGTGTGGACAACCCCGCTGCCGACACAGTGTTTGACGCCCGCGCCGCGACGTTCACTGGTGACGGGGAGACATTGTCCGGCGGGTCGAAGCCGATGATCTATCCGATCCTTCTTGCGAAGGCGAGGCCGACGAGCGGGCTGTGTTTCATCGGCGGGTCCGTTCCGGGCACTCTCAGCCGATCGATGACCTGGCCCCAGCTCAAGGCGGAGGATCCACAGCCGGACGGCCGTCGCGTCTATTTCGACGCCCCTGCGCTCACCGTGTTCTCATCAGGCGACGCTGGTCATCTCGTCGACGGTCTCCGCGTCGACGGCGTCGCCGACGGCATAGCAGCCCGCGGCTCATTCACGGTCACGAGAAATCCGTCCCTCGATGGTGGCAACTTCTACCTTCGCAACGCGTACTTCACATCCATCCACGATGACTGTGTCGACATCAACGATCTGGTTTCGGGAATCGTCTCCGACAGTCTGCTCGACGGCTGCTATACCGGCATTTCCGAGCGACCGGATCACAACAGCCCACTCCAGAAGTACCACGCGCCGGCAGGGCAACAGTTCACCCTCGACCATGTACTGCTCCGTATGGCGGATTTTGTCGGCCCCCACCCGACGCGCTTGTGTCCTTCGGGAACGCCATCCGGCTACAACTCACCGTTCAAGTGGTCACCCAACGCGAATTCGCTCGTCGTGCGTGATTCGATCTTCCTTCTCGACCGGCCGCCGTGCAGCGACCGCTACTTCCCGTTCCCGAAACACGCGACCCTCGACCGCGTGACCATCGTCTGGACTGGTCATGGCCGATGGCGGTGGCACCGACCGCGCGGCGTGCTCATCACCACTGACCGCGCAGTCTGGCGCCGTGCCCGCCAGGCATGGCTCGATCGCCACGGATGCCCCAACACTGCGCCCGACGTTGCGGCGACGGCGAATCAGTGCACCCGCATCACAAACCCCATTCCATCCTGAGAGTCCGGACTGTCGGACACCGCTGGGATTCAGTCAACCGAGCGGTTCGGTGATGCACCGCGATATCGACGAGCCACCGATCGCGCGCAACATCGGACCACCCAGCCGGGGTCAGGTCAGGTGCTCGGTCACATCGCGCTGGCGGGAAGCCGGGGATGCTGAAACTTTCTCTTCGGTCTGCGATCGCGCACTGGCGGCGGCTGCTGCTCACGACGCTCGCCATCGTGCTCGGCGTGGCGTTCGTCATCGGTTCGTTCGTACTCTCGGACAGTCTCGGCGCATCGATCAATCGGCTCATCGACTCCTCCGCAGGTCGAGTCGACCTCGTCGTCCGACCGAAGAACGTCGACATCCTGTCCGGCCCCCAGGACGGAATCCGGTCCTCGGTCGCCTTGACGCTGGCCGCGAAAGTGGCGCGAGTCCCTGGAGTCGAGGCGGTGAATACGACGGTCGTCGGAGCCGGACAAATCGTCGACGGCTCGGAGTCCGATGCGAGCACCGGCGGGCCCGGACGCGGGATCGCGCTCATCAGGTCCTGGCCGCAGCAGCTCTCGTTGAACTCGGTGTCGTTGCAATCCGGTCGTGCACCCGTCGGCGCAGACCAGGTCGCGATCGACACCGAGACGGCGTCGACGAAGCACCTGCTCGTCGGTACGCGGGTGAAGAGCGCGACCATCGATGGCGTCTCGTCCTACACCGTCAGCGGGATCTTCTCGACCGGTGGGACATCGATTGTCCGATCGACGCTCGCGTTCAGCTTGAATCGGGCGAGCGTGTTGTCGGGCGCGCCCGGACAGGCGGCGCGGATATCGGTGAAGGTGTCGGGCGGGAACGACCAGAGCCAGGTCCGGCGCGCTATCGCGACGGTGCTCCCCGCTCGGGTACAAGTCGTCACCGAAGCCCAGGCGTTGGACGAGACCAAGACCCTCATCAACCAAGGCCTCACGATCTTCACCTCCGTGCTGCTCGGCTTCGCGGCCGTCGAGCGGACCCGAGAACTCGGACTTCTGCGCGCCATCGGCATGGACCGCCGATCGATGCGCCGCATGGTTCGCATCGAAGGCGTCATGCTCGCGATCTTCGGAGGCATCCTCGGCGTCGGCCTCGGCATCGTCTTCGGAATCGCCACCGTCCGTATCCTCCCCGCGAACACTGCAATCCTCGCGATACCGGCAGGCCGCCTCGCACTGCTCTTCGGCGCCGCATGCCTCCTCGGCTTGCTTGCGTCGGTCATGCCGGCGGCACCGCGCCGGCAAACTCCAGATCCTCGACGCCATCGTCACCGACTGACCCAGGATCGAAGAGGACAGCCCACGGCGGATCAGGCGAGGTCGTCATCAACCGTCGGCCAGCGTTTGGACCGTCAACGCGTCGTCGTCGACTCCCCCGCCTCGGCACTCGCCAGGAAGAAGGAGGCAAGGGGTAACCCGACGGCGAAAGATCGGCGGGATCGGCACGACGGGTTGACTCCGAGGTCATCGGTACCCGACGGTGTCGAACGTGCGCTTCGCAGCTGAATCAAGCGGAGCGGCTGAAGTCTTCCTCGGTGATCTGGGCGCAGGTGTCGGTGCATGAGAAGGTGCGGAGTGCTCGGATGAGGGATGCACATCTGCGTCGGTTGCTTGAACACTCGTTGGGGGCCGACACGCATGTCGTGTGTCAATGGTCAGTGAGGTATTGAACTCTCGCCAAGCCTGCTCAAGCGAGGAACACCGGGGGACCTAGACCTGTGAGCTGCACTTGTGGCGTTCGTTGGTGCTCATCGTTGGTCCGCGTTTTTCAACTTCTCGCGGACTTTCCGCGGACTCAACGCGAACTGGATCGAGTGTGCCGCGAGCGTCTCGGTCGTGGTCGCATCGGGTGAGAGCACCGATGGCTCTCGCTGTCACTCGGCGCGCCGGTCGTCGAAGGCGTCTTGAGGTCAGTCGAGAGTGCCGAACTCGATCAGCTGAATCGTCTTGAACTGTTCCGCGAGCAAGAAAGTGAGCGTCACGCGGGGCACGGCGGTCACGACGAGGTAAATCGGCGCGCGTTGGCCGGGGATGCGATGCGCGCTGCGCAACGGGTCCACTACGAACTCGGCGAACCAATCGAGCATGACCTGTCGGTCGTCGGGGTCGTGCTGGCGAGCGAGCCACTCGAAGAGCTTTGCCTCCTGGCCGATTTGGTACACGAGAGCTCAGTCGAAACGGACTCAGGCACCGAACCGTCGATGAGCATCGGCGAGCACGGCCTCCGCGTCACGGACGCCGGAATACGGAGAGGATTGGCGCTCGTCGAAGAACTCCTGCGCAGCTTCATTGACCGCATCAGAGCCGGCGGCACGAATCACGGCGAGGCGAACCGACATCGCTGATTCCTTGGCCTGCACCTCGACCATCATCGTGCGAAGGTCCGCGAGGGTCTCTTCGAGGTAGTCGGCGATCTCGACGACTTCGGTGTTCGTGCGTGGCGCGCCTTCGGATCCAGCCATCTCTGGCCTCCGTCTCCTGGTCGGTCGTACCGTTGTAGCACGGCCTCGCCACTCACTGGACCATGGTCACCTCGCCACCTCTTCGCCTACAGCTGGTCTCCGGAGGTGACAGCGCGCTCGAGATCAACGACGGTGCGAGCGTCCGCGGCCGCCGACCATGATTCGTCGTTGGTCGAGGACCTCTTCCGATCCCGTGACCGCCTCCGACAGCAGCGCTCGAAGTTCCAAGATCAGCAAGCGGCAGCGAGACAACAACGTGATGCCGCAATCGAAGCGCGCGCCTCGATCGAGACTGCGAACGCGCGGCAGCGCGATTTACTGAGCCAGGTCAAGGGGCAGGTTGCGTCGCTGATGGCCGAGGACCAGAAGCGGCGCGACGACGAAGCTCGACGCGCCGCAATCGCCCGGACCAGCCTCAGACGGCAGTCGCTCGGACCCGGCCTCGCGAGACTCCACGAGGGGTCGATTCTGGCCCAGTAGGCGGGAACGACCATGTTGCGTTGTACGTCGGCGGGGGATGCAGATCGCGGCGACCCACACCGGCAGTTACGTGATGCTCCAGCCACTCGGCCCGGGGCTCAGTGGGGCCGTCCGACCCGGACAACGCAACGGCAGGCTACGCTTGCACAGGCACTGCAAAGAGTTCTGGGGGGAACTGATGGACTCGTCTTCACCCGATGGATCCACTGAACCGATGCCGCTCAACGCGTTGCTCCGGTATCTGGTCGCCGCGCTGCTGCTCGGCGCAGCGGGATTCCACTTTGGGGCAATGGGCGAACATTCCGGGGTGTCGTGGACCCATGGCCTTTTCTTCGCGGCCGCAGCGTGGGCACAGGTCGGCGTCGGGATTCTTCTGCTGTTTCGACCGTCGCGCGGTGTCGTCGTGGCTGGAATTGTTGCCAACATCGGAATCCTCGGCCTCTGGGTGCTCACTCGCACCGTCGGTCTGGCGATCGGTGGTGACGGGACGCCGGAGATGTGGGGAACAATCGACAGTCTCTGCGCGATGCTCGAGATATTCGGCTTGGTTGGCCTCGGTGCGCTCCTCGTAGTTCCCGCTCGCGAACGAACCGTGAACCGACGCGCCGGCATTGCCGGTATCGCCACTGTCTGGGTCGGCGTCGTCGTGTTGACATCGTTGGCATTCAGCCCTGCGCTCGCCGCCACCGACGGTCACGACCACTCGAACCCCAGCAAGCAGGGCTCCCACTCGGGCATGAACATGCCGATGCCTTGACCCATAAGGCCGCGAGGGAATCTCCGGCCATCTCGAGCGTGGACGAACTACTTGCCGTAGATGATCGCGGCGGCGATGGCAAGAAGACCGGCCATCGGCCAACCGATCAACAGATCTTGCAACGCAGGGGCCATCAGTTCGACCGCTCCCCAGTGCTCGAAGAAGTGCCCGATCGCGATGACAACCGCGAGTGCAAGCAGTACGTACGCAACGGCATGGTGACGCCGTTGTCGTTGGAAATCGGCGTGGATCGCCGCCTCCGCCTGGCGTCGTTGCGTTTCCCGCGCGATCGGTTCGCGCGCGGCGCGTCGGCGGTCGACCTGTTGACGTTCGCGACGCAGCTGTCGCTGCCGTGCCGAACTCATCCCGCGCTCCCCTGCTCATCGTCGATCGTGGCGCACTCGTTCACGGCGTGGCATCGACCGCTGAAACCGCGCAGAAATCTGCTGCAAGACGCGCCCGCCGGTGCAACGACCAGACCAGGAGCGCGATCGCGGCCGTGCCGAGTAGAGGTTGGATCGGAGCGAAGACATCCAACGCGCCACCCGTGCCGATCAGCGCGACCACCAACTTGTTGCACACCGGGCATCCCACTGCAAACAGCGTGGCGGTACCGCCCACGATGCCGGCAGTGTCGCCGCGCCGCGAACGCCCGAACGCAACCACGAGACCGACGAGCACCGAACTGATGATCCAAAACCCATAATCGAGGGGCCGCGTTGGCGTCATGCGTTGGAAGAAGTCATTGGGCACGAGCCGGGCTGGAAGCGCGATCACGAGCGCCGTCGCCAGGGTCCAGACCACGACTCGATTCCAATACGGGCGGGGCTGCGATCGGAGAACGGCCATGAGGTTTCCTGGCTCCACGGATGTCCTTCCCAACGGCGAACTGAGCTTCTGCCCAGACTAACAACTACAACTTGTCGTTGCTATTCAAAGGTTGATGCTCTTCTTGATGGCCGGCGTTCTCCATACCCCGCGCCTCCCCGAGACTCCTCGCGCTCGCTCTTGCTGGTCTCGGCCCGATGCCCGTACCACGACAGTCTGTCGTAGTATCTCCGTATGCCACCGACGAGCGAAATCCCCGCCTCAAGCGGGAGGAGCGGCATCGTCGCCGTCCTCACCTTCGGCGTTGTGGTCCTCGTCATCGGGGCGTACTTTGCACTCGGTATGCCGGGAATGAATCACGGTGCTGCCGTGGCGCGTCCCCAGGGTTCCGCAATGCGAGACATGCCCGGCATGATTTCGAACAACAGGAGATCCAGCCTCCTCGCGCCGGAGGTCTTCGCTGCTCGCATTCGAGCCGGCGCCCTCGTCATCAACGTCCACGTTCCGTACGCTGGCGAGATCGAAGGCACCAACGCCTTCATCCCGTTCGATCGCATCGTTGGCGACGCCAAGCTTCCCACGGACAAGGCGAGGGCCATCGCGCTGTACTGCCGTTCGGGGCGAATGTCGGCGATTGCCGCCTCGGCCCTTGCCCAGGCCGGCTTCACGCGAGTCACGGAGCTCCGTGGCGGTCTCGACGCGTGGAAGGCCGCCGGCCGACCCGTGTTCGTTCGCAACCGAGCAGCTCAACCTGGCGGGGCCTAAATGGGTTCGCAGCCACCCGCGGTTCGGCAACGCGCAAGCCTGTCGTCTCGAGCTGCGCTCGGGCTCCTCGTAGCGATGGTGATCGTGATCGCCGCCAGTTTTATCGCGATGCACGCACCGGCCTTCCGCAGTGCGGCGAGCGGCGCCATGCCCGCTTCGATGAATCCCTTACCGCAACGATCCGGCTCCAGTTCTTCACACGGCACAACGACACCGGAAGGTTCGATATCGTTCCATCTGGTCAGCCTTTGTGCCGCGCTGGTGGGAACGTTCGTCATGGCGCGCCGCATCGTTCGGGGTGGCCACGTCCTGGCCTCGACACCGCCCGCCGAGCCACATTCCGTGCCTTCGAGACACCCAACTCGCGCGTCGGTTTCCTCGCTCCTTTGTATTCAGCGTTGTTGATTGCGTCCGTCCGATCGGCGACCGATACACCTCTTTGAAGGAGCATGACGATGGATACGAACGAACACGGTCGGGGCGCGTCTTTCACGCGCCGCAAGTTTCTCACTCTGGCTGGTGCTGGCGTCGGTGCCGGGATCTTGACTGCGTGCGGGACTTCCACTGCGACGACGGCGCTGATTCGACCGACCGACGCGGTGATCGCCCGTCTCGAGGCGCGCCGCCGACGGGCCGGAGCGCCGGTACGCGACATCACCCTGACTGCGGCGCCTACCACCATCGACCTCGCCGGCCGCCAGGTCGAGACCTGGGCCTTCAACAACCAAGTCCCCGGGCCCGTCGTTCGGGCAAACGTGGGCGATGTGCTCCGAGTCGCGTTTCGTAACGAGCTTCCCGAACAGACCTCGATTCACTGGCATGGCATCGCGTTGCGCAGCGATATGGACGGGGTCCCGGGACTCACCCAACGCCACATCACGCCAGGCGCTGGATTCCTCTACGAGTTCGCGCTGCCCGATCCCGGCACCTATTGGTTCCATCCCCACATCGGGACCCAACTCGACCGTGGCCTCTATGCGCCACTCATCGTCGATGAACCCGGCGACGCCGGCAGCTACGACGACGAATGGATCGTCGTGCTCGACGACTGGACCGACGGCGTCGGACCTTCCCCGGACACGATCCTTCAGAACCTGACCTCGCGTCGCTCGAAGAAGGCGGCGCACTCGGCCGACAGTATGGGTAGTACAGACTCGAGCGCCGCGATGGGAATGTCGGCCGGGACCAGCAAGCTGCTCGGCGGCGACGCCGGCGACGTGCGCTACCCGATGTATCTCATCAACGGCCGGCCGGCCACAGATCCCCAATCCTTCACGTCCACACCGGGCCGCCGGGTTCGGCTGCGGCTCATCAACGCAGCGTCGGACACCGCGTTTCGCGTCGCGCTCGGCGGTCACGTGATGCGAGTCACCCACACCGACGGATTTCCCGTGGAGCCGGTCGAAACCGACGCCGTACTGATCGGTATGGGCGAACGAATCGACACTGTCGTCACCCTCGGCGACGGTGCGTTTCCGCTCGTAGCCATCGCCGAAGGCAAGGGAGCGCAAGCATTTGCAATCGTGCATACCGGGACGGGAGACGCCGGAGGGCCGTCGGTCCGTCCCGTCGAACTCGACCGCCGAGTGCTCATGGCAACCGCACTCAACGCACTCCCCAAGGTCGCACTCGACCGTCGTGCACCAGACCGGACCCTCCGAGCAATCCTCGGCGGCGACATGATGCGATACCGCTGGACCATCAACGGACGCGTCAGCGCCGACGCCGAACCCCTCGACGTACGCACTGGCGAACGCGTGCGAATCGAGTTCGTGAACCAATCGATGATGTTCCACCCGATGCACCTACACGGTCACACATTCGGACTGACCCGCCCGGCCGGCGCCGGGGCCCGGAAAGACACGGTCATGGTGCTACCCGGAGAGCGCCGAGCCATCGAGTTCGACGCCAACAACCCAGGACAATGGGCGTTGCATTGCCACAACACCTACCACGCCGAAGCCGGAATGATCACGACGCTGTCCTATAGGCGCTGAGCTCGCGTGGCGGGGCGGCGGTCACATCCTCCCCCGAAGGTGGCTGTCGCCCCGCCGTGCGGTACACGGATGAACCCTGCAATCGACGACCCAACCACCTTCACCCGGGTGCGATTCGGCAGGGCCTCGCGTTGAAGACTGGCATGCCGGTGAACGCGTCGGCATCGGTCGTGGCGTGGAGTCGGTTCACATTGGTGCCAGGCCGACGGCGCGCGTGGAGTTGGCCGCTCGGATAGGTGTGACCCCAGAACTGTGGAACGGCAACCGTGTCGGTCCGGATCCGGTCGGTCAAGCGGGCGTGAATCGTGATGGCCCCGGTCGCAGTGCTGAGTTCGACCCGTTGCCCGTCGACGACGCCGAGGGCGCAGGCGGTGTCCGCGTGGATGTGCGCGTGGGGCTCTTCGAGCCGGTCCGTCAGACTGGGCATGTTGTGCGTCCAGCTGTTGAAACTTCGGAGCCGGCGGAACCCGGAGATCAACAACAGCGGGTACTCGTCGCTCAGATCAACTGGTGAGTCGAGCGCGACCGGGAGCGCGGCGACGAAATCGTCGGGCGCGAGATGGATCCGCCGATCGTCCGTGCGGATCGCGTGCTCGTAAAAGTCTCCCGGCGCGGGAAGCGCGAGTTCGATGCCGCCCGGAGTCGTCATGACCTCGGCAAGGTCGATGCCATCGGGCAACACGGCCTCGTACATCGCAGACTCGGGGTAGTGACCGCCGCGTGCTCGGTGCGCGAGTACCTCTCGGTGGATGTCAGGGTTGTTCAGGAACGGCGCGTCGGCCGCGGCCAGGATGTCCTGGATGATGTGCCACTCGGGTCGAGCATCGCCTGCGGGAGGAACGACCTGTGAGCGCCATTCGACCCGGGGGGTTGGCTCGTACTTGCCGACCATGAAATGCCACGAACCCTTCTCGAACTGGGTCGCCGCGGGGAGTGCCCAGTGGGCAAAGGTCGCGGTGTCGGAGAGGTAGATGTCGAGACAGACGAGCAGTTCGAGGCGCTCGAGCGCGGCTTCCATTTTGGCGGTGTCCGGGAAGCTGATGAGTGGATTGCCGGCGAACACGATGAGCGACCGGACGCGATCGGGATCATCGGACAGGATGTTGTCGGCAAGATCCGTTGCCGGAAGTCCACCGAAGATATGGCCAATGCCACTACGCGGTGACGGTGCGAAGTTGTTGCGGAGCAAACCGGGGAGCAGATAGTCAGCCGGGTTGCCTGCTCCGGGATGGAAGAACATCCCGCCGGGTCGATCGACGTTGCCGGTGATCGCATTGAGGGTGGTGACCGCCCATTCCGTGAGCGTGGTGTTGGGCGCGGTCTGCACGCCGACTCGGGTAGTGGCGAACGCGGAGCGGGCCGCGGCGAACCGGTCGGCCTCGGCGTCGATGTCGGCTGGATCGAGTCCGCAGACCTCGGCGGCCCATCGGGTGGTGACATTTCGGGTGATGCGCTGCCACTCCTCGAGCCCCGTGGTGAGACGCTCGCACGCGTCGCGGTCGAACGCGTGGGTGTCGAGGATGCGCCGGATCATCGCCACCAGAAAGAACAGGTCAGTCCCTGGCTTGATCGCGAGGTGATCGTCAGCGAACTCAGTGGTCTCGGTGTGACGCGGATCCACCACCGTCACGGTGCCGCCGCGGCGTTGAATATCGCGGAGATCAGCGCGTATCCGCGGTCGGCGTTGCAACAGCGCCATTCCCTGGGTGACCACAGGATTCGTGCCGAGCAGCAGCGCGTGGTCGGTGCGATCGGCGTCGGGCTGGAGCATGAGCCCCTCGTCACCGAACATGCGGTGCGCGTTGGCACCGCGATCGGTGAACTCGAGTGACAACACGTTGTATGCATGGTTCGAACCGAAGGCACCCGCCGTGGTGAGCGCCAAGATGATGTTGGCCGAATCCGCAGCATTGCCCCAATACGTGGCGACGCTCGTCGGACCGCACCGATCAACCAGCTCGCGCAACTGGTGGCCGATGCTCGTGGTCGCCTCGTCCCAGTCCGATTGATGCCAGGAATCGCCCTCGCGCCGCATCGGGTGCAGCAGTCGATCCGGGTCATTCTGGTATTCGAGGAGATGGTGGCCCTTCACACAGAGATACCCCTTGGACACCGGATGGTCCTTATCGGCACGCACCGCGACCATCCGGTCGTCGGCGACGTCGACCTCGATACCGCAATACGGCTCGCACGCCCCGATCTTGCAGGTGGTTCGGACGGTCGTGATTGGTAACTCCATGGGAGGAGTGTCGCGCTACTTATGCAATAATGCAACAGGTCAGTTGCACGTCCGACGACGATCGGTCAGACTCGGGACATGACGGCAACCGCATCAACCGAGCTGCTCGCGTCGGTCGAACGCGCGCTCGAAGAACACGGGATGGACTCCGTGACCCTCGAACACATCGCCGCCGAGGCCGGCGTCAACCGCGTCACGCTCTACCGCCAGGGTCACACGCGGGAGGCGCTGCTCACCGCGACCGCGCTCCACGCCGCCTCGGAGTTTCGCGACGCCGCCCTCCCCGCGCTCACCCACTCAGGAACCGGCGCGGCACGACTCGACCTGCTGCTCGACGCGCTCTTCGATCTCGCGGACCGCCACCTCGCTCTGCTCGCGGGCCTCTACGACGGTCCCACCGCGATCTTCCATCTCGCCGTCGAGGACCACCGAGTCCTCACCCGCCTCGAATACACCGAACCGTTCGCGCGCATCCTCACGGACGGCGTCCGAGATGGCACGCTCACGAGCGATGACCCCGCTGAGGATGCAGAAATTCTCTTCAACCTCGTTGGCTGGACATACATCCATCTCCGTCGCTCGCACGGCTGGTCGACCAAACGCGCACGGGCCGGAATACGACGCCAACTGAAAGTAGCGATCGCGCTGACGGCGTGATGCACACACAGGTCCCCCCACGGCGGACGCACGGCGAATCCGTTGTCAGGTGACCGACAAAAGGATTGAACCTGTCGACTCAGCGGTTCGCCACGGCACGATGACCACACCTGTCCCGCACCCGCGCCCCGAAGGGCGCGCTCCACCTGGACTCTTCGTCCGGACAGCGGGCACCGGGGTTCCAGTCGTCCTGCTCCGCGGACTGGGGGCGTCCTCGCGCTATTGGGATGCGGTCGCACCCATCGACGCTCCCTTCCGGGCCGTCGTGCCGGACCTGTTCGGATTCGGTCGCTCGCCGAAACCCTCCGACGCGTCGTATGACATCGGCTGTCACGTCACTCACCTTGCGCGATTCATCACTCCCGGCAGTGTCCCGGTCTCACTGGACCCTGACACACAGGGGAATCGTCACCTTCCCATTCGACGTTCCGAGCTCATCAGGCAAATCATCCTGGACGCGACGACTGCCCGTTCGGAGCCTGACCTCGAACCTGACTCGTGATTCTGCGGTCGCCACCACAGGAAACGGCCGGGCCACAGTCGAGGCACAACAGCCGTAGCAAGCCCGGATGCATGTCGAAGCTTCGACCAACGATGATGGTCGACGCTGGATACCTGGACGACAACGGCACCCACTGCCGTCGTAGCGAGTTCGCGGTCGTCGTCCGCCCATATCCGCCACGGAGGAGACCTCATGCACGACCACCACGATCACCACCATGACGCCGACGGGCCTGATGCTCAGACGGTCGTGTTGGAGACCGCCGGCTTGCAATGGGCAACGGAGAAGAACGTCGTTGAGTCCAGCCTCGCCCGCCTACCGGGCGTGCATTCGGTCGACGTGAATCCTGTGGCCCAGACCGCCACCGTGAGCTTCGACCCCACCGTCAGCAGCGTCGCGGCGCTGCGGGGATGGGTCCAGGATTGCGGTTACCACTGTGCCGGCCAGTCGGTGCCCAAGCACATCTGTCTTCCGATGGCCGAGCCGAGCGGACCCAACCGGGACAATGCCCCCGCACCCGCGACACATGAGGCCGCGGCACCCGAACACGCCGAACCCAGACAGCACGACGCGCCGACGGGCCAGTCGCCGCACGATGCGATGGGACACGGCGGCAAGCACGGTGGGATGTCGATGGCCTCGATGGTCGCCGATATGCGTCGACGGTTCCTCGTCGCTGCGGTGTTCTCGGTGCCGATCGTCTTGTGGTCACCGATCGGGCGGGACGTGTTCGGATTTTCTGTCGCCGCCCCGTTCGGGATGCGCAACGACGTGTTTCAGCTGCTGCTGAGCCTGCCCGTGGTGTTCTGGGCGTCCTGGATCTTTTTCGACGGAGCGGTGCGGGCGTTGCGG
>JANYJV010000043.1 GCA_025361725.1 Acidimicrobiia bacterium | reverse complement strand
GCGGGCCGGGCCGCTCGGGCCACGCTCCGCTGGCGTTCCGGCTGCCAGCGCGTGTCCGTCTCGCTCCACTCATCACTCCCGCTCTTGGCCCTGCTGGCCGGGCCGCTCGGTCCCGCGTTGTGCGGGTCAGTCGGCCTCGCCGAAGCGGATGGCGCTGGTGTCGAGCTTGAGCAACTTGATGGTGGTCTTGCCGCCGCGCAGCGCGTCGAGCATCGCAGTCTCGCTCTTCGCTCGCGCCGCGGCTTGTTCCATCACCGTGTCCAAGTGTTCGCCCGGCACGATCACCACACCGTCGGCGTCGCCCACGACCCAATCGCCGCGCACGATCGCCGCGCCGCCGCAGCGAATCGGGATGTTCACGGCGCCGGCTTGGTTCTTCGTTGCGCCACGCAGCGCGATCGTCGAGGCGAACACGGGAAAACCCAGCGTCTCGATGGCGACGATGTCCCTGACCCCACCGTCGATGACGAGTCCACCGATGCCGCGCGCTTGCGCAGCCGTCGTGAGGACCTCACCCCAGTAGCCATAGTCCGAAAGTTCTCCGACGTCGACCACGAGCACACTCCCGGCCGGTGCTTCGGCGGCGGCGACGTGAATCGCGAGGTTGTCCCCCGGTGTACACCGGACGGGAAAGGCCGGCGCGGCGACTCGTGCACCCGGCCACGCCGGTGCGATCCGCGGCGCCATGATGCGCGCCCCGGACTCGCCCAACGTCGCCGACCCGAAGCCGCGCAACCAGTCTCTGGTCTCCGCGTACGTGGGCATATGAATCGATCCTTCGGTGGTCGGTGCCTGCTCAGTCGATGGCGGAGGGAGAGGGATTTGAACCCTCGAGGGGGCTAACACCCCCTACTCGCTTAGCAGGCGAGCACTTTCGGCCACTCAGTCATCCCTCCGAATGGATCGGAAGTATACGGACCGTGGCTCGGGACGCCGACCCGGACCACTACCCGCCTCAGACGGTCCGGTCGCCCAGATGACCGCCGACGTGGCCGATGACGACCCGTCGATGAGTCGCGTCCAAGTAGCAGTAGATCCGCAAGATCTGCCGACCGGCCCGGCGGATGTGAGGGCCGAGCATGATCACCTGGCCGTCGTAGCGCCGTTGATACTCCGAGACGAACTTTTGTTTCGCATCTTCCGAGATGTCCCGGGCCCAGTCCAACCCGCGCCGACGCGCCTCCGCCGAGAAGTCACCGTGCAATGCGTTGGCCTCCCAATCCGCGGCGACGGCTTCGAGTCGCAGCAGATCGGCCCACGCCAGGTCCGCACGGTCGTAGTGCCAATCGCGCGCCGAGCGTTCGGCCTCGGGCAACACCACCAGATGAGGAAGTCGAGATTTCGCCAGCCGCACCGCCTCGGTCAGGGACCGCACTTCTGGGGTACCCGTCGGCGCGTCCTCCGGACGGGTGGCGAGTTGGAGATACGCGTTCTCCGCGCGGATGCGCAGTTCGTGTTCGCGTTCGAGCGCTTGCTCCAACCGGTAGACGGCGTCGTCGGCGAGGTGAAGTTCGTTTTGGTACTCGTCCACCAACTCGTGTGCTGCGGCGCGGTCGGCGGTGACATCGTGCTGCAGGCGCGCCAGCTCGGCACGGCGCTGGGTGAGTTCGGCGGCATTCCCGGCTCGCGCCAACTGCGCGACGGCAGGATCGTCGTCGATCCGCAAGGCCGCGGCCTCGGTGATCAACCGTCGGAGTGCGTCAGGAACTCCGGCGCGCGGTCCATCGGGACCTGCCACCTCTTCGGCTCGCCATTGGGGATGGCGGGCGGGCGGGTCCACCGATCGCCAATCCGGCCAGAGCAGTCGCACCCCGCCCGGCGCAACGCTCCGGGCCGCCCCGAGTTCGCGTGCCACCGCGGCGACGCTCGCCTCGTTGGTCAGCACGACCACATGGGCGAGGCCGGCCAAACCCTTGGCGATTCCAGTCGCGTCCGCACGAGCCCGACCACCACGTTCGGCACCCACCAGCACCACGGGAAGGCGCCGACCGCCACGTACGAACGCGTCGAACTCCATGGCGCGAGTGGCGTCGAAGCGATGCGGAGTGGAGCGCACGAACCAGCCACCGTCGACGCACTGCACCGCGTCCACCAGGCCCCGCACCAGCGTGGGCGCGCCGGGCTCGTCACGAGGTTGGCCGCGAACCTTGCGGTCCTGCGATTCGAGTCCTTCGCCCACCACGATGCGTCCGTCGCCGTCCGCGGTGGTGACGATCTGAACCTGCATGCGTCGCCAAAGCGTTGGATCCGCGTCATGCGGTCTCGTCCAGATGAGCTCGAAGGCGACGTCTCCGTGGTGCTCCACCACGCGCCAACCCACACGCACCTGGGGTGTCGGATCCCAGTGGTCGGTGACGTCGGAGGGCCAGCCGCCGTACTCGGCTCCGACCCACCGTTTCGTCAACGCGCGTGCCGTCACCGGATCCCGGCCGGCGGGGTCCGCGAGTTCCAGCAGGCAGGCGTAAGTCCGGCGCACGTTCCTCCTCGACACCGTCACCCGGCACCGTTGTCACCGCCTCAGGGCGGTCTCGGTTCAGGCGGTGACGATCTCCTCGATGCGCGCCAAGGTCGTCTCCATTGCGGTGCGGGTCCGGCCGCCGACGGGACGCACGAGCGCCTTGAACTTCTCCTCGGAGATGTCCCACGTCTCGCGGACCCGCGTGCCTCCATCCGCCGGCTCGAGTTCGTACCGCCAGATCCGCCCACCACCGAATCTCGCAAAAATGCCCGGTGGCCGCGTCTGCCACGCGATCCGACGGTTCTCCTCGTACTCAATGACTGTGCTCTCCATGGAGTAGGGGATCCCGGCCTTCATGTGCATCCCGAACTTGGATCCGAGATGTAGCGGTGTGCCCGGTGCGGACTTCGCGTCTCGGACGGTGCCCGATCCGTCGATCTCACGATGGCGGGCGGGATCGGTGAGCAGCGGGAAGATCCGCTCTGCGAGGGCGGGAATGACCCGCTCGACGGACACGACGTCAGGATTTTCCGGCATAGGCGCAGGGTAGCGGCCGTCTGCCGGGCCGTTGCGATGATGGTGAACACCGCGCCTGGCCTCACTCCTCGGTGCTGCGCCCGATCCGGATGCGGTTACCAGAGGGGTCGTTGAGCGTGAAGTCACGCATGCCGAACACCGATTGGCCGTCGAAGTCGACAAAGCCGAAACCGCCGGGCATCCCGGCGGTCTCGAACAACTGCCGAACCCCGAATCCGGCCCGCTCGTTGAACGTGACCGCCTCGGCCATGTCCACCACCGGAAGCGTCGGCGTCGACATCACACCCAGGCGAGCGGCCAGCCATTCCACGCAATCCCGACACAACGCAACATCGTCGCGGGATGGGAGCGCCACCACCTCGCGATCCTCGCCACAGCATGAGCACGCCACCTCCGCAAGCTATCGAGCCGGCTCACCGGCCCGGTGTGCGACACGAAGCGGGGGCGATACCGTCCTTGGTGATGGAACCACTCCTTGCGCTCGAACGCATCGCCTACCTCCTGGAACTCAAAGGCGACCCCCGGTACAAGATCGAGGCGTTCCGCAAGGCCGCCGACGTCGTCGCCACCACGCCCGAGACCGAGATCACCGCGCTCGCCGGGTCCGGTGGTCTGAAGTCCCTCGCCGGCATCGGCGACACCAGCGCGCGGGTGATCACCGAGGCGCTCGCCGGGGGCGTGCCGAGCTACCTCGAACGACTCGAGTTGGACACTGCCACCACGGACGATTCCCAGTCCGGTGACGAAGTGCGCGAGTGGTTGCGTGGCGATCTGCATCTCCACACGAAATGGTCCGACGGTGGTGCCGAGATCGAAATGATGGTGCGCACCGCGATCGAACTCGGCCACGAGTACCTCGCGATCACCGATCACTCGCCGCACCTGTCGATTGCGCGCGGGCTCGAGCCCGAACGGCTCCGCGAACAGCTCGACGTCATCGAGCGGCTCAACGAGGAGTTCGCACCCTTCCGCATCCTCACCGGCATCGAGACCGACATCCTCGACGACGGCTCCCTCGACCAGGACGAGGACCTCCTCGCCCGTCTCGACGTGGTGGTTGCGAGCGTGCACTCCGCGCTGCGGATGGAATCTCGCGCCATGACCACGCGCATGGTCACCGCCATTGCCAACCCACACATGGACGTGCTCGGTCACTGCACTGGTCGGCTGATCAAGGGTCGTGGCCGTCCCGAGAGTGAGTTCGACGCCGAGCTCGTGTTCGCCGCGTGTCGTGAGTTGGACAAGGCCGTCGAGGTCAACTGCCGGCCCGAACGCCTGGACCCGCCTCGACGCATGCTCGCGATGGTCGACGACATGGGCGTGAAGATCGCCATCGACACCGATGCCCACGCACGCGGTCAGCTCGCGTGGCACGGCTACGGGTGCGCTCGAGTCGCGGACACCGGCATCACCCCCGAGCGCATCGTGAACTCCTGGCCCGTCGACGATCTCCTCGCCTGGACCACCGCCCACGCCGCTTGATGGCCCGTCCGCTCGCGCTCCGACGGTCATGCCTTCCGTGGGGCTCGCTCCCGGGCTGCTCAGCTCCGCAAGCTCCGCTTCGGGACCGGATTCATCGCTCCGCACCATTTCAGCCAGTGGTGAGGACGACGCCTTCGGCCGGGGCGAGAGTCAGGGAACCAAACACGGTCTCGTCGTCTCGGGCGCGGTTGGTACCGACGGCGATAGTTCCGGCACCGTCTTCGACGCGCGCCTCGGTGGCACCGAGGTTGAGGTACACCCGAGTCGTGTCGCCGCGGCGGTAGGCGAGCACACCCTCGGGGCCTGCCAGCGCGCTCCACGCGCCGGTCGCCAGATCCGGCGTCGAATGCCGCAGTGCAATCAGATCGCGCGTCAAGGTGAGGAACGAGTCCGGGTCGTCACGCTGATCAGTCACGTTGCAGTCCAGGTCGCCAAACCGTAGCCACGGAGTCGCCTCGGCCGCCGTGAACCCGCCGCCGGGCGTGTTCTCCCATTGCATCGGTGTGCGCACCGCATCGCGCCCCGCATGGGGGTGGAACCGAATGCCGACGGGATCGAGCAACTCCTCGCGAGGAACGTCGGTGTCCACCATCCCGATCTCGTCACCCTGGTACAAAACGGTCGTTCCCCGCAGGGTCAGCAGCATCATGAGCGCACATCGCGCCCGTGCCGGATCACCTCCAGCCCATCGAGTGGGGAAGCGCGAGATGTCGTGGTTGCTCCCCGTCCATACCGGCGTCCCGAGCGCGGGCATCGCGACCTCGGTACGACCGATCATGTCGGCGAGGGTCGCGGCGTCAAACGGGGCGTGGGCAAACGGGATGTTGAAGTCAAGGTGCAACTCGTCGCCACCATCACCGAAGAACGGAAACAAGTCCTCGAGCCGTTCCACGAACGTCTCGCCGATCAGCACCTTCGGTGGGTCGTACGATTCGGCGACCTCCCGCCACCGGCGGTGGATCTCGTGCACCTCGGGTCGGTTCGAGTTGAACTCCTGGCGCTGACCCCGGAACTGCTCCATGAACGAATCCGTGTCGGTCGCAAGTGGGTTGTCCCGCAGTTCTCGGTCCTTGATGACCATGTGCGCGACATCGATACGGAATCCAGAGACGCCGGCGTCGAACCAGTAGCGCAGGATCCGATCGAACTGGTCCCGCACCGCCTCGTTCCACCAGTTCAGATCCGGCTGCATGTCGAGGAAGTTGTGCAGGTAGTACTGCCCGGTCGGCTCGTCGAGTGTCCACGCGCTGCCGCCGAACAGACTCACCCAATTGTTCGGCGGTCCACCGTCGGCGGCGGGGTCGGCCCACACGTACCAATCCCGCTTGGGGTTATCCCGCGACGAACGCGACGCCTCGAACCACGGATGTTCGATGCTCGTGTGATTGGGGACCAGATCCATGATCACGCCCATGCCGCGCTGGTCAGCCGCAGCCACCAACGCATCGAGATCCGCAAGCGTGCCGAGCGAAGGGTCGATGTCGTAGTAGTCGCCGACGTCGTACCCGAAGTCCGCGTTCGGCGAGACCGTGATCGGGCTCAGCCACACCGCGCGCACACCGAGCCACTCGAGGTGTTCGAGTCGTTCGATCACGCCGCGGAGGTCACCGACGCCATCGCCATCGGAGTCCATGTACGAACGCGGGTACACCTGGTAGAGGACCTGGCCCACCCACCACTGGTTCGGATCACGAAAGTCATCGGGCACGGGCCCAAGCTAGAAGACCCGGCGCGCACCGACCGCGGGGCTACGGTCGCCGGCGCGTGCCGATCAAGTATCTGGGTTCGAAGCGACGACTCGTCGGAGTGCTCGGCACCCTCTTCAGCGCGAGCGGTGGCGGGCGCGCCCTGGACCTCTTCACCGGCACCACGCGCGTCGCTCAGGAGTTCAAGGCGCGCGGTGGCATGGTCACCGCGGTCGACCGCGCCCGGTACGCGCACGTCTTCGCGCAGAGCGCCATCGCCACGGACGCGCGCACCGTCGACCTCGAACAACTCACCGCCGAGCTCGGCGCACTCGACACGCTGCCCGGCGAGGCGGGGTACGTCACCCGGACGTTCTGCGAGGACGCTCGGTTCTTCCGGCCCGAGAACGGCGCACGTATCGATGCGATCCGTCAGGCCATTGAGCCGCGGCGCGAACACCCGCACTTTCCGATCTGGCTGACGAGTCTCATCGAGGCCGCCGACCGCGTGGACTCCACCACCGGCGTTCAGATGGCGTACCTCAAAGAGTGGGCGCCACGAGCCCACCGCCGGCTGACGCTGCGGGTTCCCGATCTGCTTGCGGGACCGGGCCTCGCCATCCGCGGCGATGCCGTCGAGCTCGTACCGACCCTCGGCGCCTTCGACTTCGCGTACCTGGATCCGCCGTACAACCAACACCGGTACGAGGCGAACTACCACGTGTGGGAGACCCTCGTCGCGTGGGACGACCCAGAGCCGTACGGCATCGCCCGCAAGCGCATCGAGTTGAGCGACCGCGAACGCACCAGCGCGTTCAACCGCCGGCCACTGATGCCCGATGCGCTACGGGCGTGCATCGACGGCGTCGACGCGGGCGTCCTCGTCGTGTCGTACAACGACGAGTCCTGGATCGAGTTCGACGCATTGATCGACATGTGCCGACCGCGCGGCGCCGTCGAGGCACTCGCGTTCGATTCCAAGCGGTACGTCGGCGCGCAGATCGGCGGCTACAGCCCGGCCGGGAACCGCGTGGGAACGGTGTCGCATCTGCGCAACACCGAATACGTGATCGTGTGTGGCGATCCGGGCGCGGTCGAGCGCGCGACCGATGCGGTCGGCCGACCCGAAACGAAAGCGCGCACCTAACGCGCTTCGGTGATTCGCCGCGCGTCGTTCGCGGCCCGGTCATGACCATCGCCATCGTCGGCTCCGCGATGTTCGATCGTGCCGATCCTCACGCCCGTCCTCGATCGGAAGAGCAACCGCTCGATCGGCACCGCCGCGAGCACCAGCAGTGCGATGTCCAATGGGAACCTGAGCCGAGACAGTCCACAGGTCAGGAACGCGATCGCGGTGACGAACGGTGCCATCACGGCGAGCGGCCAGACCAGCCGACGAGCCCGGCGCAGCATGACCGCGCCGATCACTCCGAGTACCGCCAGCACGTAGAACATCAGAGTGCTCGCGATCCACACCGCGTCCGGGCGGCCGTCGTAGCCGATGTTCTCGAACGGCTGGAAGACCTCCCACGTGCGGCCCGCCCGCGCCAGCGCCACCACCGGCAGGCGCCCGGCGTGGTCCGTCGCGTAGGTAATCCCTCGCTGGCGTATCTTGGCGAACACCACACTCTGTTCCCCGAACCTGGGCAGGCCCTCCACGTTGCAGGTCGGGGTCCACCAACCGAGACCTTTCCCGGAATACATCGATTCACAGTTGGCACCGGCGATCACGGAGTCCAGGTTGTTCGAGAGGAACACCGTCCCATCGAACGTCGTGAGGTTGCGCACCACCCACGGAGCGAGCAGTGCCACCGTCACCGCTCCCGCCACCGCCACCGCTCGCAGCTTCACCGTGGCGCCACCGAGCCGAGGATTCCAGAGGACGACGGGCACCACGATCACCAGTCCGAGGAACACCATCTCGACCCGCGTGTAGGTGGCGAGGGCCAGCGTCACCCCGAGCACGGCGGCGGACCACAGCCCGGGCCGATCCCAGAATCGGAAGACCGCCAGCAGGAAGAGCCCGAGCGTGAAGACGAGCAAGCTCTCCGAGATCACCATCGCGTCGTACTGCCAGACGTTCGGCGCGATCGCGGTGAGGGCCGCCGCAACCAGGCCAACCCGTTGACCCGCCACTGCTCGACCGAGGTACCCCATCACCGCGATCCCAGCCGCTCCGAAGCACGCATCTGCCAACTGGAAGTTGCGCACCGATGTGTGACCAGCCCAGGTGATGATCGCCAGGAGCGACGGATACAGCGGTGGGTGTTCCGCCGTGGCGAGATGCCGGCCGCCGAACACGTACTGGCCCGGTGCGAGGAACCCATGCCCGCCGCCGATGATCTGCGCCTCGCTGTGGTACCAGATGCCGTCACCGAACGCGAGATCGCGCGACGCCAACGCGAGAACCACCACCCGAATGACGAGACCGACACCCACGATCACCGCGAGCCACGTGACGAAGTTCGCACGTAGGCCCAGGCGTCGGTTCATGGCTACGACGCGGCGATCAACCGACCCAGGTCACGCAGCTGCGTGGTCTCGGAGCCGAGCGTGAACTCGTACTGCTTGACCCAGTTGAAGTAGCGGTGGATCGGGTAGTCGAGGTCGATGCAGATGCCACCGTGCACGTGCAGCGCGGCGTGGACGACTCGGCTCCCGGCCTCGGAGGCCCAGAACTTCGCGGTCGCCACTTCCATGCCGGCGTCCTCACC
Source organism: Acidimicrobiia bacterium (assembly GCA_025361725.1). GTDB lineage: Bacteria > Actinomycetota > Acidimicrobiia > IMCC26256 > JAENVU01 > JAENVU01. The sequence goes on along the minus strand of JANYJV010000043.1, from coordinate 16,316 downwards.
CGCCGAGAGCTTCGTTGCGGCTTGGAGCATCGTCAGCTCGATCGCTTGGGTGTCGATGTACGCATCCGCCAACCGTTGCCCGACGGCTTGGAATGTTGCGATGGCACGGTCGAACTGCTTGCGCTGGGTGGAGTACTCGGCGGTGATGCGCAGCGCTTCCTGACACGCGCCGGTGACGATCGCACAGATGCCGACGGTGGTGCGCTGTAGCGCGAACCCCAGGATGTCCCGGCCGTCGGCGATCTCACCGATGCGATTCGAGTCTTCGACCGTCGCGCCGTTCAGGTGCATCACGAACTGCGGTTCGTGGTTGGTGGTGTCCTGCCGGTCGATCGTCACACCGGGTTGGTCCACCGCAACCAGGAACATGCCGACGTCATCCCCCACGCGCGCCGGGACGAGCACGCGATCACATGCCTGGGCCATCGGGACGCAGACCTTCTTGCCGTCGAGCTTCCACTCGGAACCCTGCGCGGTGGCGGTAGTCATCGGCTCGTCGAACGGAGTGCCGAGCTCACTCAAGGCGGCGGTGACCACCATCTCGCCGGCGACGATCGGTGCCAGCGCCGCGCGTTGCTCATCGGAACCGAACTTGTTGATGGTCTCCGCGCACGTGACCAGGGTGTGCAGCAGCGGCATCGGCGCGACCGCACGGCCCTGCTCCTCGAGGAGCAAACACAGTTCGAGGAAGCCGTACCCCAAACCACCGACGGACTCCGGCAGCCCGATGCCCAACAGGTTGGCCTTCGCCAGTTCGGCCCAGGTGTCCCGATCGAACCAGTCGACGCTGTCGTCCAGTGATCGCAGGTGTCCGAGGTTCATCCGGTCCGAGAGAATCTGGCGGGCAAGGCCACGGATCTCGGTCTGTTCGTCGTTCAGTGTGAAATCCATGGTCGGGTCCCGTCTCTACAAATCGTGTCGGCGTCGGTGCGGTCTCAGCGCGGCGATCCGGGCATGCCCAGACCGAAGATCGCGATGAGATCCCGCTGCATCTCGTTGGTGCCACCGCCGAAGGTCAGGATGTGCATGCTCCGCGTGCGAGCTTCGAGCCGACCGCGCAGCACGGCTTCGGGAGAGTTGCCCTTGACCGGAGCGACGGGCCCGAAGATCTCCATCAGCAGCCGGAACGCTTCCAGATAGAACTCGGTGCCGAACACCTTGATCGCTGACGCCGCGGCGGGATCAAGAGCCTCACCGCGCGTCGCGCTGTCGGCGATCTTCCAGTTGGCGAGCCGCAGGTAGTCCAGCCGAGCGTGGACCCGGGCCAGGTTCAGCTGCACCCACTCCTGATCGATGACGCGGCGACCGTCGGCGAGCTTGGTAATCTTCGCCCACTCGATAGCGTCTTCCAGCTGGCGTTCGACCGTCCCGCTCGCGCACAGGGTGACGCGCTCGTGGTTGAGCTGGTTGGTGATGAGGCTCCAACCTTGGTTCTCTTCACCGACCCGGTTGGTGACCGGCACGCGGATGTCTTCGTAGAAGGTGGCGTTGGTGTTGAAACCGCCCATGTTCGAGATCGGTTCGCACTTGAAGCCGGGCGAGTCCGTGGGGACGATGATCATCGAGATGCCCTTGTGCTTCTTCACGTTCTGGTCCGTGCGCACCGCGAGCCAGATGTAGTCGGCGTCCGTGGCGAGGCTGGTGAAGATCTTCTGGCCGTTGATCACGTACTCGTCACCGTCGCGCTCGGCGCGTGTGCGCAACGACGCGAGGTCGGTGCCCGAGTCCGGCTCGGTGTACCCGATTGCGAAATGGATCTCGCCTTCGAGGATCTTGGGCAGGAAGAAGTCCTTCTGCTCCTGGGTGCCGTACTTCATGATCGTGGGCGCGACGGAGTTGATCGTGAGCATCGGCACCGGTGCGCCGGCCCGCATGGACTCGTCGAAAAAGATGAACTGCTCGATCGCCGAACGGCCCTGGCCGCCGTACTCCTTCGGCCACCCGATGCCGGCCCAACCGTCGGCCGCCATCTTTTTCCAGATGCGACGGGCAACGGGACCGACGCCCTCACTGTGCGAGAGCTCGTCCTCGACCTCAGGGGTGAGGAGCTTCGCGTAGTAGTCGCGCAGCTCGTCACGCAGGTCGGTGAGTTCGGGAGTCAGACCGATGTACATGGAAATCCCCTGGTCGAGTTTCGGCGAGGGGACTGTACGTCATCGCGCGAGAACGCGTTCTACAGCGCGGTTTGGGTGTCCTGGTACCCCTGCACCTGGGTCTGCCAGTACTTCTGCACCGAGTTCACCACCGCCACCGGCCGGCAGTCCTGGCGTTGGTTGGCGTCGGCGCCGGCCCGGGATCGCCCCGTGGGTATGAGACGATGACCGACTCATGCAGGTGGATTCCGATTCTGCGACCGCGGTCGTAGCACCCGCCCCGGCGCCGAATCCGCGCGCGTACGTCCCCGCGTTCGACGGCTTGCGGGGCTTCGCCCTGTGCGCGGTGTTGCTGTACCACGGCGGCTACGCCTGGCTCCCGGGCGGATTCTTCAGCGTCTCGACCTTCTTCACGCTCTCCGGGTTCCTCATCACTCGGCTGATGCTCCAGGAGATGCAGAAGAAGGGCCGGTTGGCGATCGGGGCCTTCTATCTCCGGCGGGCCCGGCGCCTGTTGCCGGCCGCCATCCTCACGCTCGGGTTCATCGTCGTGTTCCGATCCAAGTTCGGAGCGATTTCGCCCGAGCGCCTCCGCGGCGACGTCGTGGCCGGCCTCGCGTACGGCGAGAACTGGTGGCTGATCCACACCGACCAGGCCTACGGCGCGATCTTCGCCACCGGCTCACCCGTGCAGCACTTCTGGTCGCTGGCGATCGAAGAGCAGTACTACGTGGTGTTCCCGCTTCTGTTCTGGGGTCTGTACCGCTTCCTGCGCAAGCCCAGCATCGTCTTCGGCGCACTCGTCGCGATGACCGCCGGAAGTCTTGCGGTCGCCGCGTGGTTGTCTTCGGACCTCACTCGCACTTACTACGGCACCGACACGCGAGCCGCGGAGATCTTGTTCGGTGTGCTCCTGGCCTACGCAGTGGCGCGCTTTGATCGCACCGAACGTTCGCCATCGACGCGCATGGCGATCGAGGTGCTCGCCGTCGTCGGGCTGGTCGGGACGGTCGTGCTCTGGTTGACGGTTGATCTGCACGACCTGTTCGTGTTCCGCGGCGGCACCCTCCTCAACGGCCTCTTCACCGCCGCGATCATCGTCGCCGGTCTCCAGCGCGGCGTGGTCACGCGGTTCCTGTCCTTGGCTCCATGGCGTCTCCTGGGGTCGATCAGCTACGGCATCTACCTCCTGCACTGGCCGATCTTCGTCATCCTCAACCCGAGCCGACTCGGACTGAGCTTGCTGCCCACGTTCGTGGTGCGCCTCGCCGTCACCATCACCATCGCCACCCTCCTCTACGTCCTCATCGAGAACCGGGTGCGTCGGGGGCGGATGTTGAAGGGCCGGATCTTCTTCGTGGTCATGGCAATCGGCAGCGCCGCGGTCCTCGGACTCGCCATCGCCATGCCGGACTCGGGTGCACAAACCATCGACCTCGCCGCGGCGGGACCCGTCGCCGGCCAACTCGACGCCCTCGCGAAGACGCCGACGGTCGCCGGGGATGCTCGCGTGTTGCTGGTCGGGGACTCGATGGGCTGGTCGGTGTCGGTCGGGCTGTCCGACTGGGGCCGCCAACACCACCTGCAGGTCGGTCGGTACACCGCACTCGGGTGCGGGGTCGGCGGTCCAGGAACCCTCGAGTACCTCGGGCTCGTCCGGCCGACGTTCCCGGATTGCGCCGACTGGCAGCGGCTCATGGGCACCGCGGTCAAGGACTTCAAACCTGATGTCGCCTTGGTGGTCGTTGGTCTGGCCGACATCTCGCCCCGACAATTCCCGGACGGAACATTCCGGAGCATCGGCGATCCACGGTATGACGCGCGGCTGACCGCAAAAGTCCAGACAATCGCGCGCACCTTGACCGCGACGGGCGCACGCCTGCAGTGGGCGACGTTCCCGCACGTCAACATTCCGTACAACGCCGGCGGGACCGGTACGCCGCCGTTCGTCGAGAACGATCCGAAGCGCATCGACCAGCTGAACGCGCTCGTCGCCGCGGCACTGAAGACGATCCCGAACGCGTCGATGGTGGACTTCGCGGGGTACAGCCGGAGCCGGCCCGGCGGTGAACTCGATCACGACTACCGCCCGGATGGTGCGCACTTGAGCGTGCAGGGCACCGCCGACGTCGCCAACTGGCTCGGTCCGAAACTGCTCCGGTGAGCCGGTCGCTTGGGCGCGACGCTCGGACCGACTCGAGGTTTCGATCACCCTCGCCCGGCATCGTGGTCGTCATCGCCGCGTTCGTCGCGGTCCGCATCGCGTACTGGGTGACGGGCGGTGGCTTCTCCACCACTGCACTCACAGACTCCTGGCAGCTGCTGGACCTGCACCAACTCGTCGCCCACCCGTTCCAGAACGTATGGCTGCTGCACACCCAGCCGCCGCTGTTCAACCTGTTCGTGGGCACGGTGTTGCGGTGGAGCCCGCTCTCCGGCGCGCTGACCTTCCAGATCGTGTACTTCCTGCTCGCGCTGATACTCGTCGTTGCGCTGCGCGCGCTGCTGGTCGAACTCGGTTTCGCGGCGTTCGCCGCAACCGCAGGCGCGGTCGTGGTTGCTTGCGACCCCGGCCTCCTGAGCTACGAGAACGCCATCATCTACGAGTTGCCCGTCGCCGCGCTGCTCGTGGTCTCCGGTCTGCTGTGCGCGCGCTACGTACGGACCCCGCAGGCGCGCACGCTCACCGCGCTCGTCACGGTCATGACCGTCGTCGTCATGACGCGCGCGTTGCTCCATCCGGTGTGGCTCGGCACGATGGTCGCGATCATCGTCATCGCAGTCCGGCCGCGCCTCGGAGTTCTCCGTACCGCGGCGATCGTCGCGATTCCTGTCTTCGTCGTGGGCGGCTGGATCATCAAGAACCAGGTGGAGTTCGGCGAGCCGAACCTGAGTAGCTGGCTCGGGATGAACTTGGCTCGCGGCGTCATCGCGCCGATGCCGAAGCAGGACATCGAGCAACTCATTCGCCAGGGAACGCTCTCGCGTGCGGCGCGGGTGCCGGCGTTCTCGCCGTACTCCGCGTACGTCCCGACCATAGGCCGTTGTCAGACGGATCGCACCGAACCGGTGCTCCGAGCGCTGCGGAAGCAGAACGGTCAGAGCAACTTCGACGCCGTGTGCTTCCTACGGGTCTACCGGGATGGTCAACACAACGCGTTCGCCGCGATCCGCGAGCGGCCGGGTGCGTACCTCGCCGGGCGTCGAGCGTCGGCGACCGCTCATTTCTGGTTCGAGCTCGGTCCTGGCCTCGAACCCTTCCGTGACAACCCGGTGCTGCGGGGATTGAAGCGCGCCTACGACGTTCCGATGCTGTCCGTCTCGCTGGCAATCCACGATCGGGACTGGACCAATCGCCTGATTCCGAGTGACCCGTCACCTGCGATCCCGCTCTCGATCACGTTGGTACTGGCCACCGCGTTGGTCCTCGGGCGCGCCGCGTTCGGGGCCGTCCGGCTCGTGCGTCGACGCGCTCGGACCGGTGATCTGGTGTGGACCTACCTCGGGTGCACCGTGGCGTTCGTGACCGCAGTGTCGATCGCGACCGAGTACGGCGAGAACAGCCGGTTCCGGTTCCTCGTCGACCCGATCCTGATCGGCGCGCTCGTCGCCACCGTGGTCGACGGCGCGACCCGGCTCCGGGGCCGCCGCGGACCCGAGCCGGTCAGTGCCACAACAACGGGTCCCGGTGCTACTGCCCGTCCTTCTTGACCAACCCCTTGACGGACGGCGCGTCAGGTGCGCGTTGACGCGGTGAGGAGACCCAGTGCTCGAGCGGCACGTATGAGGTCTTCATCTCCGGCCACCATGACGACCTCGAGATCGGCGATCCGTTCCGCCGAAGCGAGGTGCACCGCGTCGTAGCCCCGAAGATCGTGAAGTTCAGCGAGCTCACCCGCACGCTGCGAGAGCAACCGATCGAGTTCGACGATATCGACCTGAGTCATCACGCCGGGTTGGGGAATCACCGCGAGAGCAAAGCCCGACGCAAGGCGAAGAACGCCGGCTTCGGGCGCAGACCTTTGTCCATGATCGTACCCGCGCCGAAGCCCGGGAAGGCGCCCGGGATCCACGAGTGGCGGTCGGTGAAGCCCCAGAGATTGAACGTCCGACACCGAGGGATCGCCAGGCACATGCCGAGGAGATCGCCGAACTTGCGCGCCTGGTCACCGAGTGCTGCCGTCACCGCCGGAAGCTTGCGACGGTTGTCGACTTCGGTCATGGCCACGTCGAACCCCGCGTTCGCGATGGCGCGGAGTTTGGACCGCTCGGCGGCGACGTTCAACGAGTGCAGCACGTGGAGCTGGAGACCGATGCCGTCGATCGGTGCCCCGCTGTCGCGAATGTGCTGGGCGAGTTCGAGGATGTGATCGGTCTTCGGACCCGGCGAGCGCCAGTCGTAGTCGTTGTAAAAGAGCTGCGCGCCCGGATCCGCATCGTGCGCGAAGCGGAAGGCCATCGGCACGTACTCAGGGCCGATCCATCTCAGCCACACGCCGTCGCGCATCGAGCCGCGGTCACCTTCGGCCAGCGCCTCGTTGACGACATCCCACTGCGCGATCTTGCCTCGGTAGTGGCTGACCACGGCGGTGATGTGGTCGCGGAGCAGCGCGATCGCCTCGGTACGCGACGGGGTGAGGGACGTGAGCCACGCGGGGTTGAATTTCTCCCAGACGAGGTTGTGGCCGCGGACCTTCATGCCGTGCTGCTCGGCGAATTGGACCAGTCGATCGCCGGCGGTGAAGTCGTAGGTGTCGCGCGCCGGATGGACGGTCGACCACTTCATGGCGTCTTCCGGCTCGACGAGGTTGAACTCACGGCCCAGCACGCGGCGATAGTCGGCCTCCGTGCGGAGTGGCCGGTCGGCGACCGCGCTGCCGATGAGGAGATGACGGCGGTCAGCCAGCTGACGCAGCGTCGCGGTGGCGCGGTGCTCTGCGGGTGCACTGGACGAGCGTGGAGACGACGAACCCGAACACGCTGCCACCATCGTGGCGACAAGCAGCACCGCGAATGTCGACCGGCCGAGTCGGTACACCGACCGAGCGTCGCGGTACTGACGACGGTCCGACATCACGATCGACCTTCGTTCATCGGCGGAGGGAGTGGGATCGCTTTCGAACATTCCCGATGGAGTCAGGTCGGTGCTCGCACTGACAGACCGAGTGCTTGTGCCGCCTCCGCCATCCGCTCATCGTAGGTGACGATCCATTTCAGATCGCTGCCGATGAGCCGCGCGGTCGCTAGGTGAATCGCGTCGAGTGAACGGAGCTCGGATGGTTCGAGGGATCCGGCCAGGCGCAAGATGCGATCGTTGATCCGTACGATCTCGACGCGGCGCAGCACCGCCTCTCCGCGCGCTACCGCATCGGATCCGAACGGCATCGTGGCGCGAGCAACTTCAGTGCGTGCCAATGCGCTTGTGATTCGCGGTCGCTGTCGCTGGAGCGAACGACGAAGCGCGCGAGATTCGGGTTCCGCAACTGCGAGCTTTACCAACGCGGACGAATCCAGGTAGATCGGTTTCTCAGCGCTCATTGCGTCGCAATCGAGCCAGCACCTGGGACGGAAGTTCGGCGTCGGCGCCAACCTCGATCGGTTCGGCAAGGGTCTCGAGTTCGTCTCTCGCCGCGGCCACATCGCCATCAGCCCGCAGCCGATCTAGGCCCTCGACCGCCGGGCACGGGCTGAGGAGCGCAACGGGACGCCCGCGATCGGTGACCTCGAAGGTCTCTCCGGCCTCCACTCGCCGGAGGAGCTCGCTCGCTCGTTGTCTGAGCTCACGAATGCCGACCGATGTCATGCGCTACTTGTAGCACAAATCGGTGATACGGTCAAGCGCGGCCCCTACGCGGCGGTGGGGCGCAGCCTGCGCGTCGCGCACGCCTTCACCGAACTCGCCCGCATGATCTGACGGCGACTCGGCACTCAACGGCCCGATCTGAATCACCGCAATGGAGCCCCCGAGAGCACCAAATCGATTCTGCTGAGATCACGCGAGGGTCTCGGCAACTGCCGAGACCCTCGTGTGAACAGTTGAACCTTCGGCGTTCTCGCTACCCTGCGAGCTGCGGAGTGAGTCCGTCCACGTGCATCTCGTAGTACTCGTTCTTCGCCCAGGGTCCGACCGCACCCTCGACCACGTCACGCACAGCCTCGACTGACTCGCCTTCCCAGATGCAGATGCCAAGTCCGTGGTCGTTGGTAGCTGCGTGAATCGGCAACGCGACGTGGGGAGGAAGCCCATCCTCCATCGCCTTGGCCTCGGCGGCCTGAAAGCCTTCGGGGTCGTGAATTCGGTGTACGACTGTCACAAACATGGGGTTACCGTCCGTTCTGCTCCTGGGTGGCGGTTTGCCACCCAAAAGAGGAGGCGTTCGTTCCCGACCACTCCGTGGTTCGTTCCGAACGAACCATGCTCCTGAGGTCACGTCGTCCAGGCGATATTGACCCGCGGCTCGTAGCTGCACGACACACCTGTGACGATCGACTCGTCCAGGTGTGCCGCGAGCTCCGGAACGTGATCCGAGAGGTCCGTGATCGCGTGGCGGATCGTTCTGGTCACGTTGAGGCGCGCTTTCTCGGACGGCGAGCCGGACCGCCGCGACCTGCCTCCGAGGCCCGTGGCCCGCTTGAGCTCGGCGATCAGCGCGTCGCGCTCGGCGCTCCGCTCCGCCTGCCGTTCGGCGTCGCCATGGACCGCGGCGTCGTCCAGCTCGTCGTCCAGCTCGTCGAGGCGCCGTCGATACTGCCTGAGCGCTTCGCGATCGAGCATGGGACCCGTGTCACCGCTCGGAATCGGCTCTTCGCTCGATGCGCCGACGAGCGCGAGGGCGGGTACGAACTCACCCGGCCGAGACACGAGCTCGCGGAGATGCCACAGCCCCTTCAGGTCCGGCACGTGCACGCTGGTGCCGTTGAAGCCGACGCACCAGACGCCACCCTCGGGCCGAAGAGTCGCGCGCTGGGTGGGCTCGACCTGCGATGTTTCTCTGAGGAGCTCGACCATCTTCTGCCCGGTGTCGACCTCGCGCATCTCCTCCGCGATCGGGAGGCCCTCGCGCAACAAACTCGACGCAGTGGCCAGGTCTCCCTGCTTGGCCGCCACACGCGCGACCGCGAGCAGCGCCGTCGGCATCGAGCCGTGTACATGGCCGATGCGCAGAGCGCCGAGGTCCCGACGAGCCTGGAGCGCGCGCTCCCAGAACGTACGGGACGTGTCGAGGACGCCGCGCGCCTCCCAGATCTCACCCAACGAGTTGCAGCAGACCATGTCCGCGATACCGAACCCGCCGGCCTCGGTCAGTGCGATCATCTCCATGAAGAGCGCGACCGCAGCATCCTCGTCCCCGACGGCCAGCCGTGCGTAGGCCGCGTTCCACAAGCAGAAGCCCCGACCCCACGTGCCCGGGTACAGGGACGAGATCTCGAGCCCCGCTTGCGTACGGACTACGGCGGACGCGAGCTCGCCGTTGAAGACGTCGCACTCTCCGCGCAAGCAGTGCAGCATGCCGAGGATCAACGGAGGCTCGTCGGCGTCGACGACCGCGTCGATCCCGACGTCGATCAGCTTCGCCGCGGCATGCCAGTCGTCGGTGTCGTGCGCGACGAGGAAGGCTTCGCAGAACAGGCTCGTCGCCCGGAGCTCCGCCGGCGCGTCCGGTGCCGCCGCACGTGCCCGCTCGAGCCAGCCGATGCCCTCGCGAAGCTTGCCCTGCGTCCACCAGAAGATGTTGAGGCTCGCCGCGAGCGCCAAGGCCGATTCGGGATCGATCGTGAGGAGGCGCTCGAGCGCGACGCGGGTGTTGTCCTCGATGCAACGGAGCACGTCGAGGTGGGGTCGCTCGGGGCCGGTGAGCGTCGCGCCGGATTCCTCCAGCGCGATGCCGAGGTAGAAGCGGGCGTGGCGATCGCGGATCGTCTGGAGCTCTCCGGCGAGGCCGAGCTGCTCGAGGGCGTACTGGCGGATCGTCTCGAGCAGCTGATACGGGCCGCTCGTGTCCTGCTTGAGCAGGAGCGACTTCTCGACGAGCCGGGCAGTGAGGTCTGCGACGCTCGCCGCGGTCTGGCCGTCGCTCGCACACACCTCTTTGATCGCCGTGAGGTCGAACCCGCCGGCGAACACCGCCATGCGCCGCAGGAGGCCCCGTTCCTGCTCGCTGAGCAGGGCGTCGCTCCACTGCACCGTGGCGCGGAGCGACCGTTGCGCGCCGTCGGCTCGCCGCGCCGCTTGCGGGAGAAGGTCGAACAGGTCATCGAGATGCGCCGAGATGTCCTCCAGATCGAGCCCGACCACCCGTGCCGCCGCGAGCTCGATGGCGAGCGGGAGGCCGTCGACGCGGCGACAGATCTCTCCGAGGAGATGGCCCGCGCGGTCCGTGTCGAGCGCGGCCTGCGACCGGGCACCGGCTCGCTCTCGGAACAAGCGCACCGCCGGACTCGCATCGATTTCCGTACGGCTCGCGTCCGTGCCCACCACGGGCAACGGTGCGAGCCGGTAGCACAGCTCGTCCACGGCCCACAGTGGCTCTCGACTCGTCGCCAGCACCCGAAGGCGAGGGAGCCGAGCAGTGAGGCCTTCGACGAGATCGGCCACCGCCGAAACCACATGCTCGCAATTGTCGAGCACCAGCAGGACATCGCGTGCGCCGAGCCAGTGGGCGAGCGCGTCCTCGTAGGACTGACCGCCGAGCCTCGGCATTCCGACCTGGGCGGCCACCTCTCCTGGAATGTGCTCCGCGGATCGCAACGAGGCGAGCCAGACAACGAACACACCGTCCGGGAACTGCGCCTCCGACGCGGCCGCCGCAGCCAGCGCGAGCGCCGTCTTGCCGACGCCGCCCGGGCCGGTCACGGTGGTCAACGGTGTCGACGCGATGCTCTCGCTCACCTCCGCGATCTCGCGATCCCTGCCCACCAGCCGACGCGGCCGCAACGCCGCTGCGCCGTGACCCTTCGGCTCCACACCGAGCTGTCTCGGGCCGGCGCGACCGGCCACAGTCGTGGTCATGCCGGCAGCCTCTCAAGGCAGCGGGTCCTCTGCAAGGCTGCTGGCAGCCCTCCATGGAGGGCCAGCGAGGGTCTACCCGTTGGACGGCCGATGTCGAACCACGCCAGCTTGCGTCCGTCCGGAAGTTCCATCTGGTCAGTGATCGCGCAGGCGAAGCTAGGCGCGACGGGGTAAGCCGGCCCGGGCCGAGTGTCGTCGCTCGAGAAACACAGGAGCCTGCCCTCGATGTGCCGGTCGAGGACACTGCGGGCCGAGCGATGGTTCTCGAGATGCGCCGCACCGAGCGACTGGACGGTCCACCGGACACGGCGTAGGCATCCCCATCAGGGCCGATCCCGTCGTTGTGGTATCCACAACGACGGAGCGGAGAGCATGCGAGTGCTTTCAAACCCGCTCGATGAGTTCGCGGTCAAATGATGCGGAGATCGATGCGCCGTCCGAGCGCGTCCGCGATCGATCGGAGATCGATCGGGTCGCTCGTGATCACGAGATCGCGGCGGGAAATGGCGCCGACGACTACCGAAGCATCGATCGGGTCATCCGTGCCCGCGCGGACGCACGCCGCCCCCGATGCGCGAGCTCGAACATTGTTCAGGTCCTCGACACGACAACCGTCGATGAGGCGCGAGATGTTCACCTGGGGTCCTCCACGCGAGCCCTGCGCGAGCACGCCGGCAGGAATCGTGGGGCGGATCCGACGTTCGAGCGCTCGTTTGTGGATCGCCCACAACGTTCGGTCGTTGCTCTCAGCGGCGATCAGCGCGCCGGTGTCGTAGGTCAAGCCACTCATCAGCTCGCGCGCTTCGCGCGGCGCCTCCCGACCACCTCGTCAAGGATTCGATCAGCATCCGCGAGCTCCGCGCTGGTCAGCTCACCGTTCTCAGCCTCCCAAGCTCGTACACCAATGAGTCCGCGTTCGATCGCGAGCGCGTCGCTCGCGGCTCGGTTCATCCACGCGGACAGGCTGAGGCCCGCGGCCTCCGCACTGAGGGCCGCTTCGGTGGCGACTTTCTCATCGATGGCGACGGACAGCTTCTTCACGGTCATGCGCCGATCTTACTACCGCATTCCTACTCCGCCCCTCACGGCCAGACGCCGGTTCAAAAGGCCGGATTCCGCGTCCGATAGTGCCGCCCCGGGAAGTCAGCGAGTTCATCGCGTGAATCTCCCGCGCTCGTCATCGGTGCCGACTACACGATCGAAGTTGGCGTTGTCGCGGCGCTCACCCAGGCGACCCCTCGAGTCGGTCTTCTCTACGTCGACGCGGGACCGGACTTGAATACCCCACGCAGTGTCACGGCGGGTTTCCTCGACTGGATGTGTATGTCGCACATACTCGGCGAGTCCGACGCGATTGAAGAACTCGCTCGCGTCGACGCGCGGTTCCCGTTGTTACGAGCCGAGGACGTGATCCTCTTTGGTGCCGGACCGATCCTGGTGCATCTCGACGCTGACGTCATAGATTTCATCGACTTCCCCGCTGCCGATTTCCCCACGATCAATACCGGACTGACGTTCGAACAGACCATGGAGTGCATCGATGTGTTCGTGCGCAGTCCCAAGTTCAAGGGCTTGACGATCACCGAGTTCAACCCGGATCATGTCGATCAGGACGACGAGCTTGTCGTCACGTTCGTCGAGCGGCTGATTCGAGCACTCACAGGGATGCTGTCACCGACCGGGCAACTCCCTGGAATTTGCGGGCCTTGTGGGATCGCTTTCGAACCTCTGCGCGGTTCAGATGCTCATGACCGAGACGCCGCGTGAATAACTGCTGAGCCGGGTGATGTCGTCGGTATCGCCAGTGATCACGAGTTCACTCTCCTCGATCTCAGCCGTGGCGACCACGATGGCGTCGACGGCCGAACCGGCTCTGGCTCGCGTTCTGAGTTCCGCGGCTCGGCGGGCGGTGACGATATCGAGTTCCGCGATTTCGCAGGTGCGCACCAACCGGTTGACTCGAGCATCACGAGGGCCACTCCCCGTGAGCGACTCGACGAGCACCGCGGTTGGCACCACCGGCGGCCACAGACCTCGGTCGAGTAGCCGTTGGACACGCGCCAACGTCACTCGGTCCTGGGTCGCCAGTTTCGTCAGCGCCGAGGAATCCAGCGTCGCGGTCACGAAGCGCGTCGACGACGGGGGGTGATCGCCTTGTCGATCCAGCGATCCGCGGCGACGAGCTCCTTCTCCGACGGGGGGCCGCCAACCTTCGCGGCGAGGTCATCGAGATACGCCTGGGACTCGGCGCGGAGCTGCTCACGTCGCAGCTCGGCGCGAACGGCATCCTGGCTGATCTCCGAGATCGGCAGTCCCTTCGACTTCACTGCTTTGTAGAGATCGTCGGGCAGGTAGATCTGGATCCGAGGCATGCGGATAGTATACGCCTACCCGGCGTTCTGGGACATCTCGATTTCGGGCTGGCGGCGCCAGCCCGAAATCGCTGATCTATGCAGCGCCGATAACGTCGCCGAACTGGACGGTGTCGAGCTTCACTCCGCCCATTCCCGGTCCGGTCTCAGGCGGCGCGGCAGCCTTCGCCTGCTCCTCAGTCTCGAAAACCTGGAGAGAGACGCCGTGGGTGTCATCGATGGCGACAAAGTACGCGCCCACGAATCCGGGAGCTCCCCTGAGCATTGGAATCAACTCTTGGTCGAGCGCACGCTTCGTCTCGACCTGATCGTGGATGTTCACATGGACAACGATGGCATGCATGATCAACCTCTCACTTGTTTCTGGTCTGCGCCGGGATATTCCGGTGCAGGATCACTGTAGTGATAGCTGGTAGTATGAAACCAATGGGTGGACCTGTCAAGCGGCCGTACCGGTCGCCCCTCCGGGAGCAAGCAGCCCGGCGCACGCGCACCCAGATCCGGGACGCCGCCGCTCGGCTCTTCGTCCAGCAGGGCTACACGCTCACCACGATGCGCCAGATCGCCGACAATGCGGAGGTCTCGGAACGAACGGCCTATCTGGCGTTCCCCTCAAAGCTCGATCTCTTCATGGATGTGATCGGGGTCGCAACCGCTGGCGACGATCAGCCGATCCCAATCGCCGAGCGTTCCGAGTTCCAATCTGCCTTGTCTGAACGCGACGGCAAGAAGGCCCTGGGACTCCTCGTCTCCATGGTCACGAATATCAACGAGCGGTCTGGTGCAATGGTCATGGCCGCCCACGAGTCGGCAGGGGCCGACGAAGCACTACGCGAGGCTGTGATGCAAGGGGAGCGAGCCTTCGCCCGGGACATGGCCTTGATCGCTCAGGCGCTCAAGGTCCATGGAGCTCTCCACCCGAATCTCAGCGTCGAGGAAGCCACCGACATCCTTCTCCTCCTCGTCTCCCCACAGGCGCACCAGGTGCTTCGGAGAGACCGAAAGCGAAGCGTCGCCCGATACCGGAGCACTGTCCTCAAGGCGCTCGAGCGCGTGCTTCTGCCCGAGGAGGAGACCCGGTGCTGACGCCTCAGCCGTGTCCGTTGCTATGACAACCAATGCCGATCCAAGTTCCCACCTTCCCGTGCCCATCATGCGAAGGGCCGGAGCCAACTCGCACCGAGAGGGACCTCGTCACCAGCCGCCGGAAAGACGACGCAGCGTCAGTCCTCGCAGTATCCCGAACGTGGTGTTGCACGGGTGTTCCTTGCCTGGGCTGCTGGGTTCGAAAGAGATGACTTCGTTCGCCGAGCGATCGGACACGGTTCGCGCGCCACGACCCGGGCTGACACTGCGTTGTGGCATCGACAACGGATTTGCGGGCCTGGTGGGATCTCTTTCGAACCCTCCGGATGGTTTCGCCTGCATCCCGAGGTTCAGATGAGTTCGACCGCGACATGCCCATCAGAGTCGTACGCGTACGTGGTCTTCAACGAGGGTGAGATGCGTGGGTCCCAGGTCGTGGCCAACCGGCTGGTCGTCTGGTCGTAGCAGTAGGCGGCGACGTCGACGGTCCGCATCGCGGGTGTGCCGAGGTCCGGATCCCATGTCGTGTAGTGCACGGCCTGGAGTTGGCCGGCGACGTCACCGAGCGAACCACCACACAACGATGTCGTTTGGGTCGTCGACGCGTAATCGAACGCGAGCGTCTGACAGCCACGAGTCGTCAACGGCGACCCACACGTGACGCCACTCGCCGGTGCGGCGACCATCTGTGTCGGACGAGTCACACCCCCGACCACGGTCCACGACGTTGACGACGCTCCCGAGCCGCTCGAGCTGCGGGTCGCGTCTGAGAACTAAGGCGCGCGCTAGTGCCTGACCATCTCTGAGTCGGAAAGTTCGTGCGTCAGCACTCTGTACATCCGCTTCAAGACCATCAGGAGCGTGATGCCGAGGTGTACGAGCAAGAACACGGTGGTCGCAGTTAGCCACTTTGGTAACGGCTCCGCTACCTCGTGGCCGGCGCGGTCGAAGTGTGACGACGCCGAGAGTTCTGCGATCGCGAGCACGGTCGTCGTAACGACCGACACGAGCACTGCGTATGCCACGTTCGCCTTCAGCTCTCGGAGGATCTGCAGACGCAGGTTCGTCGGAGGTACGCCCGAGTCTTGAGCGCGCTCAGATGTATGCATCGCGGCTTCGAGCAAAAGGATGAGCAACGCGAAGAAGAGGCCGCCGACGATGGCGACTGCGGACAACAGCGAGCCGCCGTTGTGCACGTCGAACCCGTTGATCATTACCCCGATCGTGACCAGGATGGGGATGCCAACGAACACGAACCAGTCGAGCCACGCGGGCCGGTTCCGTTCGTTGTTGCGAAGGGTCGCGAAGTGATCGCGGATGATGTCGCGCACGTCGATCTTGCTCATGCGCGCCCCCATCCCGGCATCGCCTCGTAGTCCGAGACTAACGAGAGCGCCGCCGCTCGAAGCGTTGCGTATGTCGGGTGCCCGTCGGCACCGTCGGTGAGTTCCTCGGTGATGTCGGTGGTCACGCGCGGGACGCGTTGGTCTTGCAGATCCACGGTGCGCTTCTTCCCGTTGCCGAGCGCAACCTCGACCTTTACCTTGTCGTAGTTGACGTCATTGAACGAAAGCAGTGACCCCAACTCAGCTTCGCCACTTACCACCTTGTCGATCCGCTGCTTGCGCAGCCCGAACCGCTTCTTCGCATGGACGATGGTCTCGACGTGTCCGATCTCCTCTGAATTCATATACTCCGGTAGCTCGTCGAACACGTCCTCGGGCTTGCGGAACTTGATCAGCCGGATCTTCGTCA
>JANYJV010000041.1 GCA_025361725.1 Acidimicrobiia bacterium | reverse complement strand
TGCAACAGCAGCGGCTGTTCGGCTGGACGGAAGAAGAAGTCCGAATCCTCGTCATGCCCATGGCGCGCGCCGGAGCCGAACCAATCGGATCGATGGGGACGGACACGCCGATTGCCGTGCTGTCGAGCCGGCCGCGGATGTTGTTCGATTATTTCTCGCAGCTCTTCGCGCAGGTGACGAACCCGCCCCTCGACGCGATTCGGGAGGAGTTGGTCACGAGCCTCGGGGGCACGATCGGCCCCGAGGCCAACTTGCTGGCGCCGGGCCCGGAGTCGTGTCGTCAGATCGTGTTGCCGTTTCCCGTGATCGACAACGACGACCTCGCGAAGCTCCGCTACATCGATGAGCCCGGCGGCGCGGACGGTTACCGGCCGATCACCATCGACGCGCTGTACCCGGTCATCTCGGGTGGCGATGGGTTGGCGTTGGCGATCGAACGCATCCGCCGTGAGGTCAGCGATGCCATCGCCGGGGGAGTGAACCTGGTGATCCTCTCGGACAGATATGCAAGCGACTCGCTCGCACCGATTCCGAGTCTGCTCATCACCGCCGCCGTGCATCACCACCTGATCCGCGAGAAGACCCGCACCCAGGTGGGGCTCGTGGTGGAAACCGGCGAAGCGCGCGAGGTGCATCACATCGCGCTGCTATTGGGCTACGGCGCGGCTGCGGTCAACCCTTACCTCGCGTTCGACGTCCTGCGCGATCTCACGCGTGAAGGCGCGCTGGCGATCACCGAGCGCCAGGCGGCGAAGAACTACGTGAAGGCCTGCGGCAAGGGCGTGTTGAAGGTTATGTCGAAGATGGGGATCTCGACCGTGGCCTCCTACACCGGGGCGCAGGTGTTCGAGGCGATCGGCCTCGGTCAGGATCTCGTCGACGAGTACTTCACCGGCACCACGAGTCGGCTCGGCGGCGTCGGGCTCGACGTGATCGCGGCCGAGGTGGCGGCGAGGCACGAGTTCGCGTACCCGGACCGTCCGAGCGAACTCGCGCATCGCGAGCTCGCGATCGGTGGCGAGTACCAATGGCGCCGAGAGGGGGAGTACCACCTCTTCAACCCCGAGACCGTTTTCAAGTTGCAACACGCCACGCGCTCGGGCCGGTACGAGGTCTTCAAGCAGTACACGGCCATGGTCGACGGTCAGGCGAGTCAACTCGCCACGCTGCGCGGCCTGTTCGCGTTCAAGGACGACGCGCGGCCGTCGATCTCGATCGACGACGTGGAACCAGTCAGCGAGATCGTCAAGCGGTTTTCCACCGGCGCAATGAGTTACGGATCGATCTCGGCCGAAGCCCATCAAACCCTCGCGATCGCGATGAACCGACTCGGCGGGAAGTCCAACACCGGTGAAGGTGGCGAAGACGCCGACCGGTTCACCCCGGACGCCAACGGAGACTTGCGTCGGAGTGCGATCAAGCAGGTGGCGAGCGGTCGGTTCGGGGTGACGAGCGAGTACCTCGTCAACGCCGACGACATCCAGATCAAGATGGCCCAGGGGGCGAAGCCCGGTGAAGGCGGTCAGCTGCCCGGCCACAAGGTGTACCCGTGGATCGCGAGGACGCGGCACTCCACGCCCGGTGTCGGTCTCATCAGTCCGCCACCGCACCACGATATCTATTCGATCGAGGATCTCGCCCAGCTGATCCACGACCTGAAGAACTCCAACCCGCTTGCGCGCGTGCACGTGAAGTTGGTGGCCGAGGTCGGAGTGGGCACCGTCGCCGCGGGAGTGGCGAAGGCGCACGCGGATGTGGTGCTGATTTCCGGGCACGACGGTGGAACTGGCGCGTCACCACTCACGTCGTTGAAGCACGCCGGCGCGCCGTGGGAACTCGGCCTGGCCGAGACGCAGCAAACGCTGTTGCTCAACGGTCTGCGGGACCGGATCGTGGTGCAGACCGACGGGCAACTCAAGACCGGCCGAGACGTGATCATCGCGGCCTTGCTCGGCGCGGAGGAGTTCGGCTTCGCATCGGCACCGCTGGTGGTGAGTGGCTGCATCATGATGCGGGTCTGTCATCTCGACACCTGTCCCGTAGGGGTGGCGACGCAGAACCCCGAGTTGCGGGCGAAGTTCACGGGCCGGCCCGAGTTCGTCGTCAACTTCTTCGAGTTCATCGCGGAGGAGGTGCGCGAGTTGCTCGCCCAGCTCGGATTCCGGACCGTCGCCGAAGCGATCGGTCACGCGGAAATGTTGGACACGCGCGCCGCCATCGACCACTGGAAGGCATCAGGCCTGGACCTCACCCCGATCCTGCACGTTCCCGACTTCGACCACCACGCGCAGGACATGTACTGCACCAAGACCCAGGATCACGGCCTGGACCGCGCGCTGGATCAGGACCTGATTCGCCTCGCCGAACCCGCGCTGGAACGGGGCGAGGCGGTGACGATCGACCTGCCAGTCCGGAACGTGAACCGGACCGTCGGCACGATGCTCGGATCCGAGCTGACTCGCCGCTACGGCGGTGCCGGCCTGCCCGATAACACCATCGATATCACGCTGACGGGTTCCGGCGGACAGAGCTTCGGTGCGTTCGTTCCGAAGGGCATCACGCTGCGGCTCGTCGGCGATTCGAACGACTACCTCGGCAAGGGACTTTCGGGCGGTCGGATCATGGTCCGGCCCGCACCGGACGCTCCGTTCGTCCCAGAGGAGAACGTGGTGGCCGGCAACGTCATCCTCTACGGCGCAACGAGCGGTGAGGTGTATTTGCGCGGCAAAGTCGGCGAGCGGTTCTGCGTCCGCAACTCGGGCGCGACGGCCGTCGTCGAAGGCGTCGGCGATCATGGTTGTGAGTACATGACCGGAGGGAAGGTCGTGGTCCTCGGTCCGACCGGTCGGAACTTCGGAGCCGGCATGTCGGGAGGCGTGGCGTACATCCACGACGCCGACGGCATGTTCTTCACTCGACTCAACCGAGACATGGTGGACCTCGACGAGTTGGACGAGGACGACCAGGAGTGGTTGCGCGACACGATCCGCACGCATCAGCGCGAGACCGGTTCGATGGTGGCCGAGCGAATCCTCGCCGGTTGGCGGGACGAACTCCCGCGGTTCCGCAAGGTCATGCCCCAGGACTACAAGCGCGTGCTCGAGGCAGCTCGAGTGGCCGAGGAGCGCGGTATCAACGTGGACGAAGCGATCATGGCGGCCTCTCATGGGTGAGCCCACCGGCTTCATGAAGTACGAGCGGGAACTGCCGACGCGTCGGCCCGTTCCGGTGCGGTTGCGGGACTGGAAAGAGGTCTACGAACCGTTCCCGGATTCGCACCTCGAGCGCCAGGCGGCGCGGTGTATGGACTGCGGCATTCCGTTCTGTCACGTCGGGTGCCCGCTCGGGAATCTGATCCCTGAGTGGAACGACCTCGTATACCGGGAGAACTGGTCCGACGCGCTCGATCGGCTGCACGCCACCAACAACTTCCCGGAGTTCACCGGCCGCCTCTGCCCGGCTCCGTGTGAAACGGCGTGCGTGCTCGGGATCAACGAAGACCCGGTCACGATCAAACAGGTCGAGGTGGCCATCGTCGAGCACGGCTTCACTGCCGGCTCAGCTCAGGGGGACGAGATCGCACCCGTGGTCCCGAGCGTGGTCACCGGTAAGAAGATCGCAGTTGTCGGCAGCGGTCCGGCCGGACTCGCGGCGGCGCAACAACTCACGCGTGCCGGTCACGCCGTCACCGTCTTCGAGCGCGCGGACCGAATCGGTGGACTGCTGCGGTACGGCATCCCCGAGTTCAAGATGGAGAAGCGCATCCTGGATCGGCGCCTCGCGCAGATGGCGGCGGAAGGGACCGAGTTCCGGGTCAATGCCAACGTCGGCGAGAGCGTCGCAGTTGCGGATCTACAAAGTGATTTCGATGCGATCGTGCTGGCGGGCGGAGCCACCGCCGCTCGTGATCTGCCCATACCCGGGCGCGAACTGCGCGGCGTCTATCAGGCCATGGAGTTCCTGCCGCCCGCCAACAAGGTGCAGGCCGGCGACCTCGCCGAGCATCCCTTCTCGGCGGCCGGCAAGCATGTGGTGATCATCGGCGGTGGAGATACCGGGGCGGACTGTCTCGGCACCTCCCACCGGCACGGCGCCGCGACCATCCACCAGTTCGAGATCATGCCGCGGCCGCCGGACGCTCGGCCGGACGCCAACCCCTGGCCCACCTGGCCGATGATCTACCGCATTGCGTCCGCACACGAGGAAGGTGGTGAACGGGTTTTCGCGGTCAACACCGAATGCTTTCTCGGCGACGAGGACGGCAACGTGCGCGCGTTGCGCGCCCATGAGGTGGAGCAGACGTTCACTGACGGTCGGATGAGCTTCGAGAAAGTTCAGGGATCGGACTTCGAGCTGCCGTGCGACCTCGCCCTGTTGTCGATGGGCTTCGTCGGACCGCAGCGCAACGGAATGCTCGAACAACTCGGCGTTGACTTCAGTGAGCGCGGGAACGTGGCGCGGACCGAGCAATGGCACACGAACGTCGACGACGTCTTCGTCTGCGGCGACATGGGTCGCGGCCAGAGCCTGATCGTCTGGGCGATCGCCGAAGGTCGGTCCTGTGCCGCCGCGGTCGACCGCGCGCTGATGGGGGAGACCGATCTCCCGTCGCCGATCACACCCGACGCCGCTCCCATGGGCGTCCGCTAACCCGACCGCGCGTTTTAGCGTCCTGAAGTGCTGCTGGACAGCACCTGGGGACGCCAAAACGGGGGGTGAGGAGGTGCAGCGGCGAGACTTGGGTGGTGCAAGCGCCGATCGAGCCGCCGCCCAGCGCCTGGGCGTTGCCGCGTCCGGATGACGCGGGCGACGGGGAAGTGGCCGGCGTGGGCGCAGACCTTGCACCGGGCACGTTGCTGGCGGCCTACCGGACGGGGCTCTTTCCGATGCGCGTCGGTCGGCGAGGTCGGATCGGGTGGTGGTCACCCGATCCACGCGGGGTCATTCCGCTGGACGGGCTTCGGGTGACCAGCTCACTTCGCCGCAGCTGCCGGTGCTTCGATGTCCGGTTCGACACCGAGTTCGAAGCCGTGATGCGTGCATGTGCTGACGCGAACCGACCCCACGGTTGGATCGACGACGAGTTCGTCGCGGCCTACGTGCAGCTCCACGAACTCGGTTGGGCGCACAGTGTGGAGACCTGGATCGACGGCGAACTGGTGGGCGGTCTCTACGGCATCGGCATCGACGGCATGTTCGCCGGTGAGTCGATGTTCCATCGCGCGACCGACGCGTCGAAGGTCGCCCTGGTGAGCTTGGTCGATCACCTCCGCGCCATCGGAGCCACGTTGCTCGACGTGCAGTGGCGCACGCCCCACCTCGAGTCCCTCGGCGCCATCGAGATCCCCCGCGCCGAGTACGGCGAACGACTCGCCGAGGCACTCACTGTCGACGCCACCTGGTGACCCAAGCCGTTCTCACGTGCGAAACGCGCTGTTTCCGACGCGTATTGCGCGCGCAAAGCGGGGTGGGGTGGGTCAGGACGCGCGGTCGGCGGCGACGAGATCCAGCATCTCGTATTCCTCGCCGGTGTTCATCGCGTCTTCGTATTCGATGACGCCGATCTCGGTGAAGCGGTCACGCAACCAACCGTCGCCGGCATCGAGCAGGCCGAGCTTCTTGCAGTTCGGGACGATCTTGGAGAACAACGCAGCCTGGAACGGATTGCCGCCCTGCTCACGCAGTTTGAACATGGTCTCGGTGATGACCTTCCGGTCGATGCCCATGCGTTCCCACACCGCCTGCATCATCAGCCGGTCCCGCATGCGGATCGCGGCTTCGAACGCGAACTCTTGGCGTTCACGGAGTTCCGCCGCTGACAACCCTTGGTAGTACTCCTGGAGTGACAGAACACCGAAGGCAACGTGGCGCGCTTCGTCGCTCATGACGTAGCGCAGCAATTGCTTGAGCAGCGGCTCCTGGGTGACGTGGTGCATGAAACCGAACGCCGCGAGCGCCAGTCCCTCGATCATGATCTGCATGCCCATGTAGGTCATGTCCCAGCGGGAGTCGCCGAGCACGTCGTTGATGAGGAGCTGCAGATTCGCGTTGACGGGGTAGTGACCGTCGAGCTTGGTGTCCAGGTACCGAGCGAACACCTCGACGTGGCGCGCCTCGTCCATCACCTGCGACGCCGCGTAGTATTTCGCATCGATCCACGGGGTGGTGACCACGATCTTGCCGGTGCACAACAACGCGCCCTGCTCGCCGTGGAGGAACTGGCTCATCCGCCAGTTGAAGGCTTCCATCTGGAACTGGAGCCACTCCTTGTCGCCCCAGTTCTTGACCGGCGACCCTTCGACGTCGGTCATGCGTTGCTGGAAGAAGTTGACGGCGCCGGACATTTCTCGAGCTACCTGCTCGATGTCGACGTCGATGGACCAGTCGAGGTCGGTGGAACCGTTCCACTGCGATGTCTTTGCCTTCTCGTACAACTTCCCAAGGCCCTCGCGGGTCCGGCTGTAGTCCCAGGTGAAGATGGCATCACCTCGTGCGGCAGTCGAGTGGAAGTCGGTGCCGAAATCGCGGGCGTCGTCACGGATGATCGACACGATGTCGTTGACGTCGTCGCGGCCCAAGAACTGCGGAGAAACAGATTCACTCATCGTGCAAATATATCCCGGGACCGCGCCGCGTGCTTCCGTCATCATCAGTGACGTCGGTCTCCTGACCGTTGGCTAAGTTCGACGCCGATGGAGCTCTCAGCCGTTGCCGCACGCGTCCTCGGATGCCTCGTGGAAAAGCAGCGCACGACGCCGGACTTATATCCACTCAGTCTCAACTCGATGGTCGGCGCGTGCAACCAGACGACGAACCGCTGGCCGGTGGTGCGCTACGACGAGTCGATGGTGCAGGCCGGCCTCGACGAGCTCCGCGAGTTGGAACTGGTCCGGCGGGAGAAGCCACACGGCGGCAGGGCCATCAAGTTCTCCCACCTGCTGCCCCGGGTCATTCCGATGGGTGAGCCTCAGCTCGCCCTGATGTGCGTCCTCCTGCTGCGAGGGCCGCAGACTCCTGGCGAACTCAAGATGAGATCCGAGCGGCTGCACACCTTCGCCGACCTCGGCTCGGTCGATGAGGCGCTGGCCAAATTGGTTCATCACGAAGACGGGCCCTTCGTGGAAGTGCTGCCACGCGAGTCGGGCCGGAAAGAGGCGCGCTGGCGCGAACTGCTCAGTGCAAACAATGGGGACGCGAGCCCCACGGAAGCGCCGACAGCTCCCCGGACCTCACCCGTGGAGGACGTTGCCCCATCGCTGGCGACCCGTGTCGCCGACCTTGAGACCGAAGTGGCGCGGCTCGCATCGATGCTCGACGGGCTCGCGCGCGATCCTCGGCAGTAGCCTCCTCGGCCGTGTCGGAACTTCAGATCTTCCACAACCCGTCGTGCTCGAAGTCTCGTGGCGCCATGCAGATCGTCGCCGAGCGAGGCCTGGACGCCGATGTCACCGAGTACCTCAAGGCGCCACTCGACCGCTCGGGTCTGGAGCGCATCGTGGACACGATCGCCGAGCCGCCGGCGGAGTTGGTGCGTAAGGACGCTCGGTTCAAGGCGCTCGGGCTGAGTGCAGCGGACTACACCACTCGTGACGAAGTGGTTGGCCTGCTCCTGGAATATCCGGAGTTGATGGAGCGTCCGGTCGTCATCGTCGGCGGCCGCGGCGTCATCGCTCGTCCGCCCGAAAAACTGCTCGAACTCCTCGGCTGAATCGAAAGGTGGCTGGCAATGGCTACGACATCTCCCGAGTCCGTGCGCGAAGAAGTGCGCGAGTGGGTTGCCGCGAATTGGAGTCCTGACCTCACCGTCGGCGAGTGGTGGACGCTTCTTGCGGAGTCCGGCTACGCCGCGCCGACCTTCCCGGAGGATTCCTTCGGACGCGGGTACAGCCGTGCGTTGGCGAACATCGTCACGGAGGAGTTGGCGAAGGTGAAGGCCGTCGGCCCGCCCGCCGGTCTCGGGTATCTGCTCGCCGCCCCCACCATCGCGACGCACTCGACGTCCGAGCAGAAGCAGCACTGGCTCCGACGCATCCTCGACGGCTCGGATGCGTGGTGTCAGCTTTTCAGCGAACCGGGTGCCGGCTCGGACCTGGCCGGTCTCCAATGTAAGGCCGAGCGCGACGGCGACGAGTGGATCATCACCGGCCAGAAGGTGTGGACCTCGACGGCGCAGCTCTGCAACATGGGCATGCTCATCGCCCGCACAGATCCGGATGCGCCGAAGCACACGGGCATCACGTACTTCGGTATCGACATGGACCAACCCGGTATCGAGATCCGACCCCTGAAGGAGATGACCGGCCGGGCCATGTTCAACGAGGTCTTCCTCGACGGTGCCCGAGTGCCGGACGCGAACATCATCGGCGGTCTGAACAACGGTTGGGCAGTGGCGAACACCACGTTGGCGGCAGAGCGCGCCGGGCTCGGCAGCGGCGGCAGCGGGGCGGCTGGTTCCGCCTTCCCCGGTCCGATCTCGAACCAACTCGGCGTGCGCGTCGGTGACACCGTGGGGCAAGAGCGCACCGGCGGCACCGGCGGTGGTGGCGGCGGAATGGCGGAGCGGCTCATCAAGTTGGCCACGGAGAACGGGAAAATCACCGAGCCGGTGATTCGCCAGGGCATCGCGAAGTTGTGGTCCTTGCAGCAGATCGGCAAGTACTCGACGCTGCGGATGCGAGGCGGCGGTGCGAGTGCCGGCGCGCCGAACCTGGCGAAGCTGATGATGAGCGACATGCTCAGGCTCAACCGTGAAGTGGCAACCGCGGTCCTCGGGCCCGAGATGACGATCTTGGGCAAGGAGAGCATGAGCGGCGGGATGCAGCAGGAGATGGTGTTGTTCTCGCCGGGACCGTCGATCTACGGCGGCACCGACCAAGTCCAGCGCAACATCATCGGTGAGCGTGCGCTCGGCCTTCCGAAGGAGCCCGACCCCAACAAGGGCGCCCCCTTCAAGGACATCCCGAAAAATACGTGATTTCGGCGGCTTCGCTCGCGCCTCTGCGTCGTTGACTCGGCGGGGGCTCGCTGCGCCGCTGCTCACCTCCGCTCGTTCCTCGTTGCGGCTCGGGTGAGTCCTGACCTTCGTAGTGGGAGTGCAATGAAGCAAGAACGGCGTGGCGGCGGCACAGTCTTGCGGCCGGTTGGCCAGCGGAGTGTGGCCCGAGCGGCCCCGTCCGAAGGACCAAGAGCGTGAAGCTAGGCATGACGTTGCCGTCGTTCGTTGTTGGTGTCGACGGGCCGACGATTCGGGAGTGGTGTGCTCGGATCGACGACGGTCCGTTCTCGTGTGTGGCGGTCGGCGAACGCGTGGCGTATCCAAGCCACGATGTGATCTCGTCGCTCGCGTACGCCGCGGCGGCCACGCGCAGGGCTCGGATCGTGTCCACCATCGTGGTGCTGCCGAGCCACGACGCCGTTCGGGTCGCCAAGCAAGCCGCCACGATCGACGTGCTGTCCGAGGGGCGACTCACGCTCGGCGTGGGGGTCGGCGGCCGCGACCAGGACTACGCGGCGGTCGGCGCGTCGACGAGTGCACGGTTTGCACGGCTCGACGACCAGGTGGCGACCATGCGTGCGGTGTGGCGCGGCGAGTCCGTGATCGACGGCGTACCGCCCATCGGTCCAACACCGGTGCAGGCGGGAGGTCCACCCCTGTTGACTGCGGCGATGGGTCCGAAGTCGTTGGCCCGCTCCGCGGTCTGGGCCGACGGCCTCTCGGGATTCGATCTCGCGCCCGACGTTGACTCCGTCGCCCGAACCTTCGATTCGGTCCGCGGTGCGTGGACCGATGCCGGTCGCGCGGATCGACCGTGGTTGTCGACGTCGACCTGGTTTGCGCTCGGTGATGGTGCCGAGGACCGCCTCATGGGCTACGCCCGCAATTATCTCGGTACGTTCGGTGACACGGCCGCGAATGCGATGGCCGCGCTGTGTCGGTTCCACGATCCTGGCGTCATTCGTGAGGTCGTCGCCGAACTCGAAGCGACCGGCTGCGACGAGTTCGTCTTCGTCCCAACGACGGACGATCCGACGGAACTCGATCGGTTGATCGCAGCCCTGGGATGACCCGCCGGTAGCGTCGACACGTGCTGGCTGACCTCCTCGCGCACGAGGGTGTACGGGAAACGTGTGAACTCCGCAGCGCGATCGGTTTCATGGCGCTGCACGGCGGGTCGCTCGAACGAGGGACCGCCGAGATCGCCCGTCAGGCGGCGACCGAATCGGGAGCTTCGTTGTACGCCGTCGAACAGCCCGATGCCCTGCAGTGGCACGTGCCGTCACACCTGTACGACCCGATGGCGGCGCCGAACCTCCAAGCGTTCCTCGAGCACGTCGACCTCGTGATCTCGGTGCACGGGTACGGCCGTGAGGGGTACTGGACACGGCTGCTCCTCGGGGGCGCGAACCGTGAGTTTGCACGCGCCGCCGCCGCGCGGATGCGCCCGCACCTCGAAGGGTTCGAGCTGATCGACGATGTCGATGCGATCCCCCGCGAACTGCGCGGTCTCCATCCGCGGAACCCGGTGAATCTTTCCGTCGATGGCGGGTTCCAGCTGGAGCTGCCGCCGCGAGTGCGCGGTCTCGGCCCGCGTGGCGAACCCGAATACGTCGACGCACTCGTCGGCGCGCTGGTCGAGGTGGCGGCGTGACGACGCGTGGTGACGACCGGCGGTACGAGATGCACCAATCGGTGCGGCTCGGAGATGCAGGCCGCGAAGGACGCCTCCGATTCGATGCCTTGGCGCGCTACCTCCAGGACGTCGCGACGGAGGACACCGCGGAAGTGGACATGCCGGCGGATCGCGGGTGGGTCCTGCGCAAGATGGCTTGGGAGCTGAGTCGGCTCCCGACCATCTACGAGGACCTCGTGCTCGAGACCCGGTGTACGGGCGTCGGCGGACGCTGGGCCGAGCGCACGACGACGGTGGGCGGGGTCGATGGTCTGAACGCCGACCGCTCGGGGCTCCGTCATGGAGTCCTGATCACCGCGCGCGCGGTGTGGGTGTCGATCGGGATGGCGACGGGTGTCCCTCAAGCCCTCTCGCCCGAGTTCTTCGCGGCCTACGGTGACGCGGTCCGGACGCAGAAAGTCAGCGCGCGGCTCACCCACCCGGCGCCGCCGGCTGATGCCACCCGAGTGCCGTGGCCGCTTCGCAGTACGGACATCGATGTCTTCGGGCACGTGAACAACGCGATCTACTGGGTACCGATCGAGGAATACCTCGAGGCTTCCGGGCGAGGTCGCCAGGTCATCGCGGCGACCATCGAGTTCGGATCGGGTATCGATCCGGGGGACCCGTGCGACCTCGTCGTCGACGAAACGGGAAACGAACTCGCAGTGTGGTTCTTGGTTGGCGACAGCGTGCGGGCGTCGATCCGCGCGGTGACCATCCCCCGGGAGTGACTTCGCGTCGCCCGCCGGGTGCTGGCACCTAAAGTCCAGCGCCATGACCAAGCAACTCGAACTCGGATTCATGATCGGCTACTGGGGTGCGAACCCGCCGGTCGGTGCGGCCGACCTCCTGTTCGAAGCCGAACGGCTCGGCTACTCCACTGCGTGGACGGCCGAGGCCTACGGATCGGATGCGCTCACGCCGCTGGCGTGGTACGGCTCGCAGTCGACCCGGATTCAGCTCGGCACGTCGATCGTGCAGATGTCCGCACGCACGCCGACGGCAACGGCCATGGCCGCGATCACCATGGATCACCTCACGAACGGCCGGTTCATTCTCGGCTTGGGTGCGTCCGGACCCCAGGTCGTGGAGGGTTGGTACGGCCAGCCGTACGCGAAGCCGTTGGCCCGGACCCGCGAGTACGTCGAGATCATTCGCACGATCCTGGCCCGTAAGGAGCCGGTTACCTACGCCGGCGAGCACTACACGCTGCCGTATCCCGGAGGGACCGGGCTCGGAAAGGCCGTGCGGTCCATCACCCATCCGCTGCGTGAAGACCTACCGATCTATCTCGCGTCCGAGGGACCGAAGAACGTCGCGCTCACCGCCGAGATCGCCGACGGCTGGCTCGCGATCTACTACTCGCCGAAGGTCGACGGGTTCTATCGAGATGCACTCTCCGAGGGTTTCGCCCGACCGGGTGCGCGTCGGTCCTTCGACGACTTCACGGTCGCGGCGACGGTGCCGGTCATCGTCCACGACAACGTCGAAGAAGCGGCCGACATGTTGCGTCCGGTGCTCGCGCTCTACATCGGCGGCATGGGCGCGCGGGAAGTGAACTTCCACGCGAACGTGTTCGGTCGGATGGGCTACGAGGCGGAGACCAAGGAGATTCAAGACCTCTATCTCGCCGGGAAGAAAGAGGAAGCGGCGGCCAAGGTGCCCCTCTCGCTCATCGAGGAAACCACGCTCATCGGTCCGAAGGAGAAGATTCGCGACGACCTCGAGATGTGGCGCGAGTCCTGCGTCACCCAGATCTTGCTCTACGGCGACGCCACCACCCTCCAGACGATGGCTGAACTGGTCCTCTGACTACGTCCTATCCAAGACGACGTGCTCGGGGCCGGTGAGCAGCCAGAGCAGGCGGTCGGTGTCGAGGAAGTTACCTTCGTCAGTGCGGATCACATCGCGACTCTCGGGGTCGACGGCCATGCCGAAGAAGTCCCGGGCGCTGCGGAACCATTCGATCGTGACGCCGTCGAGGTCACAGGCGGCACGGTCATAATCCTCGGGCAGCCGGTGGTTCTGCTCGTAGCGGATGAAGTACTTGCGCACGGCTGGGGTGTCGCGGTTGAGGGGGCCGTGGACGTTCCACCAGTAGTCGTGGAATGCGTCGCGTTCCATGCCGGCTTTGTGGCGTACCCCGCAGATCAACTTCGTGATGGGCTCGCCACGATCCGTCGGCCCGGCGATGACTTCCATCTCGGGCTCCGTGAAGATCTCGAGCACTTCGCCGAAGAGGGCGGCCGAGTCGGCGAGAACCTCGGCGTGACGGGGGTCGGCGCGCATGGCCTCGAAGCCGGCCATCGAGTCGTACCACTGCACCGAGACGCCGTCGTACGGACACTCGAGCCGTTCGTAGTCCCGATCGGTCCGCCGGTGTTGCTCGTAGCGAAGGAGGTGCTCCGCGCCGGCGGGGCTCGCCGCGACCAGCTCGCAGTGCTGTCCCTGCCAGCGAGCGTGAAACTCGTCGACGGACAGGGTCGGGTTGCGGGCGACGAAGCCGATGCGCTTGATCATGAATCCTCCGGGTTGCCGATCGGCGGTGATCCTGGCAGCCTGTCGCCCTTCCGGGCGAGTGGTTGCCCGACTTCCTACGAAAGGAACGGGCGGTGTCGGAGAGCAAGGGGCGGGCGAGTCGGCTCCGGGTCACCGCAATCGTGGTGGTCCTCGCCGGGGTGGCATTGGGATTCTTAGTGGGAGCGGCGTTCCCGGCCGCGACCACGAAGGTGCCGGTGGGATTGACCAACATCACGTCGTACACAGTGTCGACCGACGGCGGTGACGGCAGCTTCAACTGGTTGTTCACGATTCTCGTCGCCGGACCGTGCCTGATCTCGGGCGCGATTTTGTACGGATCATCAGAAATCGTGGCCGGGTTGCGACGCTCGGCCCGCACTCGATCGAGCGAAGACGAAAGCCAGAAGGTGGTGCCGTCCGCGTGAGCCGACCGGGACTGGTGGAAGACAAGGTTGCCGTGGTGACAGGGGTCGGTCCCGGGCTCGGGCGTGCCAGCGCCCTCGCGCTGGCACGCGAGGGCGCGGCCGTGGTCCTCGTCGCGCGAAACGTTGACCGCTTGAGCGGCGTGGCCGAGGAGATCACCAGCTCCGGTGGCCGCGCGCTCGCTGTCGCGGGGAACGTGACGAAACCCGAAGACTGCGAGCGGGTTGCTGCGGCCGCGGTCGAGACCTTCGGCGGGATCGACGTCGTGGTCAACAGCGCGTTTCGCGGTGATGCGTTTCAGTCGGTCGCCGAGTCTGACCTGGACGTGTGGCGCAAGATCTTCGAGGTCAACTTCTTCGGGTCGGCGAACATGACGCGAGCGTGCATCCCTGCGCTGCGCGCCGGTGGCGGCGGCAGCGTGGTCATGGTGGCATCGCAGAGTGCCCGCAAGATCCGACCGAACGAGGCCGGGTACGCCGCCAGCAAGGGCGCGCTCATCACCTTGACGCGATCGTTGGCCAGCGAACTCGCGGTCGATCACATCCGAGTCAACGCCGTGGTGCCGGGCTGGATCTGGGGTCCCAACGTGCAGATGTACGTGGACTGGCAGGTGCAGGCGCGCGGGATCTCGAGTGAAGAAGTGGTTGCCGAAATCACCTCCGAGATACCCCTGGGTGAGATCCCACCGCAGGCGGACATCGCCGAGTCGATCGTGTTCTTCGCGTCCGGAATGTCTCGGGTCATCACCGGTCAGACGCTCGACGTCAACGGTGGGGAGTACTTCGGGTGAGTGATTCCCTTCGGGGCCGATCGGGCATCGTGACTGGCGCCGGATCCGGGCTCGGCCGCGCCACGGCGTTGCAGTTCGCGTCGATCGGCGCTCGAGTCGTGGTCGCCGACGTGAACGTGGAGGCGGGTGAGGCAGTGGTCGCCGAGATCGCGTCCGCCGGTGGGTCGGCAGTGTTCATCGCCACCGACGTCACGGATCCGGCCGCGTGCGAAGCGCTGGTCGGCGCGTGCATCGACACCTTCGGCACGCTCGACTTTGCGGTCAACAACGCCGGCACCACCGGCACGCCGGGCAGCGTCGTGGACTATCCGATCGACGCGTGGCGCGCCACGATGGCCGTCAACCTCGACGGCGTCTTCTTCGCGATGCGGGCCGAACTTCCGTCCATGGTCACTGCCGGGAAGGGTGCCATCGTGAACGTGGCGTCGGGCGCCGGGCTCGTCGGATTTGCCGGACTCCCGGCGTACGTCGCCAGTAAGCACGGTGTGGTCGGGTTGACGAAATCCGCAGCGCTCGAGTGCGCGGCACGGGGAGTCCGCATCAACTGCGTCTGTCCCGGAAGCGTGCGGACACCGATGCTCGAAGGTTTCATGGGCGGCGACGAGCGCATGGAGCGCGCCATGACCGCCGGTGTGCCGATGGGCAGGCTTGGAACGCCCTCCGAGATCGCCGAGGCGATCGTCTGGCTGTGCTCGGATGCGGCGAGCTACATGGTCGGGCACGCGCTTGTCTGCGACGGCGGCGCCACCGTTCAGTAGGTCCTGGACGAAGTCAGCCGATCTCGGACCAGAGCGCTCGTTGCTCAGGCATCGGATCCTCGATGACCTCGATGGTGGTGTCGAAGCGCTGCGTCAACCGACGGTCGAGTTCATAGCGCGGCCAGCCCGGGTCACCGGTCTGCGCGAACCCGATCCAGGCTGCATGCATGGCATCAGCGATCGGCTGGAGGTCCGGACCCTTGCCGGTCAGGATGCTCAGGCCGGGCTTGTCGAGAGCGTCCCACACGAACGGGAGCTCGAGCGCGTGGGTGCTCTTGAGGATCCCACCGAACTCCGGTGACTCCCAGGTGAACAGGTACATGTACGTGGGCCGCGACTCGACCGCGGCCTCGGCGAGGCGTAGCGCCGGAGTACGAAACACGCGGTCGGTCGCAATGACGCTGACGAGGTCCGCGGCTGCGAGATCTCGGAAGCGCGCTCGATACTCGGCCTCGACTGCGGCTCCCCGTTCGCCGAACGACTCGGTGAGCGCATTGGCGATGGCGGAATCGTCGATGGTCCCGGTGCCGAGATCGAGCGCGGTGAACATCGTCATCTCGTCTTTCGTTGTACCGATCACCGTCGGAACATTGCCGAGTCCACCGCGTATCGCGTCGATCGGACGCTGGGGAAGCACGGTGCCGTCGTGGACCGGCATGAATGGCAGGTCCGATCGCAGGCCGGCCTCGAACACCTTGCGTTGGCCGGCCAGGATCGCGTCCATCGGCGCGCGCTCGAGATCGTCGACGGTGGTGATACCGGCCTCGGCGAGCACGGCGCGCGCCGTTGCGGTGGCGACGTCCGGCTCGATGCAGAAGGAACTCCCACCGGATTGCACGATTGCCTGGGCGAACAGACCCTGCGCGGCGGGAAGGCCGAGCAGCGTACCGATGCTCATGCCGCCGGCGGACTGTCCGAAAATCGTGACCCGGTCCGGATCGCCACCGAACTCGGCGATGTTGTCCCGCACCCACTCGAGCGCGAGCACCTGGTCCAGGATTCCGGCATTGCCCGAACCGGCGAAGTCCGTGCCGAAGATGTCGTCGAGGTGCAGATAACCGAACGCACCGAGGCGATAGTTGATGCTGACCACGACGACATCACCGTGTTGAACGAATCTCCGCCCGTCATAGATCGGTGACGCGCCGGTGCCATTGACGAAGGCGCCGCCGTGGACCCAGAACATGACCGGCCGGCGCGCGTCGTCGAGGCCGGGCGTGAAGACCGTGAGGCTCAGGCTGTTCGCTTCGTCACACACGGGATCGGCGGCACCGAGCAAGGCTTCGAGCGGCGACGGCAGTTGTGGGGCGACCGGGCCGAAATCGGTGCAGTCCCGGACGTCGTTCCAAGGCTCCGCCGCGACCGGCGGCCGAAACCGACGGTTGCCAACCGGCGGTGCCGCGTAGGGGATCGATCGGAATTCGTGCACGCCATCGCGAGTGAGGCCTCGCACCTTGCCCGCCGCGGTGGGCGCGATCGGGTCGTTGGGTGTTTCGGACATTCCTAGATCCTCCGTCTCGAGTCCGAGCAGATTAGAAGGCACACGCTCCGACCCCGGACCTCCGCCGCGCGCCGTGGGCGGCACCGTTCAGACATTCCGAGCGAACGAGCCTGGATCCGAAAGCCAGCTCGACGTGACCGCGTCCGTCATCGCGTGCAAGGGTGCGTTGATGATCGATGGCGATGCGCCGCTCGTCCCACTGCCGGCCCAACCCGTGGACCTGGAGTGGCCGACGAATACCTGGGCTCGGGCCGACGACATCCCTACGGTCGACGCGCTGGTCGACGAGATGTTCGCCGACACGAGCCAGTACGAGACCACCTACGCCGTGGTCGTCGTCTACCGCGGGGCGATCGTGGCGGAGCGGTACGACAACGAGCTGCCGAACTGGGTGGGCGAGCCGATCCCGGTGACTCGCGAGACGCCTTTGCTCTCGTGGTCCATGGCCAAATCCATGTTGCACGCGATCGTTGGCATCCTCATCGGTGACGGCCGGCTCCGGCTCGATGACGAGGACTTGGTTCCCGACTGGCGGGCGCCGGACCCGAGGCACACGATCACCTTGCCGGACCTCCTGGCCATGCGCGACGGCCTGGCGTGGAACGAGGACTACGTGGACGCCGGTGGTTCGCAGGTGATCGACATGCTGTTCGGTGAGGGCAACGCCGACGTCGGCGCCTTCGCACGAGCACGCCACCTCGCCCACGAACCCGGAAGCCACTTCAACTACTCGAGCGGCACCACCAATGTGATCTCGGGCATCGTCGCCGACATCGTTGGTCGTGGCGATCCGTATCGCCGCTACCTCCAGGAGCGCCTGTTCGCGCCGATCGGGATGTTCAGCGCGGAACCCACGATGGACGCCACCGGACTCTGGGTGGCGTCGTCGTACGTCCACGCGATCGCCGAGGACTTCGCCCGGTTCGGGTACCTCTACCTGCGTGACGGGGTGTGGCACGGCACCCGCATCCTCCCGGCTGGTTGGGTCGATGATGGCCGACGACTCCGGTCGATCGACCCGGATGACGGCCGCGGGTACGGCTGGGAGTGGTGGGTCACGGGTGATGAGCACGGGACATTCTGGGCGAACGGCTACGAAGGACAGTCGATCCTGATCTCGCCGGCCAACGATCTGGTGTGCGTCCGGATCGGTCGGACGGATGCGTCCCACGGGCGCGCGCTCTTCGACTGGCGGGCACGGATGGTTGACGCGGTTGCCGCGGTGCGATGACGGAACTGCTTGCACTGCCGGAGGACTGGTCTCGTGCGTTGGCCGTCGTGGCGCACCCGGACGATCTCGAATACGGCGCGGCGGCGGCTATCGCGCGCTGGACCGACCAGGGCAAGTGGATCGGGTACGTGCTTGCGAGTTCCGGTGAGGCCGGGATCGATGGTATGGCTCCCGTCGAGGCCGGCCCGTTGCGCGAGCAGGAGGAACGAGCGGGCGCGTCGCAGGTGGGGGTGGACACCGTCGAGTTCCTTGGTCATCGCGATGGTGTCATCGAGGCGGGATTGGACTTACGTCGGGATCTTGCCCGCTCCATCCGACGCCATCGGCCCGACATCCTCATCCTGATGAACTACGCCGAGCGGTGGGGCTTCGGACCGATGAACATGG
>JANYJV010000005.1 GCA_025361725.1 Acidimicrobiia bacterium | reverse complement strand
GGCCGCTCGGGCCACGCTCCGTGGGTCGACCGGCTGCAAGCGCGTGCTTTGCTCCACTCCGCTCTCGTATTCCGCTCTTGGCCCTGCGGGCCAGGCCGCTCGGGCCCCGGCTCGGGAGCGCGGACCGGTGAACCCGCGTGCCTCGCGTCCCTCGCCTTCGGTTTCCGCTCTCGGCCCTGCGGGCCAGGCCGCTCGGGCCCCGCTCGGTGCGACTCGCCGGATCGCGATCTCCGTGACGCCTCGCTTCGTCTCATGGACGGAGTGTACGGAGAAGCGGACCAGTACTATCCGGCCGTGGCCGAACGCTTTTACGTCGAGACGCTCGGCTGTCCGAAGAACGCGGTGGACTCGGACAAAGTGGTCGCGAGTCTCCTGGCCGACGGTTTGACGCCCGCGGACCGCGCCGAAGATGCCGACCTCGTCGTCGTGAACACCTGCGCGTTCATCGATGCCGCGCGTCAAGAATCGATCGACGTCGCGCTGGCGCTGTCGGACTCGCGCAAGACCGGCGCGCGGCTCGTGCTCACCGGCTGTATGGCGGAGCGTTACGGCGACGAGCTCGCCGTGGCACTTCCCGAGGCGGACGCGGTGGTCGGGTTCGCACACGAAGGCTCGCTTGTGGACGTGGTGTTGCGCGGCCGCAAACCGACGGGTGTCCGCGACCTGTTGGAGCTGCCCCGCCCCGCGCCCCGCGCGCCGTGGGCATACGTCAAGGTGGCCGAGGGTTGTGACCGCGCGTGCGCGTTCTGCGCGATCCCGTCGTTCCGCGGCGCACAGCGATCGCGCACCATCGAGTCCATCGAGACCGAGGTCGCATCGTTGGTCGACGGTGGCGTCGCCGAGATCGTGTTGGTCGCGCAAGACCTCGCTTGGTACGGGAGAGACATCGGCGAGCCCGGATCACTCGCGCCGCTCCTGCGTCGCCTCGACGGCCTGGCCGCGCGCGGGCTCGCTCGGGTCCGCCTGCTCTACCTGTATCCGAGTGAGGTCAAGGACCCGCTGGTCTCGACGATGCTCGAACTCCCGACCGTCGTCCCGTACTTCGACTTGTCGCTGCAACATGCGTCGGCGTCCTTGCTCCGGCGGATGAAACGGTGGGGGAGCGGTGAGCGGTTCCTCGGCGCGATCGAGTCGATCCGCGCCCAGGAGCCGGACGCAGCCTTCCGGTCGTCGTTCATCGTTGGCTTCCCCGGCGAGACCGAAGACGACCACGATCAGCTGCTCACGTTCCTGCGCGCCGCGAGGCTGGACTGGGCCGGCTTCTTCCCTTTCTCACCCGAGGACGGGACGGCCGCGGTCCATCTCGACGGTGTGGTGGACGCGGACGTCGCCGCGGAGCGGTTGCGCGAATGTGCCGACGTGCAAGAACCGATTTCTCAAGCCGCGCGTGACGCGCTCGTCGGTGAGACCGTGGAGTTGATCGTCGACGCCATCGAGGACGACGGCGGACGCAGCGTGCTCATCGGTCGCACCCACCGCGAAGCTCCCGAGATCGACGGTGTCGTGCGCGTGGTGGCCGCGCACGGTCGTCCGGGCGCTCGTATCCAGGTGGAGATCACCGGTGCGATCGGTCCGGACCTCGTGGCCGTTCCGGTCCTCGCCGGGGTTTTGCCGTGACGACGCCGATGCAGTCGATGAAACGGTTCGGGCAGGATGCGCTCGCGACGCCGGCGAACTTCGTGACGCTCGGTCGGCTGCTCCTCGCGGTCCCCACCTTGTTTCTCATCGAGCGGGACGGTTCGACCTGGCTGACCTGGGGTCTCTGGTTCTTTCTGTGCGCGACGGACAGCATCGACGGGTGGATGGCGCGCCGCCAGGGCACGACCCGATCCGGCGCGTTCCTCGATCCGATCGCCGACAAGGTGCTGACCCTGGGTGGGTTCCTGGCGTTGGTGTCTCGGGGCGACATCTGGTGGCTGCCGGTGGTGCTGATGGCGGCCAGAGAGGTGGGGATCTCGGTGTACCGCGTGGTCGCCGGGAAGCGGGGCATCTCGCTGCCGGCCGCTCAGCTCGGCAAGTACAAAGCGTTCCTCCAGATGCTCACCGTCGGTGGGTTCGTGTGGCCGCTCACGTCAGATGTGCACTGGCTCACCGATTCGCTGCTGTGGTTCGCGGTAGCGCTCACCATCATCTCCGGGCTCGACATCGTGCGGCGTGGGTATCAGGAGGCCAAAGCGTGAGGTGTGACGTTCTCGCCATCGGGACCGAGTTGTTGCTCGGCCAGATCGTCGACACAAACTCGAGTTGGATCGGCGAACACCTCGCGATGGCCGGCATCGACACGATGGAACACCGCAAGGTGGGAGACAACCTCCCGCGGATGATCGCGGCACTGAGCGAGATGCTGGAGAAGGCCGATTCGGTCATCGTGTGCGGCGGCCTCGGTCCGACCCAAGACGACGTCACGCGCGAAGCGATCGCGGCGGTCATGGGCGTCGAGCTCGAACGGCGCGAGGAACTCGTCGAGCAGATCAGTGCCATGTTCGGATCCCGGATGCGGGACATGCCGCTCAACAACCTCCGCCAGGCCGAGATCCCGGTGGGCGCAGTGGCCATCCCGAACCCGATCGGGACGGCGCCCGGTGTGCGCGCGCCGATGGGCGATCGCGTGATCTACGCGGTGCCGGGGGTGCCCTACGAGATGCACCGCATGGTGAACGAACAGGTGCTGCCGGATCTGCTGGCTCGCTCAGGTGAGCAATCCGCGATCGTGAGCCGGTCGTTGAAAACGTGGGGTCAGTCCGAGTCCGGGCTGTCGGAAATGATCGCCCACCGCGTCGACGCACAGACCAACCCCACCATCGCGTTTCTCGCGCGCGGTATCGAAGGTCTCGTCGTGCGCATCACCGCCAAGGCGCCCACCGAGGCCGAGGCGCGGGCGCTGATCGAGACCGAAGAGGTCGAACTCCGGGCCATCCTCGGCCCGCTCGTGTTCGGCGTGGACGACGAGACGATCGAACACGCGGCCTTGGCCGCGCTGGCCGCGCACGGGTTGACCCTCGGCGTGGCCGAGTCGCTCACCGCTGGTCTCATCGGGTCTCGCATCGGCGCGGTTCCGGGTGCCAGCGCAACGTTCCGCGGCTCGATCGTCTCCTACGCCACGGACATCAAACGCTCTCTGCTGGGCGTCACCGCCGAGCACGTGGTCAGTGAAGAGTGCGCGCGCGAGATGGCCGTCGGCGCGCAACGCGTGTTGGGCGCCGACGTCGGCATTTCCGCGACGGGCGTGGCCGGTCCGGACGAGCAAGATGGTCAGCCCGTGGGCACGGTGTGCTTTGCGATCGCCTTGCCCGATCGCGAGCCGGAGTCCTTCTCCACGCGCCTCCCCGGGGATCGGGAGCGGGTGCGCCAGTTCGCGGCGATCTCGCTCCTGAACGGATTGCGCCAACGCCTCGACTCGCTCGGCTGATGAGCGCGCTCCGGCGCGCGTTTCTCGCCGTCGTGCCACCTCCCGACGTCCTGGACGCGATCGATGGTCTCTTCGATCGAGCCGGCGGCCGTTCGAAGTTCCGTTGGACCCGGCGCGATCAGTGGCACGTGACCGTGCAGTACGTCGGCAAGGTCGGATCCGCTGACGACCTGATCGGTGCGTTGGCGGGTCCGTTGGCGGTGGTGGCCGCGCCATCGGTACAGATCAGCGGCGCGGGTGGATTCCCGTCGGCGCGTCGGTCGGCCGTGTTCTGGTTGGGAGTTCGAGACCCGGCCCCGTTGCGGGCGGTGCACAACGTCGTCATCGATGCCGCCTCCGGGTTTCTCCGGGCGCGTGACGTCATCCCCTACGTCCCCCATCTCACGCTGGCGCGGCTGGACCCACCCAAGCGGATCACCACTGAGGTCGAAGCGCTCGCGGACGTGACGCTGGGTGGTGCTTGGACTGCGGAGGAGTTGGTGCTGATGGAAAGCGAGTCCCACCGGTCCGGCTCGATCTACCGGACCGTCGCCCGCCTCCCCTTGGGGTGAGATGGGCGTGTCCATTTGCTCTTGAGGTCCGGTCCGAGTCGGCCGAAGAGGACAGATGGAATCGGATCCGGCGTTCGCCGAGATCCTCGCCGCGGCGCGTGCGGGCGAGGATTGGGCGGTCACGCTCGTATACCGCGACCTCCATCCCGGTCTTGCCCGCTATCTCCGAGCGAACGAACCGCGAGCGGCCGATGATTTGGAGTCCGAGGTGTGGTTGGCCGTTGCCCAGCGGCTGCATGGGTTCGAGGGGGACGAAGACCACTTGCGTGGGTGGGTGTTCTCGATCGCTCGTCGTCGGGTCGCCGACCACCGCCGCACTGCTTCCCGCCGTCGGACCGATCCGATGGAGCCGTACCGCCTCGATCGGGTGGACCCTCGCGATCCGGAGTCCGTGGTGGTCGACGGTCTGTCAGGCGAAGAAGCTGCAGCCTTCGTCGTACGGACCCTGCCCGCAGACCAGGCCGAAGTCGTGCTGCTCCGGGTGCTCGGCGGTCTCGAAGTCGCCGAGGTGGCGCACATCCTCGGAAAGAAGCCGGGAACGATCAGAGTGCTGCAGCACCGGGGCCTTCGGACGCTCGCCCGGCGACTCACCGGAAAAACTGTAACGCGATGAGCGGCTCGGACGATCTTCACACTGACATGGCCTTTCTCTCGTCGTCCGACCATTCCGAGCAGCTCATCTCCGGGCGCATCGCGCCTGATGATCTGCCCGATGACTCGGCCCGCGTCGCGAGACTGCTCACCGCGCTTCGTTCGCCAACGGCGTCGGACGGAGTCGGCGAGCAGGAGGCTGTTGCCACCATCGTCGCGGCGATCGCCGCGGCCCCGATTTCACTCGAAACTGCTCGGAGACGTCGCATGCTTCCTCAACTGCTCACCGCCAAAGCCGCAGCCGCAGCCGCGGTCGTCCTCCTCGCCGGAACCGGCGCGGCCGCGGCCACGGGCTCATTGCCCGACGTTGCGCAGAGTCGGGTCGCAGACGCGCTGGCCAAGGTCGATGTGTCCATCCCGAAGCCGAGCGGCGACCACGATCGTGCAAGCTCGCAGAACGGATCCCAGCTCGGAGACCACGGTTCGGCCGTCGGTCCCAACGCGTCGGGGTCTGCGATGAAGGGCTTGTGTACCGCGTGGGCAGCCCGCTCGAAGGGTGAGGACAACCGGGGCAACAGCGGAGATTCGGTCGCATTCGCCAACCTGCGCCACCGCGCGCACGAGGCCGGAGTGTTGGTGGAGGAGTACTGCCATGATGTACTGAGTGCCGGTTCAGGTTCGGATGCGGCGGATCACTCACGGCGGCCGACCGATGCGGGGCGTGCGGGCGCCGGACAGCCGGCCGACGGCACGCATGGAAAGAGTGGTGCGGACCACGGCGCTCAGAACAGTGATCACCCGACGTCTGCGGGCACCACGCCCGAGAGTGGGATCGACACCGGCTCGACGTCGAGCGACGGAGCGAACTCGGGCGGCGTCGACCATGCAGCGCCGCCAGCCGCTGCGGGATCCGACAACTCGACCGCCGATCACGGTGCGCCGACATCACCGGGTTCGTCTCCTCGCCCCTGACGCCTGCGTCGCACATTCGCCCGCGTCGAACCCGCTGGTGTGTGATGGAGTCCGAAGCCTTGCGCGCAGGCTCGATGTACCGCACGAGCGCCTGTCGCTGAGGTGAAATCGGGTAGCCCGTCGCACTACCGCACGAGCAGTAGCACGGCGGGGAACTCAGTCGCCGGTGGAACCGTCGATGCATTCGCGCAGGAGATCGGCGTGGCCGTTGTGCCGGGCGTATTCCTCGATCATGTGGATGAGGACCCAGCGCAATGAGATGCGGTCGCCGCGCCTCCCGATCCCGTGATCGTCGAGTTTCATCACGGCGGCGACGGTGCGGGCGTTGTCGCACTCGGCGCGCCAGACGCCGAAGTCGTGCTCGACGTCCGCATCACCGACGAGGTCGAAGTCGCCATCGGGGTGGGCGTCACTGCAGTAGATCTTGGGCGTCTCGGCACGGGAGAGAATGCGGCGGAACCAGTGCGCTTCGACTTCGGCCATGTGTCGGATGAGTCCGAGCAACGACATCGTCGATGGTGGCAATGCGCGCGCACGGAGTTGCTCGTCGGTCAGGCCCTCGCATTTCCATGCCAACGTGGCGCGCTGATATTCGAGCCACCCATCGAGCATCTCCCGCTCGGGCAGTTCGAAGGCCGGTTCGGTCCGAGGCACCACCATGACCCGAGTCTTGCGCGTCTCTTGACCGAAGACTTGGTCGCAGAATCCACGGTTTCGGTGGAATCTCCTACCACGTCCCTGCTGACCACGCTCGTCCCGAGACGCGACGATGCCCCGCCAGGGGAGGGCGGGGCATCGTCGGTGGTGAAGTGGTGCAGTGGTGCGGGTTAGAACTTGGCGGGGTACTTCGCCACGGTTGCGGTTGCGAGCACCTTCGCGGTGCCGGCCATGTGTGCAACTGCGGCACGGAGCAGGTCCGCCGCCTTCGGGTCATTCGCCTTCTGGGCGTCGATGACTGCGATCAGTGTGGTCGCGTGCATCGTGATGTCCTGGGCCACTGCATCGGCAGGCAAGTTCGAGTTCACCGAGTTCAGCGTCGTCCCGAAGGTCTTCGCGTAGGCGGTGAGGAGGTCGACCGCAGCCTTCTTGCCGGCTTCGTCGCCTGCAGCGGACGCCTTGGTGTAGGCAACGAACTGCGGGATGTGGTTCTGACTCCGCCACAGACCGTCGAACGCCGTCTTGACCTGGTCGCCGTAGATGCTGCCGATCGCGTCGACGAGCATCGAGGTGTTGCTGTCGGTCGGGCCGTTCAAAGCGGCAGCTGCTGCTTCGAACTGCGGCGTACGACCACCGAGGGCGGCACCGGTTGCGTTGGCGGCGAGCCAGACGTGCTCACTGAGCAGTCCGGTGAGTCCGGCGCGCAGTTCGGAGGCGGGCGATGCTGCGTCACCGTCGAACTTCTGGGGGAACTTCGTCGCGGTAGCGACGGCCAACACCTTCGCAGTGCCTTCCATGTGCGTGTACGCCTCGTTCAGCGCCTTGGAGACTGCCGCTTGATCGCCGGCCTTCTGGGCGTCGATGACTGCGATCAGTGTGGTCGCGTGCATCGTGATGTCCTGCGTGACCGCGTCGGCCGGCAGGTTCGAGTTCACCGAATGGAGCGTGTCGCCGAAGGTCTTGGCGTACGCGGTGAGCTTGTCGACCGCGGCCTTCTTGCCGGCTTCGTCACCGGCGGCGACGGCCTTGGTGTAGGCAACGAACTGCGGGATGTGGTTTTCGCTGCGCCACAGACCGTCGAACGCAGTGCCCACTTCCGGACCGTACGCCGAGGTGATCGCCGCAACGAGGTCTGAGGTGTTGCTCTTGTCCGGGCCGTTCAGCGCAGTTGCATACTCGGTGAACGACGCGTCATCGCCGCGCAGCGCAGCATCGGTGGCGATGGATGCAAGGGCTACGTGCTCGGTGAGGAGGCTGGTGAGTCCGGCGCGCAGGGTCGCCGCACCGGTGTCCGAGGCGGCTGCCGCCGTCGTCGTGGCCTTGGTGGAAGTGTTGGTGGTCTTGGGCTTGTC
Source organism: Acidimicrobiia bacterium (assembly GCA_025361725.1). Classification (GTDB taxonomy): domain Bacteria; phylum Actinomycetota; class Acidimicrobiia; order IMCC26256; family JAENVU01; genus JAENVU01. The sequence continues at coordinate 34,256 of JANYJV010000005.1, read as the reverse complement.
GCTGGACTTCGGCGTGCTGCTGCTACTTCCACACGCCGTGGCGGTGAGTGCGAGGGCGACGATCGGGATCGCCGACCGGATCAACTGTTTGCGGTTCATGGTGATAGCTCCTGGTTCCGTTTGGGGGGAGGTACGGATGTTGCAGGTGGGTCCGCTACTTGACGGTGATCTCACCGGTCATCGTGGCGGGGTGGATCTCGCAGAAGTACTTGTAGGTACCGGGCTTCGAGAACGTGTGGGTGTACTTCTTTCCGGTGGCGATTTCGCCCGAGGCGAACATCCCGTCGGGCTGCTCGGTGACTCCGCTCGTACCTTGTGCGACGGTTCCGGAGGTGATGGTGTGGACACCGGGATCCATCTGGTTCCAAGTCACCGTCGTGCCGGCCGTCACCGTCATGGTTGCCGGCCGATACGCGATCAACTTGATGTCGACGGTGTCTTTGGCCGGAGCCTTCGCCGTGGGCTTGGCCGCGCTGGTGGGACTTGCCGTCGAGCCGCTCGAGGACCCGCACGCTGCAATCGCGAACGGGGCGAGGATGGCGGTGCCGATGGCGAGACGCCGACGCCAGTTGGTGGGTCGAGAGGACGTGGAGTTTGGTTGCATGGTGAGAGGTTCGGAGCGGTCCTGCGGAACGGATGGCCCTGGTCCCAAAAGGTGTCCGGGGTCACCACACGGCCGTCGCAGCCCGGTCTCGTCGTCGATGTTCGGCGGTTCACAACCCGAGAATGCTTGCCTCGAACGAGTGTTCGCTCTAGGATGAACTCCGTTGATGGAACTCCACCCCGGTAGTTTGCGATGCAGCCCATGTTCATTGGTCTGATCGACACCGACGATCCAGGGTCGACGAGGATGGTCACACCCTCGTCGTACCTTCAGGACAACAGCAACGAGCGCTTCCCCCCAACAGTTCAAGAGGGAAAGAAATGAACGAGAAGGAGTTCACTCGAATGGATCGTGACAAGTCGCTCGACATGGCGCTCGGGCAGATCGAGAAGCAGTTCGGCAAGGGCGCAATCATGCGCCTGGGTGAGCGGGGCCACGTCGGCGTCGAGGCCATCCCGACCGGCGCCTTGGCTCTCGACCTCGCGTTGGGGATCGGAGGACTGCCTCGAGGCCGGATCGTCGAGATCTTCGGTCCGGAGTCGTCCGGAAAGTCGACGCTGGCGATGCACGTGGTCGCCGAGGCGCAACGCAACGGCGGCACCTGCGCGTATATCGATGCCGAGCACGCGATGGACCCGGTCTACGCCGCGGCGATCGGCGTGAACGTCGACGACTTGCTGATCTCCCAGCCGGACACGGGTGAGCAGGCGCTCGAGATCGCAGACATGCTGATCCGCTCCGGCGCCTTGGACGTGCTCGTGATCGACTCGGTGGCGGCGCTGGTGCCACGCGCCGAGATCGAAGGCGAGATGGGCGATTCGCACATGGGATTGCAGGCTCGTCTCATGAGCCAGGCACTGCGCAAGATCACCGGCAACTTGAACAAGTCCCGCACGATCGCGGTCTTCATCAACCAGCTGCGGGAAAAGATCGGTGTGATGTTCGGTTCACCCGAGACCACCCCCGGTGGACGAGCGTTGAAGTTCTACTCGTCGGTGCGGTTGGACATCCGTCGGATCGAGTCGCTGAAGGACGGCGCCGAGATCGTCGGGAACCGAGCCCGAGTCAAGGTGGTCAAGAACAAGGTTGCGCCACCGTTCAAGCAGGCCGAGTTCGACATCATGTACGGCAAGGGGATCAGCCGAGAAGGTTCCGCGCTCGACATCGGTGTGGACATGGGCATCGTGAAGAAGTCCGGTGCGTGGTTCACCTACGAAGGCGAACAGCTCGGCCAGGGTCGTGAGAACGCGAAGAAGTTCCTGGCCGAGAACGTCGACATGATGGTGGAGATCAGCGAGAAAATCCGCAAGGAAGTCCTTGCGGACGAAGAGGATCCGATGGACGAGTTGGATCTCGAAGCTGCGGCGCTCGGCAACGAGAGCGCCGAAGCCGAGTAACGCACGACGAGTCCGGAAGTCCGGAAGTCCGGAAGTCCGGAAGTCCGGTGTCCTCGGACATCGGAACTCGTCCGAGTGAGGAAACACAGCGTTCAGCGGGTGGAGACGGGACCACGAGTCCGTCTCCGCCCGTCTGTTCGTTGACGGCGACGTTGGTGTACGCGCCCGAGCGGTCCAGGCGTCGGCGCGCCGAGTTCGCGAACCCGTAGGCGTAGCCGTACCGCTGATCGGCGCGCGCCATGAGATCGGATGCTCGACGCAGCTACACCGAGCCGATGCCGCGAACGATCGCGACCAGCCCGGCAACGGTTGCGAACGCGAGCACGAACGGCCGAAGGGTTTGGGGTGACATCCTGCGAGCGAGGGGACCGCTCGCGAGGGGACCGAGACCGACCGCCGGCAGCAGCAGCGCGGTGAGTTCGAGTTGCTCGACCGAGAGCTTTCCGGCCACCGCGAGCGCGGTCGTGGAGACGGCGGCACCGATGAGAAACGACGTTGCGAGGGTGGCGCGCAGCGTGTGGGGCTCGCACCGTTGGTAGAGGAGTGCGAGCGGCGGGCCGTCGACCGAGGCGGTGGTGTTGGTGATCCCAGCAATCGTGCCGGCGCCGAAGGCATTGCGTCGGTTCACCGCAATGCCCGGGTGCAACGCGCTGAGGACGACGCCGAGCACGATCGCGACCCCGACAATGATCGACAGTTCGGCCGCAGGAACCACCGATACCACGAGGATGCCGACCGCGGTGCCGGGGAACCGACCGAGAGCGATCCACCGCACGCCGACCCAGTCAATCGACCGATGCTCACGGAGCAGCATGGTCAGGGTCATGGGAATGCTGAACAACACCATCGACCCGGGGACCGATCCGGGGATCAGGACCGCCAGCACCGGCACCACCATGAGGTTGATGCCGAAGCCGATGGCGCCCTGAATGGTCGCCGCGATCGTGACGACGACGAGGGCGGCAACCAGTTCCCATCCACCGGCACCGAGGGGCATCGCGGCTTCGCATCAGCGCGCGACGCGAGCCGTCGTCGCAGTTCGTGGGGTGCCCATGGAGCGTCGAGCCTACGGGTACGGCCTCTCCACGTTGAAGGGGGGTGTGGCGGCCCCGTCTCGTAGAATCCGGTGGTGACCCAGCGCTTCTACGTTCGCACCTTCGGGTGTCAGATGAACGAACACGATTCCGAGCGCATCGCGGGTCTCCTTGAGGCGGACGGGATGGAAGCCACCGACGATCTCGAATCCGCCGACGTGGTCGTGCTCAACACCTGCTGCATCCGCGAGAACGCCGACAACAAGCTCTACGGCCACCTCGGTCATCTCAAGTCTTTGAAGGACCGCCGTCCGGATCTGCAGATCGCGGTCGGTGGCTGCCTTGCGCAGAAGGACCGGGACGAGATCGTCACGCGCGCCGGTCACGTCGACGTCGTGTTCGGCACCCACAACCTGGCGCACGCACCGGCGTTGCTCGCCGAATCCGCGCGCACGGGCGAGTCGATCGTGGAAATCCTCGAGGAGCATGAGGCCTACCCCTCCGCGCTGCCGGCGCGGCGCGAGGTGGACCACCGCGCCTGGTTGACGATCCAGATCGGGTGCGACAACAGCTGCGCGTTCTGCATCGTGCCGTCGGTGCGCGGCGCCGAAGTCAGCCGGCGGATGGGCGACATCGTCCACGAGGTCGCCGAGCTCGCACGCGATGGCGTGAGCGAACTGACCCTGCTCGGACAGAACGTGAACTCCTACGGCCGGGACCTCGGGGCTGGGCAATGGAGTCCACAGTTCGCGGACTTGCTGCGCGCGGTGGACACGGTCGACGGCATCGAGCGGATCCGGTTCACGTCACCGCACCCAAAAGATCTGCGGGCCGAGACCGTCACTGCGATGGCCGAGTGCGCAAGCGTCTGCGAGCACCTACATCTGCCGGTCCAGTCCGGAAGTGATCGCACCCTGGCTCGGATGCGGCGGGGATACACCGTGGAGCGCTACCTCGAGAAACTGGCGATGGCGCGCGCCGAGATCCCCGATCTCGCGGTGACCACCGACATCATCGTGGGTTTCCCCGGTGAGACCGACGACGACTTTGCCCAGACCCTCGAACTCGCGGAGATTGCGCAGTACGACGCGGCCTACATCTTCGTCTTCTCGCCCCGTCCGGGGACCGCTGCCGCGGAGATGGTGGAGGATTTCGTTCCCGACGCGATCGTGCGTGAACGCATGGACGCGTTGACCGAGGTGGTGGAACGCCACGGCAAGGCCAAGCACTCGGCCCGGCTCGGTCGCGTGGAGCAGGGGCTGGTCGAGGGTCCGTCGAAGAAGGACCCGGCGGTGATGAGCGCACGGACGCGCCAGAACAAGCTCGTGCATTTCGTGGGCGACGTACCCGTGGGTGCAACGGTCGAGGTCACGATCACGAAGGCCGCCCCGCACTGGCTGCGCGGCGACCTCGGCGCGGTGCTCTCCCTGCCGCGCCCATCCCGGACCCGCATACCGGTCACGGCGGGCTGAGCCGCGGTTGCGCACCTGGTGCTCGTCGGGCCGACCGCGTCCGGGAAGTCCACGCTGGCACTCGCAGCCGCGCAGCGGTGGCCGGACATCGAAATCGTGTCGATGGACTCGATGCAGGTGTACTGCGGCATGGACATCGGCACCGCCAAGGCGTCTTCCGTCGAGCAGGCGCGAGTACCGCACCACATGATCGACGTCGCCGATTCAAGCGAGAACTACTCGGTCGCTCGGTTTCAGAGCGACGCGCGCCGCGCGATCCGCGCGATCGAGGCGCGCGGTCATCGGGCGTTGCTGGTGGGAGGGACCGGGCTCTACGTGCACGCCGTCATCGACGACTTCCAGTTTCCCGGAGAGGATCTCGCGGTTCGCGCGCGCATCGACGCGCGGTACGGCGGCGACGACGGGGTGGCCGAGGCGTACGAGATGTTGTGGCGTACTGATCCCGCAGCGGCGGCACGGATGGAACCGACCAACCGTCGCCGCATCGTGCGGGCGCTGGAAGTCTTCGAGATCACCGGGCGTCCGTTCTCGTCGTTTGGTCCGGGCATCGGTGCCGCCCACCCGCCAGTCTTCGAGGTGCGGATGGCCGGTCTGACCCTTGACGCCGCCACGCTCGCCGCCCGCACCGAGCAGCGGCTGGCCGCAATGGTCGACGCCGGGCTGGTCGCCGAGGTGCACGGTCTGCTGACCCGAGCGGGTGGTTGGTCCCGGACCGCCCGACAGGCAATTGGGTACAAGGAGTTCGTGGACTATCTCGAGGGTCGAGTCGCCTCGGTCGAGGCCGCCACCGCCCAGGTTGCGGTGCGAACGCGCCAGTTCGGTCGGCGGCAGCGAGCGTGGTTCCGCCGTGAGGAACGGATCACCTGGTTCGATGCCGGCCGCAAATCCGAGACCGTCGCCGACGATGTCATGCAATGGTGGTCCTCGTGACGTCGGCGCACCTTTCGAAACTGCATGGCACCGGAAACGACTTCCTCGTGACCACGGCGGTGCTGGACGCGCACGATGCCGTCGCGCTCTGTGATCGCTTCACGGGGATCGGCGCCGACGGGCTGGTGCTCCTCGCTCCCGGCCGAGACGGTGCCGACGCCACGATGACGCTCTACAACGCCGACGGCTCGGTCGGGGAGATGTCCGGCAATGGCATCCGTTGCCTGGCGTGGCTGGCGCGGAAGGAGGGTTTCGGCACTCCGCGCCGCCTGGTCGTGGACACCGTCGGCGGTCGGAGGGTGGTCGACCTCGAGCTGGACGCCAGTGGCATGGTGACGCACGCAACCTGCGACATGGGTGCGGTCACCTTCGTCCCGTCCAAGATCCCAATCGCGCCGGCGAGTGCCACCGATCTCCCCGTCGACCTCGATGGTGTGGACGTGGTGGCAGACGCTGCGGGTATGGGTAATCCCCATCTCGTCGTGTTCGTGGACGATCCGGGCCTGGTCGACGTTGCCCGCCATGGGTCGTGGCTCGAAGCGGATACGCGATTTCCGAATCGGATCAACGTCGAGTTCGTCCACGTCGAGGGCCGCCATGACCTGCGGATGCGGGTCTGGGAACGCGGGGTAGGGGAGACGCAGTCGTGCGGTACGGGCGCGTGCGCCGCCGCCGCGGTGGCGCACCGGCGCGATCTCGTCGACGCGCGCGTGTCGGTGAGTGTTCCCGGTGGAGTGGTCACCGTGGAGTTGGCCGAGACGATCCGACTCGGTGGTCCGGTCGCCCACGTCTTCGATCTGTCGATCGACGTCGACGAGTGGCGCGCCCGATGAGTCGAGAACATCTGGATCGCGGCCGGCGGCGGCTGACCGCCACCGAAGTTGACCTCGAGGTCACCCACCAGACCGCAATCCTCGTGGGGACCGGCTACGGAATGGCGACGACCGAGGACGCCGAGGCGAGCCTGGAGGAGTTGGCGCGCCTCGCGGACACCGCAGGGGCCGAACCCGTCGCCATCGAGTTGCAACGGCGCCCGACTCCGGATCCGCGGCTCTACGTGGGGAAGGGAAAGGCGCAAGAGATCCGCGAGCTGGCCGAGGCGCTCGATGTGGATGTGGTCATCTTCGACGACGAACTCTCGCCCGCACAACAACGGAACCTCGAGCAGCTGTTCGAGCGCGACGTCGTGGACCGCGTCGCGCTGATTCTCGACATCTTCGCTCAACACGCGCAGAGCCAAGAGGGCATGTTGCAAGTGGAGCTCGCACAACTCCGCTACCGGTTGCCGCGTCTACGCGGGCGCGGTCTGCAACTCTCGCAGCAGGGTGGCGGAATCGGCACCCGCGGTCCGGGCGAGACGCAACTGGAAGTGGACCGGCGCCGAATCCAGCGTCGGATCACGAAACTCGAACGCGATCTCGTGGGTCTGGCCCGGACCCGCGGGACGCAACGGAAATCACGGCTACGGCGGTCGCTCACGACGGTCGCGCTCGTGGGGTATACGAATGCGGGCAAGTCCACGCTGCTCAACCGTCTGACCGACGCGTCGGTGTTGGTGGAGGACCGCTTGTTCTCCACCCTCGATCCCACCACCCGGCGGCTTCGACTCCCCGGCGGCGAGACGGTCTTGGCCAGCGACACGGTCGGGTTCGTGCGGCGGCTCCCGCACCAACTCGTCGAGTCCTTCCGCTCCACGCTGGACGAGGTCGCCGATGCGGACTTCATGCTGCACCTCGTGGACGCCAGCGATACTGATCCCGACGGTCGGATACGCGCCGTTCGTGGAGTGCTCGCCGATATCGACGCGGTGGCAGTTCCCGAACTTCTTGTCTTCACCAAAGCCGATGTTGCGGACCCCGAGACGGTTGCAGACCTTCTCCGGAACCACCCCGAATCGCTCGCGGTGGGTGCGCGCACCGGGGACGGCATTGCCGAACTCGTGGCGCGCATCGGCGATCGTCTGCGCGCGCTCGCCACGATCGTGGAGCTCGAGATTCCGTACGACCGCGGCGAGGTGCTTGCTGCACTGCATCGCGAGGGCGATGTTCTCGTCGTCGTCCACGAGGAGGCGGGGACGAGGGTCCGAGCCCGGCTGCCGGAGGCCGTCGCTGGTCGCTTCGCGGACTTGGTCACCGCGGTCGACGGCGTCGCCGTGACCCACCGGTAGTCTCGACCGATGGCTGCGGCCCCTTTCGTCCCACCTCCGTACCCGCACGATCGCCTCGACGCATTCCGACGGCTCGCCTCGGTGGTGCCGGGGGGGATCGTCGACTGCTCGATCGGCAACCCGGTCGACCCGGTTCCAGAACCTGTGTTGGCCGCGCTCACCGCCGCGGCCCCCCACGCGACGGGCTACCCCGCCACCATCGGATCGCCGGAGTTCCGTGCGGGTGGCGCGGCGTGGATCGGTCGTCGGTTCGGTCTCGACCTCGACCCTGAGGCGGTGCTGGCGTCCGTCGGCACCAAGGAATTCGTTGCGTCGCTGCCGCGGATGTTGCACCTGCGGAATCCCGGGCGCGACACCGTGCTCTACCCGGCGATTTCCTATCCCACCTACGCGATGGGCGCGGAGCTGGCCGGACTGCGAGCGGTACCCGTCCCGCTCGACGCGGACTGGCATCTCGACCTCTCTCGTGTCACTGCGGCCGACTCCGATCGCGCCCTGATGCTTTGGACCAACGAGCCCGGAAACCCCACTGCTGCGGTGGCGCCGGCCGACGCGGTTGCGGGTGCGGTGGCCTGGGCGCGCGAACGGCGGATCATCCTGGCTGCGGACGAGTGCTACGCGGAGTTCTCGGGCGGCGAGCCGTCGACGGCGCTCGCCTCCGGATCCGACGGTGTGCTCGCCGTGCACTCGTTGTCGAAGCGTTCCAACATGGCCGGGTTCCGGGCGGGGTTCGTCGCCGGCGATCCCGATCTCGTCCGCTACCTCGGAGAGGTGCGCAAACACGCCGGGATGATGATGCCCGCACCGATCCAAGCCGCAGCCGTCGCCGCGCTGGCCGACGATGCCCACGTCGCAACCCAACGCCGGCGCTACGTCGAGCGCCGGGAACTCATGCTCGACGGTCTGACGCCGCTCGGCCTCGTGCACGACGGCGGTCCCGCTCCCTTCTACCTCTGGTTGCGCTCCGAGGATCAGGTCGACGACGGGTGGGAGGTCGCCGCCCGGCTCGCGGAGGCGGGCACGTTGGTGGCACCGGGCGGACTGTACGGACCCGCAGGCGCGGACCACGTGCGGCTGGCACTGACGCAACCGAACGAACGTCTCGAACTCGCACTGACGCGGCTCGCAGCTGCGGGCCACGCCTGAGCACACGGCACGGAACAGTCCCGGGTCGGCGCGGGCGGTTGCCTACGCTCTGACCATGGCTGAACTCGAAGCACAGATCGACGCGCTCTGGGAGCACCGGGACGACATCGCGGCGGTGATGTCCGAGGCCGAAGCCGGCGCATGTGTGCGGTCGGCGATCGATCTGCTGGACCGGGGTGAGGTGCGGGTGGCCGAACGCGTCGGCGACGACGTGGTGGTTCACCAGTGGTTGAAGCGAGCGATCCTCCTCCTCTTCAAACTCACGCACATGGAGACGATCGAACTCGGTCCGTTCGAGTACCGAGACAAGATCCCGCTGAAGCGCAACTACGAAGCGGCCGGTGTACGCATCGTCCCCGGGGCCTCCGCCCGATGGGGAGCGCACTTGGCGCCGGGCGTGATCATGATGCCGAGTTACGTGAACATCGGCGCGTACGTGGGTGCGGACTCGATGGTGGACACGTGGGCGACGGTCGGATCGTGTGCCCAGATCGGCGAACGGGTCCATCTGTCGGGCGGCGTGGGAATCGGTGGCGTCTTGGAGCCGCCGAATGCTTCGCCGGTGATGGTGGGCGATGACGCATTGATCGGCTCGCGCAGCATGATCGTGGAGGGTGCACGTGTCGGCAACGGCGCGGTCGTCGGGGCCGGCACGATCTTGTCCGGCTCGATCCCGGTGATCGATGCGGAGACCGGCACCGAACTGTCGCGTGGTGTGATCCCGGATTGGTGCGTGACCGTCAGTGCGATCCGGCCGAGGTCATTCCCCGGCGGTGAGTTCGGCCTTCCGTGTGTGCTGGTGATCAAGCGACTGAACGAGGGTGAGCGCCACGACAAGGCGCAGCTGAACGACATTCTGCGCGACTCTGGTCTCACCACGTGAGACCGAGACTGGAAATGACGTGACCGATCTCCTTGCGTTGACCGAGGAGTGGTGCGCGGTGCCGTCGGTGAGTCGGGACGAGGCGGCGCTCGCCACGATCATCGAGGAACGTCTGCGAGTCGGCGCGCCCGGCCTCACCGTGGAACGGGTCGGTGACAACATCGTCGTGCGTACCGATCTCGGCCGGGATCAGCGGGTGGTGCTCGGTGGTCACCTGGACACGGTCCCACCGAACGGCAATCAGACGCCGCGCCGGGACGGGGACACGCTTCACGGGCTGGGGACTACGGACATGAAGGGTGGCCTGGCGGTGATGGCGGTGCTGGCCGAAGCAGTCGCAGCCAACCCGGATCAGGCCCGGTTCGACGCCACGTTCGTCTTCTACGCGGCCGAAGAGATCGCCGAGCAGTTCAACGGGCTCCGGGTTCTGTTCGAGACACGCCCGGAACTCGTGCGCGGCGATCTCGCGATCCTGTTGGAGCCGACCGAAGGGTGGGTCGAAGCCGGGTGTCAGGGCACGCTGACGATGCGCGGCACCTATCGCGGGGAACGCGCACACACCGCGCGTCCGTGGATGGGCAGCAACGCGATCCATCGCCTGTCGCGTGCGCTTGCCACGGTGGAGCAGACCGACCCTGGGACTGTCGACGTCGACGGCCTGCCGTTCCGTCAGTCGCTCCAAGCCGTCGGGATCGATGGTGGTGTGGCCAACAATGTCGTCCCCGACCTTGCGACCTTGACCGTCAACCGTCGGTTCGCGCCGCGCCTGAGCCTCGCGGAGGCCGAGGCCGAAACTCGCGCCCTCTTCGCCGACGCGGACGAGATCGAAGTTCTGAACGGATCGAGCGCGGCGCCGCCCAATCTGTGGAATCCGCTCGTCGCCGAGCTCGTGGGTACCTTCGACCTCGGGGTGCGACCGAAACTCGGCTGGACCGACGTCGCGCGCTTCGCCGCGCACGGCATTCCGGCGTTGAACTTCGGACCCGGCGATCCCACGATCGCCCATACCGCCGAAGAGTTCGTGACGCGCGAATCCCTCGATGGATGCCACGCGGTGTTGGCTCGCTTCTTGGGTGTCGGATGAATCAAGCAATTTCGGGGCAAGCGCGGAGCACAGCCTGTGAAGGCGGTGCAGTCGATGAACGTGCGCAGCGTGGCCGTCCGGCCCGCTGCGGAGGAGCGAGAGGACAAGGTTCGACATGAGCATCGACATCGAGGTGCAGGGCGACGTTCGCATCGTGCGATGGGACGACGGCGAGAACCGGATGAATCTCGACTCGATGACCGAATGGCACGCAGTGCTCGATCAACTCGAAACGATCGACGGCGCGCTCGCCGTTGTGGTGATCGGCACCGGCAAGTTCTTCTCGAATGGCCTCGATCTGGACCGGTTCATGGTGGACGCCGACCAAGCGGGACCAACCATCGATCTGTTGCATCAGCTGTTCGGCCGACTCCTGCTGTTCCCGGGCTACATCGTGGGCGCGCTCAACGGCCATACCTTCGCCGCCGGCGCGATGTTGTCGTGCTGTTTCGATGCGCGAGTGATGCGGAACGATCGCGGCTATTGGTGCCTGCCCGAGGTGGACCTCGGACTCCCGTTGACCGAGGCGATGACCGCGGTGGTGACCGCGCGCCTGCCGATGGAAGCGGCCCACGATGCGATCCTCACCGGGCAGCGCTACTGCGCCGAGGACGCCCACGCGCTCGGAATCGTCACGGACACGAGCGACGACGAGCGGTTGCTCGGTGTGGCCGTGGACCTTGCTGAGCCGATGGCGGGGAAGAACCGCCAGGTCATCGCCGAACACAAACGACTGCTGTTCGGCGCGGCGGCCGCACTCTGTGGGATCTCGGTCGCCCCTCGCTGAGGTCGACGTCACGGCCTTGGGTCGGCGCTTGGGTCAGCCGAGCTGGGGGAGTCCCTGATCGTCGAGGGGCCAGTGCGGGTTGTACGCGATCTCCCACGCGTGGCCGTCCGGATCCGCGAAGTACCCGCTGTACCCACCCCAGGACACGTGCTCGGCCGCCTTGAGGATCATCGCGCCGATGGACTCGACGTGTTCGAAGGCAGCATCCACCTCCGCCTCGGACGCGAGGTTGATCGCCACCGAAACGCCGTGGAATCCCGACCGCTCGGATGAGACATGCGCATCCTCGGCGAGTGACTCGACGGGGAACAGGCTGAGGATCGCGCCGCCCGTGCGGTAGAACGCGACGCCCTCGGTCTCACCGACGCGGGGAAAGCCGAGCGCGTCGTAGAAGGCACGTGACCGATCCAGGTCCGTGACGCCAAGGGTGACGAGCGAGATGCGGGCCGGGAGCATCGGTTGGGCTACAGCCGCCGCATCACGGTCACGACCTTGCCGTAGATCGTGATCTCGTGGGGCGCGAACACCATGTCTTCGAGGGCCGGGTTCGCGGGTCGGAGGATGATCGAGCCCTTCTTCCTGATGAAGGTCTTGACCGTCGCTTCTTCGCCCGGGATGCCGGCCACCACGATGTCGCCGTTGTCCGCACCATGTTGCTGGCGGACCACGACGTAGTCACGATCGAAGATGCCGGCCTCGATCATCGAGTCTCCGCGGACGCGCAGCATGAAGAGTGTGCCGTCGCCGGTGAGATCTTCGGGCAAGGGCATCGTCTCTTCGATGTTCTCGGCGGCAAGGACGCCCGTACCGGCGGCGACGTCACCGATCAATGGCACATGAACAACGGGACGGCGATCGACGATGGCGCCCGAGCCTGGCTCGAAGCACACTTCGATGGCACGCGGCTTGGCGGGGTCTCGGCGCAGATACCCCTTGTCCTGGAGGGCGGCGAGGTGCGCGTGGACGGTGGAACTCGACGAGAGTCCGACGTGGTCGCCGATCTCGCGGACGCTGGGCGGATAGCCCTTGTGGCGGACCTCGGAGTCGACGAACTCGAGGACCTGGCGCTGGCGGGGGGTAAGGGGTGCAGCTTCACTCATGACTTTGTCCTCCTGGTCCTGCGGACCGGGCCGGACGGCCCCGTTTCGCTGGCGTGCTGGCTGGGGAGTGTCCGGGTCCCGCTTCACTCATGAAAGCACCATAACACGAGCGCATGTTCGTGGCAAACATCCGTTCGAAAGTTGCTTGACAACGAACGACCGTTCGTGTTCTAGTGGTGAATCCGAACGGACGTTCGATACGCTGGAACGACGATGCGCACTCCGCTCGAAGTCGATCCACCTGATCGAGCAGAGACACTGAAAACACTGAGCGACATCGAGTGTCGCACCCTCATGATTTGATCCACCCGGATCCCGGCGCTGCGGCGTTGAGATCCCGAAGACCGGGCAACGTCCCGGAAACCCTTCCCCACGGAGGAACCCCATGGCGCCAATCCTGACCACCGAACGAACAAGCGGGCGACGAGTCCGCATTGGTGAATGCCGAGCAGCGCGTCCGGCATGTGCACGAAGCGCAGGCGCGCCAGAGACGTTGCCGATTCGTGGGCCGCTGGCGCTGCGCAGGGCGGTGGAGGTCACCGAGGCCCCTGCCGACGTCTCTCGGGTTGTGACCCCGCGCCTCAGTACGCGCCACGCCTCTGCCGCCACCTTTCGTCGCCGTCGTTTGTTCGCGCTCTTCGGCCTGATCGGTGCGGTGGTCATCGTCGGCCAGGCGGGTGCTGCGCTCGGTGGACCGTCACTCGGATTGCCGACCCATGCGCCGGCCGTGCACCGCTATGTGGTTCGTGCAGGAGACTCGTTGTGGGGCGCGGCCTCGCGCCTGGCGCCGAATGACGATCCGCGTGCCGTGGTTGACGCGCTCGTGCACGCTCGCGGGAACGGACCCGTCATGCCCGGAGAGGTGTTGCGGTGGCAGGGGTGACGAAGGGCTGACCGGAGCCCCCCGACCAGCGAGTGGGTCGGCGAGCGTGAGCAGCGGAAGCGGACGGAGGCTGGCTTCATCTGAAGTCGGTGCGGCTACGTTGCGAGCGATGCGTTGCCCCTACTGCTCGGAACATTCGGACAAGGTCGTGGACTCACGAACCGCAACCGACGGCGACGCGATTCGTCGGCGCCGACAATGCCGTGCCTGCGGACGCCGGTACACCACCTACGAACGACTCGAGCCGATTGCGCTGGTGGTCCGGAAACGCACTGGGGTGGTGCAGCCCTTCGACCGGGACAAGCTCGCTCGCGGGATCGCTCAGGCCACGGCGGGGAGGGCGGTCGCATCGGACGCCGTCGAAGAGATGGCGGACGAGTTGGCCGAGTGGGCGGCCCGTCAGGGGGTCGAAGTCACGAGCGATGCCCTTGGGCTTGCCGTGCTCGAGCGGCTGCGCCCGCTCGATCCGGTCTCGTACCTGCGGTTCGCCTCGGTCTACAAGCAATTCGACGATCTGGCGGATTTCGAGGCCGAGGTGGTCGAACTCCAGAAGTCGTCGGCACCCAAATCACCCGAACGGGAATCCTCGTAACACGCGCGTTTCGCGTTTGTGCAGGTCATCGCCGAATCTCGCGAACCGGGCGGTCTGGCGTTGACACGGCCGAACTCCAGTGTTGTAATTCATCCTCCATGTCGCGGTAGATGGGGAAGCAACCACAACATGTTGTGGTTGTAACCGTGAAGAGTGGCAACACCACAATCACACGTCATTTCTGCGTCAGACCGACTTCGAACTGACGTTCAGAGCACGGGCGGAATGCACGACGGGCCTTCAAACGGGCGGCCCGCACGCTTGAACACAAAGGGGAACAGCTTCATGGCGATGGCGCCGGAACAGCTTGGAATCGGAATCCGTCGGTACTTCACGCGAGACGGGGAGCACCCGTATGACGGGTTGACGTGGGAGCGGCGCGAGGCCCGCATCACGAACTACAAGGACGGCACGGACGCGTTCTTCCAGCCCGAGGTCGAGTTCCCCACGTCGTGGTCGCTGAACGCCACCAACATCGTCGCCCAGAAGTACTTCCGAGGCAGCCTCGGAACCGCCGAGCGCGAGTCGTCGCTGCGCCAGGTCATCGACCGCGTGGCGGACACGATCACCGACTGGGGCGTGCGTGACGGCTACTTCACCGATGACGAAGAAGCTTCGTCGTTCCGGGACGAACTGAAGTTCATCCTCGTCACCCAGCGCGCCGCGTTCAACTCACCGGTCTGGTTCAACATCGGCGTCAAGGACGTGCCCCAGCAAGCGAGCGCCTGCTTCATCCTCGCGGTCCAGGACACGATGGACGGCATCCTCAACTGGTACCGAGAAGAGGGGACGATCTTCAAGGGGGGCTCCGGATCGGGCATCAACCTCTCGAACATCCGCTCCAGCGCCGAAGGCCTGAAGGGTGGCGGGACCGCGAGCGGGCCGGTCAGCTTCATGCGCGGTGCGGACGCGTCGGCCGGCACGATCAAGAGCGGCGGCAAGACCCGACGCGCCGCGAAGATGGTCATCCTCAACGCGGATCACCCGGACATCGAAGAGTTCATCTGGTGCAAGACCCATGAAGAGCGCAAGGCCCACGCGCTCGCGGCGGCGGGGTTCGACATGGACCTCGACGGCAAAGACAGCCACTCGATCCAGTACCAGAACGCCAACAACTCGGTGCGGGTCACGGACGACTTCATGCGCGCGGTCGTGGACGACAAGGACTGGGACCTGAAGTCGGTCACCACCGGTGACCCGATCCGCACGCTCCGGGCCCGTGACCTGATGCGTCAGATCTCCGAGGCTTCGTGGGCGTGCGCAGACCCCGGCATGCAGTTCGACACCACGATCAACACATGGCACACCGCGCCGAACAGCGGCCGCATCAACGCCAGCAACCCGTGCAGCGAATACATGCACCTGGACAACTCGGCGTGCAACCTCGCCAGCATCAACCTGCTCAAGTACATCGGCGAGAACGAAGCGTTCGACGTCGAGGCGTACAAGCACACCGCGGAGGTGATGTTCACCGCGCAGGAGATCCTCGTTGGCAACGCCGACTACCCCACGCAATCGATCGGGGATAACAGCCGCAAGTTCCGCCAGCTCGGCCTCGGCTACGCCAACCTCGGTGCGTTGCTGATGGCTCAAGGGATTCCCTACGACTCGCCGGCCGGTCGCGCCTGGGCCGCCGCGCTCACCGCGCTCATGACCGGTCACGCGTACGCCACCAGCGCGCGTACCGCTGGTCGCATGGGACCGTTCGCGGGATATGCCGAGAACGAAGACGCGATGCTGAACGTGTTGCGTATGCACCGGGCCGAGACCGCGAAGATCGACGAGGAGCTGGTCCCGCCGGAGCTGCTCTCCGCTGCGCAGCAGAGCTGGGACGAAGCCGTCGAGCTCGGTGAGCAGTACGGCGTGCGCAACTCCCAGGCCACCGTGCTCGCGCCGACGGGGACCATCGGTCTGATGATGGACTGTGACACCACCGGCATCGAGCCGGACCTCGCACTCACGAAGGCGAAGAAGCTCGTCGGCGGCGGCACGATGTTCATCGTCAACCAGACGATTCCGCGTGCGCTGCGTCAGCTCGGATACTCCGAAGGCCAAGTCGACGGCATCATCAGCCACATCGACGAGCACAAGACGATCATGGGCGCGCCGAACTTCAATCCCGAGCATCTGCCGGTGTTCGCCTGCTCCATGGGTGACAACTTCATCCACCACATGGGTCACGTCACCATGATGGGTGCGGTGCAGCCGTTCATCTCGGGCGCCATCAGCAAGACCGTGAACATGCCCGAAGAGGCGACGGTCGAAGAGGTCGAAGCACTTCACATCGAGGCGTGGAAGCTCGGCCTCAAAGCGGTCGCGCTGTACCGCGACAACTGCAAGGTGGGTCAGCCGCTGTCGACCCAGAAGAAGGACGGCACGGCCGAACCGGTGGCGCTCGAGGGTGGCACCATCATCGAGTCCACACCCGAACGCATCGTCGAGCGGGTGGTCGAGCACGTGATCGTGCAGGAGCCGGTCCGTCAGAAGCTGCCGCGGGTGCGGTCGTCGAAGACGTTCTCGTTCCGGGTTGCGGATTGCCACGGGTACGTGACCGTCGGCGAGTTCGAGGACGGCCGGCCGGGTGAGCTGTGGCTCAACGTGTCGAAGCAGGGCTCCACGCTCTCGGGGATCATGGATGCGTTCGCGATCTCAGTGAGCCACGGTTTGCAGTACGGCGTGCCGCTCGAGGCGTTCTGCGACATGTACACCAACATGCGCTTCGAGCCTGCGGGTATGACCGACGACCCGGACATCCGGTTCGCCACCAGCCTCGTGGACTACATCTTCCGCCGGCTCGCGGTCGAGTACCTCCCCGAGGCGAAGCGACGCGAGTTGGGCATCCTCACCATCAGCGAGCGGCTCCAGCCGACGCTGCCGGGGGTGGAAGAGGCGATCGACGCGCAAGCGACCGAAGCCGGGCTCGACATGCTCCCGCCCGAGGACCGTGCACCCGCGGCCCCCGCAGCGGAAGCTCCCAAGGCTGCGGCTCCACCGGCACCTCCGGCCGCCGCGGCACCCGTGATCCGCGAGCGGGAGCACGTGCTCTGTTACGTCTGCGGCGACATCATGCAGCGGGCCGGTTCGTGTCACGCCTGCCCGAGCTGCGGTGCCACGAGCGGCTGCTCGTAACTCCTAGCTCAAGGCGCATCGCGTTTGATCGCCACCGAGCCGTACCGAGGTGCGCAGAGCATTCGAATCGGGGCGTCCACTTCTCATGAAGTGGACGCCCCGATCACGTTGACGCCATCGCCGTGATCGGACGCCTGGCAGGATCGCGCCATGGCGATGACCTACGGCATCCACCTTCCCCAGTACGGACGAGTGGCCAGCGGCGACGCAGTGGCTCGCGCGGCCCGGCACGCGGAGGACCTCGGGTTCCGCGATGTGTGGGTGAGTGATCACATCGTGCATCCGGCCGAGCAGACCTATCCATCACCGTTCCTGCTCGACCCGTTCGCCACACTGAGTTGGGCGGCCGCGGTCACGACCGAGGTTCGCCTGGGTACCAGCGTGCTCGTCGTGCCACAACACAACCCGGTATGGCTGGCGAACCACCTGGCGAGCGTCGACGCGATGAGCGGCGGGCGTCTGATCGTCGGGGCCGGGGTCGGGTGGAGCAAGCGCGAGTACGACGCGCTCGGTCAGTCGTTCGAGACCAGGGGCCGGCGCATGGACGAGATCCTCGATCTGTTCCGCGTCGTATGGAGGGACGACCCGGTGACGTTCGACGGTGCCGGGCACCACCTCGAGGCGATCCGCTTTCTCCCTAAGCCGGCCAGTGAGATCCCGATCTGGATCGGCGGTGGAGTCGAGGCGTCGTTCCGACGCGCGGTGGCCAAGGGCGACGGTTTCCACATCGTGGGCCTCAAGCCGCCGGAGGTGGTCCCGATCGTGGCGCGTCTCCGGCGAGATCGGCCGGAGCCCTCGTTCACCATCTCGGCCCGGACCGGGTGGGATCCGCAGGGGATGGATCCCGGTCTCGTCGGCGAGGAGAACGCGGCGTTCGAAGCCGCCGGCATCCAGCACATGGTGGCGGCACCCTGGCAGAAGGACCTCGACGCCTGGCTCCGCTCCATGGACCTCTTGGCTGAGATCGTCCGTCCGAGTTGATGAGCCCGAGTTGATCTGCGCTCAGCGGCGCGCACCGCGGGTCGACGGCGAGCACCACGAGGTCGAGCGCGAGGGTCGTGGTGGTCGCGGGTGCGCACGAACGACGCTGTACCGTGCCGGAGATGGACCGTCGTCGGCGTCGCTCCGCCGTGTGAGCTCCTTGCTGCCGCGAGCACATCGGCTCGGCCTGCGCGCTCGGGTGACCTTGGTCTTCGCCGGACTCGCGCTCGTTATCTCGGCGGGATTGGCGATCTTCTCGTACGAGCTGACTCGTTCCTATCTGCTCGACCGACGTGACTCGACGGCACGTCAGGAAGCGTTCGTGAACGCGCGCGCAGTTCGGGATGCCCTGCAAGTGAACCGTCTCGACGTGCGTGTTGCACTCGCGCAGGCGCGCACCGGCTCGAACAGTGTCGTGATGCGCGTCGGACGCCAATGGTTCGGAACGTCCGTCGGGGTCAGCCGCGCCGAAGTCCCTGGCTCGCTCCGACGGTTGGTGGCGGCAGGCGAGGCCGGTACGCAGAACACCGAGCTCGCGTCGGTGCCCCAGGTCGCCGTCGGGCTACCGCTGCCGGCCGTCGACGGTTCGTACTTCGAGTTCACGCCGAACCGAGATCTGGATCAGACGCTGATCCTGCTGGCGCGCGCGTTGGTGGTGGCAGCCGCGCTCGTGACGGCGGTCGGTGCCGTGATCGGGTGGTACGCAGCGGGGAGGGTGCTGCGACCCGTACGGCGCATGGCCGCAATCGCCGGTGGGATCCGGGAGGGGGCACTCGAGGAACGTCTGGATGCGGAGGGCGATAGTGACCTCGAGCCGCTGGTGGATTCGTTCAACGCGATGGTCGCGGGGTTGCGGCGCCGGATCGAACGCGAAGCTCAGTTCGCGTCGGACGTCAGTCACGAGCTCCGGACCCCACTCGCAACGATGGGTGCAGCACTCAAAATTGCCCGGCGTCGGCAAGCTGCGGTGGCGACCGACACTGCGACCGTAACCGCGTTCGACGTGCTCGATGGCGAGCTGCAAAAGTTCACGCGTCTCGTGGTCGACCTGCTCGAAATCTCACGACTGGATGCCGGGGCCGATGCCCCGCAACGGGTCGAAGCGATGCCGGAGGCCTTGGTGCGCGGGGTTCTCCAGTCGACCCAGCGTGAACACGTCTCGCTGGAGATCGAGCCGTCGGCACCGTCACGGGTGTTCGTCGACCAGCGGCGCATCGCCCAGGTGTTGACCAACCTCTTGGCCAATGCCGACGCTTACGGCGGCGGGGCACGCTCGGTCGTTGTCGGCGGGACCGCAACAACCTGGTTGGTGGCCGTCGACGACGCAGGACCGGGTGTGCCCGTCGAGGAACGTGAGCACGTGTTCCATCGGTTCGGGCGGGGCAGCTCGTCCGAGTCGAAGCCGGGTACCGGTCTGGGACTGGCGCTCGTCGTCGAACATCTCCGGCTCGAGGGCGGCCGAGTGTGGGTGACGGAGTCCCCGCAGGGCGGCGCCCGCTTCGTCATCGAGATCCCTCGGAGACCCGCATGATTCACAAACCGGTTCGACCAATTCTCGGAGTGATCGCGGTCGTTACCGTTGTGGCGTCCTGTGGGGTGCCGAAGGACACCACAGCCACCAAGATGGCGCCGAAGCGAGTTCCGTTCGACTTGCTCAATCGAAATCGCGGCGCCATTGCCTCGGACGCCGCGGGGGAGGCGGCCTCGGTATTCTTCGCCAAGAGTGGACGACTGGTGGCAGTGGCGCGCCGGCTTGCTCCCGCTGCGTCCCCGCAGGTGTTGCTGAACATGCTTCGGGAAGGTCCGACCAAAGGCGAGGTGGAGACCGGCCTGCGCTCAGCGTTGCTCGGGCAGAACCTCGCACAGGTGATCTCGGTGGTTGCCGGCACCGCAACGGTGGATCTGCGGACTACGTTTTCCGGCCTCCCGAGCGCGGACCAGTCTCTGGCGTTGGCGCAGCTGGTGTTCACGCTCACCAGTCGGCCCGGGATCGGTCAGGTTCGGTTCACGCTCGAGGGCCAACCCACCGACGTGCCACTCTCCAACGGTTCGCTCGTGAGGAGGCGCGTCTCGCGTGACGACTATGCAGGAGTCGCCCCGGCGGCATAGCTACCTCAAGCCTGCGGGGCGCGGGGTCGATGGATCGGGATGTCGAGGAGCCGACGATTGCTGGTGGTGGCCGTTCTGACGGTCAGCGGATTGGTCGCAATCTCGACAGTTGCTGGCGCTCACCCAGGAGCAACCCCACCGAAGACTTCGACCTCCGGAGCGAAGGTCCCGCCCCACCTCGACGCGGCGACGCGGAACGCCGCGCAGCATCTCAGCCCCGGATCGTCGGCTCGGCTCGGGAGCACCATCAGTGCGAGCGCGAGTCCGACCACCGCAGGGATCGGCACCGTCGTGACGTTCAGTCTCACCGTGGAAGACACCGTTTTCGCCCTCGATCCCCTCGAAGTGGAGTCGTTCGCGGCGGTCCTGTACCCGGCGGCGGCGGCAGGGTCCTCTCTCTGAATGGTTGCAGCCCTACGTGGGTGGTGACTCTCATGGATGTGACGTGTTCCTGGTCGCATGTCGTCTCGGGCTACGACTCGTTCGTGGGGAGCGTCACCGTCGGCATGGTCATCGGTGGCGACTTCCTCATCCAGCACAAACTCGGAAGCGGGGTCGTCAAGATTCCCCTTTTCGGCACTCCTGATCTCACCTTCACCGCAGCCGCTAGCCCGACGGCGAGGCAGGTGCGCAACGACATCGTCACCTACACCTACACCATCACCAACACCGGCACGATGTCGTTCCGGTCCACGCCGCTGTCGTCGGGGCTCGCCGGCAATCCGACGCTGTCCTGCAACTCGCCGCTCCGATACGGGATGGGGCCTTTTCAGACCCGGACCTGTACGGCGCAATACCGGGTGACTGCGGCCGATGTTGCCGCCGGCTCGATTGTCGACAACGCATCGGTGGCACCCGCGTACGCGGGCGGCTCGACCCTCCGCAACGCGTCGGTGACCGTGAGCACCGGCGAACATCCGCAGATGAACGTCACGGTGGTGGCTTCACCTGCAGCCGGACTTTCGCTCGGTCTGACCATCACCTGGGTCATGACCGCAACCAACACCGGGGATGTGACCCTCACCGACATCGGGAAGAACTTCCCACTCTCCGGCTTGGTCGTGACGAGTTGCCAGGTTTCCAATCCGTTCCAGCCCGGGGGTACGGCCAGCTGTACCGGGACGTACACGGTGACGCAGGCCGACGTGGATGCCGGCTCGGTGGTGAACGTCGTGACCTTCACGGGCACCGATCTGAACCAACGCGTGATCCAAGCCGGCGGTCAAGGAACCGCCACCACGGTGAGCACTGGGGCGTGACCGGAGTGTCGACCCGGCGACCCACGCGCGGCGACTCGCCGCCGGAGCGGCACCGAGTCGGGTGTTCTCGCAGCATGGGCCGCTGAACCGATCGCCTGGAGTCGCTGCAGCTCGACGCGCTATTTCTCGATGTAGACGGTCAGCGGCGGAACGACGCCGTGGCGTTCCATGGAATCCGCGACTTCAGGCGATGGTGAGCCCATCGCGGCCAAAACCCCGTCGACATCCTGCGTCTCAGCACTTATCGCGATCGCCTTGCTGCCATTCTGGGCTACATAGTCCAAGACGTTCGTGCATCCCATCCCGGTGATGGCCTCCGCCCGCTCTGCCTTGCCCTTCAACCAGTTGTCCACGTCAACGACGCCGTGGGTCACGACGATCTTTGCCATACCGCTCCTTCCAAATGGACGTCACCTCATCGCGACGCCGTCGGAGTCTGGTTCGAGTGTGCCAGGTCGCAGTGCGCGATCTCGCCACCCGTCGAAGCTGGTGGCACCGGCCGCGAGGGCGAAGACGAGCAATGCGATCCACATCGCGTTCACTGCGATCTTGAAGTAGCCGAGATGGTTGACGTCGATGAAGGTGTACGGGTACCAGTCGATGATGGCGCCTCGGGTCAACGTGAACGCGAACCACGCCAAGGGGAACACCACGGTGAGCCGGGCGACCCGCAGCGAGGTGAGTCGACGGGGTCCGTAGAGAATCCAACCGACGATTGCGAGAACCGGGACCACGGTGTGGAGGAGGTGGTCAGCGACCAACGCCCAGCGATCGAGTTCGAGGAACGCTCGGATCGCGACGTGGTACACGATGCCGGTGACGGTGATACCGACGATTCCCATCATCCGGAACACTCGGAACGCGAGTGATGTCCGTTCGAGCCTGATCGCGAGCAACAGCGTGGTCGCGCCGACGAGCAGGTTGGATTGGATCGTGAAGAAGACGAACACGTTGAGCACGCGGCTCGTTGTGTTCGTGAAGTGCCCGCCGGTGACATCTGCGGTCACGAAGAGTTGGATCATGATTCCGGCCGCCACCGCCGCGGCGGTGGCCGCGAACCATCGCCGTGCGAGTTTCCTGTTCTCCACCGGCTGATCGTACATGCGGGTGTGATTCCGACCTTGCAAACAAACCGACTGGTTGGCATGCTCGGCGGGTGCCCTTCGCACCCCGTCGTTCCAGCCGAGAGCTCCTCCTCGATGCCGCCGTGTCGGTCATCCGAACGCAAGGCCTCCACGCCACGACGGTGGACGACCTGTGTGCCGCGGCCGGGGTGTCGAAGGGCGCGTTCTTCCACCACTTCGCGTCGAAAGAAGACCTCGCGATCGCGGCCGCCGACCACTGGTCGGTGACCACGAGCCGACGCTTCGCTGACGCGGCCTTCCACGAGCACGACGATCCGGCCGACCGTGGGCTCGGCTACCTGGACTTCCGTTCCTCGATCATCGGCGACGCGATCGAGCAGTACACCTGCCTCGTTGGAACGATGATGCAGGAGACGTACGCCAGCCACCCGGCCATCCGCGACGCGTGCGCCGCGAGCATCCTCGGCCACGCCGAAACCCTCGAGACCGACATCGTCGCCGCGCTGTACCACGCGGGTCCGGATGCTCCCGACGTAGCGGCGCGCGCACGGAGTCTCGCCCGGTACACCCAGGTCGTCCTGCAGGGTGCGTTCGTCGTGAGTAAAGCCGCCGACGATCCCGAACTCGCACGCGACAGCGTGACCC
This sequence comes from Acidimicrobiia bacterium, assembly GCA_025361725.1. GTDB lineage: Bacteria > Actinomycetota > Acidimicrobiia > IMCC26256 > JAENVU01 > JAENVU01. Next base: position 10,969 of record JANYJV010000005.1, on the reverse strand, counting down.
ATCTGCGGCACTACTTCGAAATGTTGTTGCAACGAAACCAAGGAGCGTGAACATGGGAACATCTACGACACCGATACCGCCAGTGGTCGACGAGGTCACGTGGCGCCGTGCGCTGGACGAGCTGCGAGTCAGGGAGAAGGCCGTCACGCGGGAACTCGATGCGATCGCCGCGCATCGCCGTCGCCTCCCGGCGGTCGAGATGCCCGACTACACGCTCGATGGACCCGCGGGACCGGTGCGTTTGGTCGACGTCTTCGACGGGCGTCGTCAGCTGATCGTGTACAACCACATGTGGTTCCCCGGCGAGACGTGGCAGTGCAGTGGCTGCACCAGCTTCACCTCCCAGTTTGTCCGCCTCGACTTCCTCGAGCCCTTCGACGCTCGGTTCGTCATCGTCACCCACGGTCCGATCGACGAGGCACTTGCCTACAAGCGTCGGGTGGGGAATCGTCTGGACTGGTATTCGACGGCGAACAGCTCGTTCGGGACTGACATCGGCGCTCCGCCGGGCGGCGGGTTCGCGGTCAACGTGTTCGTGCGCAGCGATGACGGGACCGTGTACCGGACGTGGCACACGAACGGGCGGGGCACCGAAGCGCTGTCCCACACCTTCCCGCTCGTCGATGTTCTGCCCTACGGCCGGCAGGAGGAATGGCAGGACGTTCCCGACGGCTGGCCCCAAGGGCCCACCTACGCCGGGTGGCTCGGGTCCGAGCGGATTGGCACCCTGTACGGCGACCAGACGGATGACTGATGGCGCCGGGCGCGGTGCTCGTCGGTCGCCGGACGTTCGACATCGCCGGACATTGGAACGGGGACCATCACGACGGCGTGCCGATCTTCGTGCCCACCCATCGAGCACCCATCGATCCGCCGACCGGAGCTGCGACGATCACGTACGTCACCGACGGCATCGAATCGGCCGTCGCCCAGGCCAAAGCGGCGGCCGGAGACCGCAACGTGATGATGCATGGCGCCGACACCGCCCAACGCAGCCTGCGCGCCGAGGTGCTCGACGAGATGGAGATCCACGTCGTCCTCGTTCTGCTCGGCCACGGCCGGCGGTTCTTCGACCACCTGGGCGCGGATCACACCGAACTCGAAATCACGCGCGTCGTCGACGCTCCCGGCGTGACCCACCTCCACTACCGCGTCGGCTGAGCTGCATGGGTTGCTGAAGTCAGAGGTCGACCGCAGCAAAGTCGATGCCGGCCGACTGTATGACTGGGTCCCACGTCTTGCCAATGTTGTTCGGAGTCACCCGCACCGATGCTCGGTGGTAGATCGCGGCGCCGAGCATCTCGGCCAACAGCAGATTTGCGCGATGTTCGACGGCGATGCGCACCGCTTCAGCGATGATCACTCGTACCGCGATCTCTGAAAGCTCAGGCGCTTCGCAGGTCGGGGTCCTGGCGGCTGAGCGACCGCGCCCGCTTGGCGATTTCCGGCGCCAGTTGGGCCAGGAGATCATCGAGGTCTGCATCATCCCCACCGTCGAGGTTGAGCTCACGATCGACAATCGACCGCAACACATCGCTCCGTGTTGAACCCTCGGCCTTGGCCTTCGCATCGAGCGCGAGTTGTTCGTCCTCGGACAGGTAGATATTCGTCCGCCGCACCTCTCCAGCGTACAGGGCCACCTACGCCGTCGGCGCGGCGGATTGCGCGCAGGGCACGTTCTGGAACGCCCGATGGTTCCTGTGATCGCCGACCATCACTCGGACGGAAGCGACACTTCGAGCTGGGTCCGTTCGTCGGCAGTGCGGATGTCGGTCATTCGACGCCGAGTTGGCTGAGTAGGCCGAGGACATTCGAGTAGACGGTGTCGCGTACGACGAGACCCAGCTCGTTGTATTCGGTGAAGGTTGCGCCCACGATCTCGACCCGGCGCCCGCTCGGCGGGAGACCGTCGTAGTCGCCGGTGTGGGTGGCATGCAGTCTCCAACTGTCGGCGCTCGTGTTGGCTTCCACCACCAAGTTGGTTCGGTGGAGTCGCAGGTCGGGGAATCCCATCAGGCGACCCGCCCAGAGGACCCGCAACGCGGTGCGCCCACGGGTCGCGATTCCGGACGAGTCGATGACTTCGGCGTCCTCATTGTAGAAGGCCGCGACCGCAGCCGGTGCGTGGGCATTCCAGGCGGCGTAGATGCCGTCACTGGTCTCTTGGATGGTCGTGCGGTCCACCATGGCTTGATTCTTGCCGCTGGATCGCGGTGTGGTCGGAGTGCAAGAAGCACGTAAATATCAAAGGCCCGGCAGGAAGCGGCCGAGCCGAGCCGTCCTACGGTTGCTCATGAACGCGAGCGAAGCAGTTTCCGTCTCGTCGCCGTCGGAACCAATCGGGGCCCGAACGCGCCAGGTGCCGGGGCGAACCCGGCTCGACTTCTGGCTCGATTCGGCACTGCTCGTCGCGTTCATCGTGGACTACAGCTTCCAGTTCACCGGCCTCACCGTGCACGAGTGGATCGGGCTCGGCCTCGCTCCGGTGCTCCTCGTCCACATCACGCTGCACTGGGACTGGGTGGCGCGCACGACCCGACGGTTGTTCGGTCGGCGCACCGGCCGCGAAGTGATCCGCTGGGGTGTCGATCTCGCGCTGGTTCTCGCCATGGTGCTGTGTATCGCTTCCGGGCTGTTGATCTCCCGACACGCGGTTCCGGCGCTTGGCTTCTCGACCAACACCGATTCCTTCTGGACCGGGCTCCACACCACGACGGCGGACTTCACGGTGGTGCTCGTCGGCCTTCACGTCGCGCTGAGTTGGCGATGGATCGTCTCCGTTGGCCGACGCCTGGTGGCGAGGTCGGCATCGTGAGGAGTGCGCTCGGGTTCGTGGGCCGGATGGTCCTGGTGGCGCTGGTCGTGGCGGGGATCGTCGCGATCGGGTACGGATGGAAACACAGTCCGGCGGCGAGCGTTGTCGTCGACGATCGCCAACGCCAGGCCGCGACGGGAAATGCATCATTCAACCGCGTGCCGGACAGGGCGCGTGATCGCGGCAACCATGGTCTCAGCTTCGGGAACTTCCCCGATCTGGCGCAGACACTCTTCGTCGAAGGTGCGCTGGTTGGCGGGGTGGTGTTCATCGATCTCAGGCTCCGGGCGCGCCGCCGCGAACGCCAGTCGTTGCCAAACGCCTGACGCGGCGAGTGGGTGCGCGCCGGCGAGTGGGTGCGCGCACCCGCCCAAGAAATTGACTACACGGCGCCGGATCGTTGCAGCAGCGTGAGTGCACCCCATCCCGGGAGCAGCGGAATCCAGAAGGTGGCGATTCGAAATGTGAGGACGGCGGCGACCGCCGTGGGGCTCGCCATTCCTGCCGACGTCAGTCCGGCGATGAGCGTGGCTTCAACGAAACCAACTTCGCCCAGTGTCGGCGCGATCGACGACACGATCGAACCGACGAGATAGACGAGGGCGACGGACGTGAACGCCGGTCCGGCTCCGAACGCGGTGACGGCAACCTCCAACGCAACGATGTCACCCAACGACTCGGGAGCGTCCGCCAACCACGCGCCGAGCTGGTTTCGAAGTGACGGTGAGCGGACTGCTGCAGCGGGAAGAACATCACCACGGATGCCAGGGCCAGCCCGAGCAGACGAAGCGCCGTGACCGGCGACCGGACGTAGGCGCGAAACGGCGGTTCCGAACGTCAGTGGTGGAACGAGGTGGTGGCGCGTCGATGTTTGGGCAGCGGTCCGTTGAGGTCGTCGAGATACGCGACGCACTCGCGCAGGCTTCCGAGGAGCAGGTTGGCAAGATCCATCGAGAGTCCGTTGCGCACCACGATGCGTTGCACGGTGACGTCGGCGAGGTCGTCCGGCATCGGATACGCCGGGACGAGCCACCCGCGTTGACGCAACTGCGCCGACAGGTCGTAGAGGTCCCAGTTCTCGGTATGACCTTCGGTGAGGCGCCACGCGAACACGGGGATATCGGAGCCGTCGTTCCAGATGTCGAACGCCTCCATCGCGCCGATCTCACTCGCGAGGTAGCGCGCCACGTCTCGGTTCGCGCCCTGGACCGCGGCGTATCCACTCCGGCCGAGGCGCAAGAAGTTGTAGTACTGCAACAAGACTTGTGCGCCGGGGCGGGAGAAGTTGAGCGCGAATGTGGGCATGTCCCCGCCGAGGTACGAGACGCTGAGAACGAGGTCCTCCGGCAGACATTCGACGGTGCGCCAGACGATCCATCCGACGCCCGGATAGACGAGGCCGTACTTGTGGCCACTCGTGTTGATGGAGTGCACGCGTGGGACGCGGAAGTCCCACTCGATCTCGGGTTGGAGGAAGGGGGCGATGAAGGCGCCCGACGCGCCGTCGACGTGAATCGGGATGTCCAGACCGGTGGCGGCCTGGATGGCGTCGAGTGCGGCCGAAATCTGGGCGACCGGCTCGTACTGGCCGGTGTAGGTCACGCCCATGATGGCCACGACGCCGATGGTGTTCTCGTCCACATAGTCGGCCAGTTGGTGTCCGTCGAGGGTGGGGTGGTCCTCGGAGATCGGGACCAACCGCATCTCGACGTCCCAGTAGTTCGTGAACTTCTCCCAACACACCTGCACCGCAGAGCTCATCACCAAGTTCGGCGTTTCGGTCGACTTCCCGGCGGCGCGTCGGGCGTGTTGCCACCGCCGCTTCAACGCGAGGCCACCCAACATGCACGCCTCCGACGAGCCGATAGTGGACGTGCCGATCGCCTTCCCAGGGTCCGGCGCGTTCCAGAGGTCGGCGAGGATGCGCCAACAGCGCTCTTCGATGGCCGCGGTCGCCGGGTATTCGTCCTTGTCGATCATGTTGCGATCGAAGGTGTCTTGGTACAGGCGCGCGGCTTCCGGTTCCATCCAGGTGCCGACGAACGTGGCGAGGTTGAGGCGTGCGTTGCCGTCGAGCATGGCCTCGTCGTGCACGATTTGGTACGCAGTCTCGGGCAGCATCTCGTCGTCGGCGAGAGCAAACCGTGGTCGCTCCTTCGCCTCGCCGGAACGGGTGAAGAGCGGGTTGATTGCGAGGCTGTCGGGATTCACCCGGCGAGGCTACGCGTCGAGCGCGCGAACCTGCGCGTTCGCGCGTTGCAGCCAGGTCGCAAGCTGGCGGGACAGATTGCGTAGCAGCATCGACATGAGGGTCGGATGGACCGCGTCGAGCACCGCCAGCGCGGCAACGGGGACGATCGCGACGGTGGTCTCGGTGTCGGTGACGACGTCGGCGGTGCGCACGCCGTCGTCGATGAGTGCCATTTCTCCGAAGGCGAGCCCCGGGCCGAAGGTCGCGAGTCGCCGTTGGCGGCCGGACGACCCGACGTCGAGGCGAACACTCACGACACCCGACAGTACGAAGTAGAGCGCATCGGCCGGCTGACCTTCTCGAATCACCAGCGTGCGGGCGGGGAACGTCGAGACCGTGGCGATGGCTTCGATGACGTCGAGGATCTCCGATGGCAGATTCCGCAACAGCTCTTGCTCGCGTAGCGGTGCCATGGTCGGGTGGTGCCTGAGGGCGGCGCGGCTCAGCAACTGTTCCTCACACCACTCGAGCGCTTCGTCGACGTCGCCGAAGGTTGCGAGCCCCGGCCAGCTCACCGTCGGTGCGTCCGAGTGATCGGCGTGGGCGATGATCAAGGTTCGAGATGAGCCGGTCATCACCTCGGCGAGCGACGTGAGCAACGCACGCGCGGCGCGGTCGACGTTCATCACCCGACGGAAATCGAGGATCACGAACTGGGTCTTGGGCAGCATCTCGTCGTCGGCGATGGCCCGAAACGCGCTCTCCATCGAAGTGAAGTGGAGATCGCCTTGCATCTCATGGACGACGATCGCGTCAGGGCTCTCGTCCAGGATGGTTCGAACCGCCGCGGGCCGAACGACGTTCGAACGGGCGGCGCCGGCACGGTACGTGCGACGCACCCCCGAACCGACGGTGGGATGAACACGCAGGACATGGAGCGCGAGGTCCTCGGAGATGCGCTCGCAGACCCGGATTCCCCGCACGCTGTTCCCCTGCGCGTCGAGGGGCGGAGAGAAGACGGCGACTCCGAGTTGCCCGGGGAGCACGCCGATGATGCCACCGGAGACACCGCTCTTGGCCGGGATCCCGACCCGGTAGACCCACTCGCCCGAATAGTCGTACATCCCGCAACTGCTCATCACGCTCAACACGTCGGGGATGTAATCCTCGTCGAGGGCGCGTTCGCCGGTGACCGGGTTGACACCGCGATTGGCGAGTGTCGCCGCCATCGTCGCAATGTCCCGGCAGCTGACCCGGAGTGAGCACTGACGGAAGTAGAGATCGAGAGTTTCTTCGCAATCGCCTTCGAGCATCCCGAAGCCGCGCATGAGATAGCCGATCGCTCGATTGCGATCGCCGGTGAGTCGTTCCGATTCGAAGACGGCGTGGTCGATGTCGACGGGGTGACCCACGTACCGCGCGAACATCTCGTGGATTCGCGCTCGTCGAGTAGGGATGTCGTCACCGGTGATCAGGCCCGTTGCGACGATCGCTCCCGAGTTCACCATCGGGTTGAACGGGCGGTTGGACGCTTCGTCGACAACGATCGCGTTGAACGGGTTGCCGGACGGTTCGACGCCGATCCGCGACAACACCGCGTCGCGGCCGCGGTCCTCGAGTGCCATGCCGAAGACGAACGGCTTCGAGATCGACTGGATGGTGAACGGGAGATCGAAGTCTCCGACCTCGTACACGTGACCATCCGCGGTGACCAAGCAGATGCCGAAGGATGACGGGTCGGCGCTCCCGAGTTCGGGGATGTAGTTGGCGGTGGCGCCGTCGGTCAGATCCCGGTACTCATCATGGAGTTGCTGGAGGTAGGAAAGGATCGGATCCGGCATCGTCACCGGCGCGTGCGCAAGGCCCGGGTCGACGTCGTTCATCAGCATGGGGTGGCGGCCTCCTCACACCCGGTGGGCGTGGTCCAAGGCGCTCATCCCAGTCGAGGCCGAGTTCGATCGCATGGCTGGGCGATGAAGCGCCGGTGACGCGTCGATGACGGGAACCTGAGGAGCAACGGCATCCCGTGACCGGTCGCCCGCCGCCGGTACCGTCGATGCGTGAGCGTGGACGGACCCGGGAGTGATGCGGCGATCTCAGATCTGCTTCGTCGAGCCCCGCAGATCCCGGCGGACATCGGGCGGTTCACCTCAACGCCCCTGTTCGGTCAACCGGGGATCTACCCGGACGGACCGCCGATGGCCCCGGCAACCGGGCACCGCCACTCGGACGCATCGATCGAGCAGGTGATGGTCGAACTCGTCGGGACCGTGGGGGAGCCGGTGTTCGAGGCCTGGACCGCCGGCCGGACCGTGGTGAATCGCCTCACCTACGGCACGCCCGAGTCGCCTGGCCGGGTGGTCGGGCCTGTCGCCGGAGCAGGCGGGCGTCGTGCCGCGCGGGTCGTCAACGAGCGGTACCGCGCGGAAGACGCGCGCCTGCTGCTGCCGTCGATCGTGCATGACCTGCTGTGGAGTGGTCCGGGCGCGGGCCACGCGGAGGAGACGCTTCTCCATGCGCTCGGCGCGTACGTGCACGCGCAGCTCCTCGCTCGGGACGGCTCTTTGGCGGACCTCGGGACCGAGTTGGCGCGCCGCGAGAACTCGATCACGATCACGTTGCTGAACTCCCGTCGGCAGGGCTCGGCCACCGTCACCTTGGTCGCCCCGGACGGTCCGGGCACGATCCCGGGAGGCGCGCCCGGAATGCAGACGCCGGACTTCTGGTCGGTGCCGTTTGCGTCGCGTGCCGATGACTGTGCTCCGATCTCACCGTTGGTGCGTGAGGTGCTGAGCACGATCGCCGGGGTCGAGGCGGCGGTGGTTCCTTCCACCTTCGACGACCACCTCGGTGCTTGGTGCTCGGATGCGTTCGGCTCCATCCTCGAACCGCCGGTTCAGTTCGCAGCCGCGGATGCGCTCGGCGTGTTCGGGTGACGTCGCGCGCTCGGAAGCCCGCACGTCGGTCCCTCGGACCGGTGGTGATCGTCCTGTGCGCCGTGAACGTGATCGTTGCGCTGGACTTCCTCGGCGCGTCGGTGTTGTTGAACCCCATCGGCCGTGACCTCCACCTGTCGACGGCGGATCTCGCGTGGGTGGTGAACGGCTACCTGTTGACGCTCGCGGCCCCGCTGATCGCAGCGGGCCGCGCCGCCGACCGCTGGGGCGCGGTGCGCTTGACGCGAATCGGGATCGTGATCTTCGGAGCGGGCGCGCTCGTGACCGGCCTCGCGAGCACGGTGGAGGTGCTCGTCGGCGGACGGATGGTGCAAGGACTCGGCGCGTCGGTCTTGGCGGCGACCGGACTCACACTGGTGAACTCCTCCACCGCGCCAGGCAACCGCGGTCGGGTGGTGGGCATTTGGGCGGGAGTCGGTGCGGTCGGATCGGCTGCGGGTCCGCTCGTGGCCGGCTTGATCGAATCGGTGTCGGTCTGGCGGATGTTCTTCCTGATCGACGTGCCCGTCGCGTTGCTCGTGTGGTGGTGGCTTCGGGCTGCGCAGGATGACCCGGCCACTCGATCGCGTGCACCCCTCGGCATTGGGTCTGCCGTTGCGTTGACTGCCGGACTCGGACTGGGAGTGTTCTCGGTCCTCCAAGCGCCGGAGTCGGGGTGGGGTTCCGGCCCTGTCGTGGGTGCCGGCATCGCCGCTCTCGGCGCGCTGACCTGGTTCGTGGTCGAAGAGATGCGGGCCGCGAAGCCGTTCATCGATCGCACACTGTTCGCCCACGGCCGAGGGACAGCAGCCAGCGTCACCGCGTTCGTGGGCAACGCCGCGTTCGCCGGCGTGGCGTTCTTCGCGTCGTTGTACCTCCAACAGGTGCAGGGTCTGTCGGCGGTGAGTGCCGGCGCGGTCTTCCTCGCCATGACGGTGCCGCTGATCGCGCTGTCGCCGGTGGCGGGAACGTTGACTCAGCGCGTCGACGTCCGACTACTGATGGCGGCCGGCATGCTCGTTGTGGCCGGGTCAGTGGCGGTGTTCGCGGTGCTCGGCACCGAGTCCGGGATCGTGACGGTCGCGGTGGCCCTGGCGCTCTCGGGCATTGGCCAAGCGTTCGTGTTCGACGTGTCCAACATTGCGGCGATGCGCGGGGTGACTGCAACGGCCGGCGGTCTCGCCTCGGGCGTGGTCAACGAGGTGCGCCAACTCGGTGCACTCATCGGGTTGGCTGCAGTCGGGGGCGCGCTCGCAAGCGGGCAGCGCCATGCTGCGGGCCGTGGTGGTGCGCAACGCTTCGTGGACGCGCTTCACTCACCGAGTTGGGCGCTCGCCGGGGTCTGCGTCGCGGCCGCGATCGTGGTGGTCCTGAGCCCGCAGGGCGCCGGCACTGACGCCGGCACTGACACGCTCGCAGCGACGGACCACTAGGAACGGTCGAGGGCGCCGGGTTGACTCGGGTCTTCGCGGGGAACGATCCCGAAGCGGTCCCGCAGCGCGCCGAGCGGCTCGGCCGCAATCGCGAAGTGGTCGATGCCGAGGGCGTCAACCTTGCACGCAGTGCCACGGTGCAGCGCGTCGGCGAACCGTTCGCACGCGCCCGGCTCGGCGAGTGTGCCGCCGCGTGCCAGCACCACGCGCTTGCCCGCGACGTGGGTGATGGTCGCGTTTTGGAACAGGCCGAGAGTCATGACCAGCTGGACGAAACCTTTGGGATCGTCCATGGCGGTGGCGATGAAAGCGAACACGTTGATCTCGCCGGCGGGGTTGGGCGCGTAGTCGGCGAGCACGTGCACGAAGTCATGGTGCGCGCCGATCTCGCCGATGCCGTGGCGCGCGCCGGGAATTGGGAACTCGTGGATTCGATAGAACTCGGCGGTCGTATGGCCGAGTGAACCCTTCGGCATGTCCGCGAGCGCGGCCCACCTCCGTTCGATCGAACGGCTGGCGACCAGATTGCCGTAGGCAAACTTCGAACGCAGCGCACGCCAGAGGTGACCGTCGACGGCTTGCTCGATGGCTTCGTGGGTGTAATAGGAGTTGCGTTGGATGTCGGCGTACATCAGGGCCAGGTGTCCGCGGGCCGCGTGGCGGGCCGCTTCCACCATCGGCTCGTCCACGCCGAGGGTGCGGGCGTAGCGCCGGATGTGCGTCGCCAGGAGCGGCGGGACGGGGTCGTCCAGCATCTCCAGCGTGACGATGGCCTGAACGAGGCGGCGCCGCAGCGCCGTATCTCTGATCAGTTCCTTGGCCGCCCACGCCTCGAGTGGTTCGAGGGTGTCCACGTCGACGGTGAGCCCGAAGACGTGCTCCGCCACTTGGTGAATCAGTTCGTGTTGCAGCAGCGTCGGATACCCGTCGACGTTCACGCCGCCGAGCACAGCCCGGACGAACAGTTCGGCGGTCTCGGCAGTGAGTCCTTCCCGTTCGCGAACGAGTGGCGCGGACTTCATCGATTGGCCGGCGGGGGAGCCGCGTCGGGTGGGAACGGCAACACGATGTTGAACTCGTTGCCTTCGGGATCGGTCATGACCCGGTGCTCTTCCTCGGGGCGGAACCGAACGATCTCCTTGAGGGCACCACCGAGCTCGATGATCCGGGCCGTCGCGATTTCGAGGTCCTGCACGTCGATGTCGATCCGCAGTCGACCCGGAGTGTGTGCGACCTCGTCGACGGGCTGGAACGCCATCAGCGATCCCTTGGCACCGAACCCAAGTTGCAGCCAGCCGGGAACCTGCTCTCCGACTCCGACGCCGAGCACCTCTTGCCAGAACGCACCCAACCGTTCGACGTCGATCGCGTCGACGATCACGCCGCGCAACCATCCCACCGCCGGCGTGGTTGGAGGGGCAGAGGTCAGCTCAGCGTTCACCACTACTCCTCGTCACAGTTGGTTCCAACGTTAAGGCCAACGTCGGGCCAAGAGCGGGAATCGAGAGCGGAGCCGCCCCGCCGCGGACGCGTGTAGCGGGTCCGAAGGCGCAGCGTGGCCCGAGCGGCCCGGCCCGCAGGGCCAAGAGCGGGA
>JANYJV010000009.1 GCA_025361725.1 Acidimicrobiia bacterium | reverse complement strand
GCACCGATCGCTTGGCGCAAACTGCACGTCGATCCGCAACTCGTACCCGCGAGATCGGCAGTCGTTGTCACCACGAACGACAACGACGCTGCACTCGCGACCGTCGTCAAGGCAACGAATCCAACGGTCGCCAACGCCACGCCAGCCGCGATCGCCGCTCCGAGGCGCGGCACACGCCCCCAGACAACGCCCCGCAATGGGAACACCAGAACCCCCCAACCCCACACCCCGATCTCACAATGCTAATGCCCCACTGGAGTTGCCCCGGTTCCAAGCACAAAGAAACTGACACACCCTCCGCCCGAGCTGACCCGCGATCCTCGAGGTCGTCCGTGTGAGGCACGGAGGGCGGCCGCGTCTGCACAGGGACAGACCCGATTGAGGGGGTCGGTGCGCTGTCGACCTCGCCCGGGGACAACTTGACGTCGCCGAAAAACGTTGAAACCTGACACGCGTGTCAGACTCAGACCGCGGTGAGACCGCGGGAGCTCGCGAAACGGTGCGAATTTCTGGCACCCACTGACAAGTGTGTAGTTCGTATTTGCCCAGGTCGGAGACCGTTTCCGGAGGTCACGACATGGGTGCGGTGGTGAGTCGGCCTGTACGCCGGATACGACGGGTTGACCGCGACGTGCCGATGGCCGCGCTGAGCCCGTTCGGCGAGCGAACTGGGCGCGGTCGACCTGGCGGGCGACACGATCGGGTTGGCCGAGGGGTCTGGTGCTGGAGCGAGGGCGCCTGTCGCTCAATGGTTCCGTCCCGGTCTCCGATTTGGGCTTATTGACCGCTGATTGTGTGTCGATACCGAGGTGTGTCCGAAGAATGGGTGCTCGCCGACGTCGCTACTGCGTTGCCAGACGCGGCGTTGCTGATTGATGCTGAGGCACGGGTGAGGTGGGGGAATCGGGCTGCCGAGCGGTTGTTTGGCATGTCGCTCGGTGAGGCTGTCGGTGTCAATGCCTTGGAGTTCGTCCATCCGGACGATGTGCAGTTGGCGGCGCTGGCGGTGGCGAGTGTCCAGTCGAAGGACGTCGGTTCGCTCCTCGAGTTGCGGGTGCGGAGCGGTGAGGGGTGGCGGTTGGTCGAGATGATCGGTGCACCACTGGGCGACGAGATCTTGCTCAGTGTTCGGGATCTGACCGAGCGTCGACGGTGGGAGATCGCCGGCGATGAGGTCGCTCGGTTTCGATCGCTCATGCAGAACTCGGCGTCGCTCACGATCCTTCTGACCGGTAGCGGTGTAGTCACCGCTTCTTCGGTCGCGGTCACGCGTCTGCTGGGTCACGACCAGGAGTGGCTTGAGGGCCGGCCCTTCTCCGATCTGGTCGACGCCGGTGACCACACCGAGTTCGAAGCCGCGCTTCGAGAAGCACAGAACCAAGAGAACAATGCTGCTCGCGTGCCGGTCACTGTCGACCTGCGCCTTCGTCATGTCGGTGGGGATCCGGTGCCGTTCGCGCTGACGTTGAGCAACTTCTTGGTCGACCCTACGGTGGAAGGTCTGGTCGTGACCGGTCATGACATCGCGGATCGCGTGCGGGCGGTCGACGATCTCCGCGCGTCGCACTCCGTGCTGGCCGCCACCCTCGAATCCACGGCCGACGGGATTCTGGTTGTGGATCGTTCGGGACATATCACGAACTACAACGGCCGGTTCGTGGAGATGTGGCGCGTCCCTCCAGAGATACTCGAATCGGGTGAAGACGCCGTTGCGCTCTCGTTCGTTCTCGATCAGCTCGTCGACCCTGATGCGTTTGTCGCCAAGGTCCAAGAGCTCTACGCCGATCCGGAGGCGCAGAGCCACGACAGCGTCGAGTTCAAAGACGGTCGGGTCGTCGAACGCGATTCGTTACCGCAACGGATCGGCGGCGAAGTCGTCGGACGGGTCTGGAGCTTCCGCGACGTCACCGAACACCGACGGCTCCAAGGCGAACTCTCCTACCAAGCATTCCATGACCCGTTGACCGGACTGGCCAACCAGGCGCTGTTCCGTGACCGGGTCGATCACGCCACCTCCCGGTTGGAACGTCTGGGCGGGCGCCTGGCGGTGCTGTTCATCGACCTTGACAACTTCAAGACCGTCAACGACAGCCTCGGCCACTCGACCGGCGACGATCTACTCCGCGTCGCCGGCGAGCGACTTACCGCGTGTCTGCGCAACGGCGACACCGCGGCACGCCTCGGTGGTGACGAGTTCGCCGTACTGATCGACGACCTCGACGAACCGGGCTCCGCGAATGACATCGCCGCGCGTTTCATGACTGCCCTCGCCGAACCGGTCCAGCTCGGTGCGAAACACCTTGCGACGACCGCGAGTATCGGGATCGCATTCGGCGACGCCGGGACCAACGCGGATGAGATGCTGCGCAACGCGGACCTCGCGATGTATGCCGCCAAAGGAGCCGGCAAGAACTGCACCCGCGTCTACGCGCCCGGGATGCATGGTGTCGCCGTCGAACGCCTCGACCTCGAAACGCATCTCCGCGGCGCAGCCGAACGAGGAGAACTCGTCGTGCACTACCAACCCATCTACGAACTTCGAACCCAACAGATCACGGCATTCGAAGCACTCGTCCGCTGGCAACACCCCGACCGCGGCCTCCTCCCTCCCGCAGCATTCATCCCCTTCGCGGAGTCGGGCGGACTGATCGACGAGATCGGCAACCACGTACTACTCACCGCATGTCGCGAAGCCGAACGGTGGAGTCGCGCCAGTGGGATGACGCCACCATCAGTCAGTGTCAACATCTCACCACGTCAACTCCTCGACGCTGACCTCCCCGAGCGAGTCGAAGCGTTGCTCAACCGATGTGGACTCGATCCGACGCGCCTGATCCTCGAGATCACCGAAAACGCGCTCATCAAGGATCCCGCCGCCGCGGCCGCGAAGCTCGCATGCATCGGGCGGCTCGGCGTCCGTCTCGCCGTCGACGACTTCGGAACCGGCTACTCGTCGCTCGCCTCCCTCCAACAATTCCCCATCGACATGCTCAAAATCGACCGGTCGTTCCTCACCACCATGAGAAACCCCGAATCGTCACTCGTCGCGGCAATCGTGCAAATCTCCCACACCCTCGGACTGATCCCCATCGCCGAAGGAGTCGAGAACCAAACCCAGGCCGACGCACTCATCGAACTTGGCTGCGACCTCGCCCAAGGCTTCCACTTCGGCCGACCCCTCGCCGCGGAACAAACCCAAGCGCTCCTCGAACGCGTCGGATCCACACCCGTCGAACAAACCACGATCCGTCTCCTACCCGTCCGCCAAGTCAGTTAACAAACCAGGAACGGCGCCCCGGCCGGCCACCTTCGGTTTTCCCTGGTCCCGGGGCTGGCGGTTTCGATACGAACCGGGCGCGATCGTCACGGAGAGCGGCGCCGGCTTTGTCGTCGTCGAGTTCTCAGCCGAGTCCGAGCTGGCGGAGGAATGCTGGCACGTTGACGTAGTTCGTGGCGCAGATCACGAGGCCATGTTCGTCGTATTCGGAGAACGTCGCGCCCGCAACTTCGATAGCGTTCCCTGTCGCCGGTACTCCTTGGTGCTCGCCGTTATGGGTACCTCGCATGACCCACCGGTCCGCGCCCGTAGTGCCGTCGATCACGAGCCCCTGCCGCGCGACGGAGAAGTCGCCGAAACCGGCGAAGCAATCAACGAAATGCCCGCGGATCGCATCTCGACCCTTCGTCATGATGCCGGAGACGACATCGAAGAACTCCGCATCCTCGGCATACGCCGCGACGACTCCATCCGCGTCGTGCGCGTTCCACGCGGCGCACAAGTTGTCGCTCGTTTCGCGGACCCGATCGCGCATCTCTATCCAAGCATTTTAGCTCGCGCCGAGTCGATGCACGCGACATTCTTACTTTCATCCCTACCACTCGGCCGCTCGGCATGGACCGGTCGGCGACCGTGCAGTATCACCGCAATTGCGCGGCGTGGAAGGGACCGAGCGGATGGGCCCCTAGGAGCTACACGATGGCGATACCCGATCGAGGGGGTTCAGGAACGCAGCCCGCCGGCCCGGGTCCCGCCGAAGGTCAGCCGCCCGGTTTCGGCGGTCCTTCTGACGTCCTCGGCTCGCCGGTCGAGCTCTCCCCGAATTCGCCGGCGAATCTTTCCCCGCGCGCCTCAGAACGCGATGGAATCAGAGTCATGCTGCGGTGAGCCACGCCTCCCACGGGTTGCGTGTACTCCGGGAATGCTTCGCCCCTTCGACACCAACCCGAAGAGCAACCCGCACTGAGCACCGTCGGAGGGTACCGACTGTCGCTGATCAGCGACGCGGGATGATGGGAAGGCGTTCCAGAAGCCAACGAGCCGCCCACACCCCACCATCGGCGGAGAAATGATTTCCGTCGGGACGAGGCTGGAGACCGTTGATCCGCTCAGGGCACGGTGGACCCGCCGGACAGAGCAAGGCAGCGAGATCCACGAGCGAAACGTTCGACGGGTGCCGGCCGGCGATGCGGAGGAGCAGCTGGTTCAGGCGGGTGGTCTCCTGGTCATCGACTGCGGTCGGATGCGAAGCAGCTCCGAAGGCGGCCCCCGGGACACGGGGCGCCTCAGTCGCGATGACGACTCGGGCGCCATGGCGGGTCAAGCGGGAAATGACTCGGTCGGCGCGCCGCATGATGACGCGCTCGGCTTCAGCACTCCCAAAGGGAAGGATCCGACCACCGACTCGGAGGTCTGACTTCTCCCAAACACTCAGCCAGACGATCAGGCCCGGCCGAGTACGAGCGAGCGCGAAACCGAGTGTCCGCTCGACCCGCCCGTGACACTGCTCGGTCCCCGACGGGACGATAAACGGTCGCTCGCTCGTCACCTCGTCGCTGATAACACCGCATCCGACCACGGAGCCTTGGTCGATACGCGCCCCGGCACTGCGGCCGACGGCGCGCAGACCGGGATACAGGCTGCACGCCGTCGAGTCGCCGATCAGCAGGATGCGATGCGCAGGAACCACGACTCGCGGTACTGACCGGTCGTGGCCCACGCTCGCGACTTCCGCGGCTCGCAACTCGGCGGGTCGCGCCTGGCACTGTGACGGGAAGCCGAATCCACCTCCGAGGAAGCCCGGAGTCTCGGTCGCACCGGACACCGAGGCGAGGATCAATCCGCCGGTCGCGGCAATGGCGACGGGAGCTACTGCCCATCTCGCCCATGTCAACCGCGCCGGAAAGCGACCACGCCGGATAGGTCGTTCGAGAAGGTAGAACGACGCCGTGGCGGCGATGAAGGTGATACCCAATCGCACCAGGTTGAGGATGCTGCCACCGATCCCGAGTCGTGACTCGGTCAGCCAGACCGTCATCGGCCAGTGCCAGAGATACAAGCCGTACGAAATCGTTCCGATCCACACCAGCGGACGGAGTGACAGGGCCCGTGCCAGCGGTCCACCAGCGAGGGTCGCGGTGATCACGAACGCAACGAGAATCGCGAAGCCCGCAGACCCACCGCGATAGAAGAGCGAATCGGTCGCGGAAACCCGACTCCAAGCGAGAACGACGAGGGCCCCGGCGAGAACACCTCCCCAACCCAATACTCGCCGCATCGGAAGCCGGCGTTGAAACAGCACGCACGCCAAGAGGCCACCGATGAGCAGCGTGTGCGCTCGCGTGTCGGTGCCGTAGTAGGCGCGAGACGGGTTGCGGTCGCTGTACACGGCGGCCATGACGATCAGCGAGCCGAGAATGCCGACGCCACAGGTGACGCTGAGAATGCGACGCGATCCGCGTCCGAGCCAGAGACATCCGAACACGACGATCGGCCACACGAGGTAGAACTGCTCCTCGATGGCCAAGGACCACACGTGCCGGAGGGGCGACGGGGCGCTAAAGAGGTCGAAGTACGACTGCCCCGAAAACACGAACCGCCAGTTCGCTACGTAGAAGAGCGCACCCAGGCCGTCCGATCCGACGCTCCGGCGGGCCGCCGGTGCGACCACCGTCGCTGTGTACAAAGCCACGAAGAGCAGTACCGCGAGCGATGCCGGAAGGAGTCGCCGCAATCGTCGAGCCCAGAAACGCGGCATCGACAACCGGCCCTGTGATCGCCACTCCGTCAGCAACAAGGTCGTGATCAGGAATCCCGAGAGGACGAAGAATGCGTCCACCCCGAGGAACCCACCACGGGCCCACCGATATTCGTCGTGGTAGGCGATGACCGCCATCACCGCCAACGCCCGGAGGCCATCGAGTGCCGGAATGTATGGGAGTGATCGGGAGACGTCGGAAACGGACGGCGAGGCGGACGATCGCCAGCGCTCCCACCCGGTGACGCTGCGTTCGTTGAGATCAGGCCGACCGGCGACGCGCTTTTCCATGCCGGTGGTAACGGTAATGGTCCCGCATGCGTAGAGAATGAGCTGGCGAGGCTGCGGTTGCACGTCGATGGGCGGCTGCTCGCGCAGCCATAGCGCGGATCGGTAGGTTTCCCGATGCCAACGGACAGTGTCAGTCGTACCCGCGAACTGAGCTCGCCGCGTTGGTCAAGGTCAGTTCAACCCGTGCGCTGGTGCTGCGACGTGTGCGGGCTGCGGTTCGACGATCCGCCTGCCGGGTGGTCTGACGCTCTGTTCGCGTCGTTGCTTGGGCGTACATGGCGCAGGCGCAGGCCTCCGCCGGTGGACGCAAGTCGGCGGCTGTGCGTCGGCGCGTCAGGAGGTCGGCCCCACGGCGCGTCCAGTTGGTGCTCGCGCCGCGAACCGGTCTTCCGTCAACGCCGAAACAAAAGAACCGGAGAGATGCACGCGTCATTCCGTGCGTCGTTCCGGCCTTATCGCGTCCTCTGGTACAGCGCTCTGGAATGCTTGGGCTGGAACAAAGTGGGCGGCTGTCGCGTCGCGTGATCATGGCCATGGACACCACGGATCAGTCATAACGTTTCTCTGCTCACGCTCCAGGACGGACGACCGTAGCAACAGGAGACGTCCGGCGATTCGTCGCAGGCCGTTGGGCCGCCGCTCGCGAGGCCACGGCGCGGTCGGTCGGTAGGGTTCCCCGATGCCGACGGACAGCGTGCAGTCATACCCACTGCCGGAGGACCCGGCGCTCGCCGACATTGCGAAGTCGCTCAACGATGCAGGTCATTGGGCTGTCGTCGTCGACGATCGGTGGCAAACCGTGTTTGCGACCGACGAGATGCGCCGCACCTTCGGCGGCGCGGGCGAGCTTGCATCGTTCGCACTCGGTGAGCACTACTTCGGTTCCGCGTCACGACGCGCGAGCGAGAAGTGGACCTACGGGACAACCACGACAGAGCTCAACCGGGCCTTGCTCAGCGGGATCGGCGGGTACGTGCTCGCCGACACCCCGGGCGGTCGCGACGAGTTGCGTGAGATCCTGGATCCCTCGTTGCGTGACCTGGTCGATCAACTCTCGCCGGCCACGTCGGCGGGCTTGTCGTTCGATGCCGGCGGGACCGGCCTCTTCGAGACCAACGGGATCCCCCTTGTTGCCATTCGCATACGCGACGAGTCGGGCCGTCTGGCCGGTACCGCGATCATCACCAAACCAGCGGCGGGTATGGGCACGATCGGAAGCATGGTGAGCGGGGACCTGCGTCACATCGCACGCGCCCAGAGCGTGGCGCGCGCGGGAAGGCGACCCGCGGCGATTCTCTTTGCCGACCTGGAGGGCTCCTCGCCACTGGCGAAGCGACTCTCGACTGCGAGCTACTTCGCGCTCGGCCGTCGCCTGGTGCGTGCCGCTGATCAGTGCGTCATCGATGCCGGCGGACTCGTCGGTCGCCATGTAGGTGATGGCGTCGTCGCGTTCTTTCTCGCCGAGGTCTCCGGTTCGGAATCTGCGGCAGCCCGCGCGTGCATCACCGCGACCCGCGCCCTGAATGCCGCCGTCGCCAACGTCGCCGAGCGTTCCGGACTGCGGGCCGACGCGATCGTTCTGCGTTTCGGGTTGCACTGGGGATCCACGCTGTACGTCGGCAACATCTCGACCAGCGCACGTTCGGAGGTCACGGCACTCGGCGACGAGGTCAACGAAGCGGCCCGCATCGAAGCGTGCGCGACCGGCGGGCGTGCGCTCGCCTCGAAGAGCCTCATCGAACGCTTGGATGTTGACGACGCCGCCGCGCTCGGTCTCGACCCCGACCGCGTGAACTACACCGCACTCGCGGAACTGGCCACCGCAACCGACAAGGCGCGCCGCGATGCCCCGGCGATCGCGGTCGTCGACGTGGCTGCGTAGCGACCCTCGACCCACACCATCCGATGCCGTCGCGACCGCTCCGTGGCCGACCGAGTCCGACGAGGATCACTCCCGGCGAACGACCCGGGTGCCTTCGAGGGTGCCAGTGGCGCGCCACTGCTCGAGGTGCGCGGCGTAGTCCATGAGTGATCCGGGGAACACGGCACCGCGGGCGGTGAGCATCGTGCGCGCGCCTTCACTGTTGCCGTAGCTCGGCGTGCAGGTCTTGTTGTATCCGGCGATCGCGCCCGAGCGATCCCACAATGTCTGCAGCCACGCGTCTTCGGCCTCGACCGTCGCCTCGATCGACTCGATGCCATCCGAGAGGCAGTGGTCGATCAGCCCGGTGATGTGCGCCGTCGACTCCGAGAGGAAGTGCACGAAGTTCAGACCGAAGCCGGCCTGGATGAAGCTCACGACGAAGAAGTTGGGGAACTCCGCGGTGAGGACACCGTGCAAGGAGTGGGTGCCGTCGTGCCAGCGCTCACTGAGCCGCTGACCGCCGCGACCCACCGGGTCGAAGCCGAGCCGGCCGACGAGGCCGGTCGTGATCTCGAACCCGGACGCGAAGATGAGGAGGTCGAGCGGGTACTCCGTGCCGTCGATGACCGGTCCCGCGGCCGCCATCTCCCGCACACCCCGACCGTCGGTGTCGACGATGTGCACGTTCGGCCGGTTGAACGCCGGTAGGTACTCGTCGTGGAAGCACAACCGCTTGCAGTGTTTCCCGTACCAGGGCTTGAGCTTGTCGGCGGTCTCGGGATCCTGGACGATCTCGTCGACACGGCGGCGCATGGCCTCCATCACCTCGAAGTCGATGGTCTCGAGTTCGGTGCGTTCCTCTTCGGTCGGCGGGATCCGCTGCGTGTCGGTGCGCATGGCCTCGGTCCAGCCGTCGTCGACCAAGTCGCGGTCGGGTTGGTTGCCGGTGACGACCTCGGTGAAGTTGCGGGTCCGCTCTTGTTGCCAGCCAGGAGGGAGCGAACGGAACCACGAGTCGTCGATCGGTTGTTGGCCGCGGACACCGATCGCCGACGGCGTGCGCTGGAAGACGTAGACCTCCTTTGCGGCGCGGGCGAGCTGCGGCACCAGCTGGACCGAAGTGGCGCCGGTGCCGATGATGCCGACCACCTTGTCGGCGAGCCGGTCCATTGGCTCGGTAGGACTGCCGCCGGTGAACTCGTAGTCCCAGCGGGTGGTGTGGAACGCCGTGCCGGCGAAGCGCTCGATGCCGTCGATCCCCGGCAACTTGGCCTTGTGCATGAGGCCGCCCGCCGAGATGAAGAACTGCGTGCGGATGTGGTCACCGCGCTGGGTTACGAGGTCCCAGCGATGCGCGTCGTCGTCCCAGGTCAGGGATTCGACTTCGGTCTGGAAGAGCGCGTGCTCGTACAGGCCGAAGTGGCGGCCGAGGAGTTGGCAGTACCCGAAGATCTCCGACGCGCTCGCGTACTTCTCCGTCGGCATATAGTCGGTCTCCTCGAGGAGCGGGAGATAGATCGTGGCATCGACGTCGCACATACATCCGGGGTACCGGTTCCAGTACCAGGTGCCCCCGAAGTCGGCGGCCTTCTCGACGATCCGGAAGTTGTCGATCCCGCGCTTCGTGAGGTTGATCGCCGCGAGCATCCCGGCCCAGCCGCCGCCGAGGACGACGACGTCGACCGGTTCGGTGATCGGTTCACGGGTGAAGTCCGGGTCGGCCCACGGGTCCCGATCAAGGTGGTACTCGCTGAGGGAGTGGTACTGGCCGAGCCCCTCTTCCCGCACGCGCTTCGCACGCTCGGCCTCGTAGCGGGCCTTGACCTCGGCACGGGTCGACGGATCAGGGCGGGTCATGGGTGGCTCCGAGGAGGATGCGCGTCGACCCGGGGATCGGACGCCTGACGTGACCCGGGAGTATGCCGCCCACACCGGCGCAACCCGGCAACGAACCGACGGCTCAGCCGTGCGATCGTGCGACGGGAATCGATTCCTCGTGGAGCACGTCCGGCGCCAGGTCTGCTCCGTTCGGCCACGTCACTGTCCCCAGTTCGGGATCGACCGACACGAGGCCGAAGAACGTCGGATCTCGGAGCGCTTCGAACATCGGCCCAACCGGCCCGGCGAACTTCGCGGCGAGATCGACTTCGGCAATGAGACCATCGGCGAAGGTCAGGCGTAGCCAATACCCGTCGAGGTGCTCGACCGCCAGGATGTCGTAGAGCGCGCTCATGGAAGTGGATCGATTGTAGCGAGCGGCACCTCCGCCCTGGCCCGTTGCGTCGGCCTGTCTGACTGCGAAGCCAAGCCCTTCGATCGTCGGAACCTCCCGCGATGATGTCGAGAACCAGGAGTCGGCTCCGTCCCAGAGATGCACCGGCCAACAAGGCCGGCCGACACAAGGAGAACACATGGCCAAGTACCTGTTGCTGAAGCACTATCGAGGCGCACCGCAACCCGTGAACAACATCCCGATGGACCAGTGGACACCCGAAGAAGTTGATGACCACATCACGTTCATGCAGGACTTCGCCACCCGGCTCGAGGGCACCGGCGAGTTCATCGATGGTCAGGCGCTCTCGTCCGATGGCGTATGGGTGCGCTCCGACGGTGAAGGGCGCCCGCCGATCACCGACGGACCGTTCGCGGAGACCAAGGACCTGATCGCCGGATGGATGATCATCGACGTCGACAGCTACGACCGGGCCGTCGAACTCGCAGGTGAACTCTCGGCTGCACCCGGGGCCAACGGTGAGCCGATCCACGAATGGCTCGAGGTCCGCCCCTTCATGGCCGCGCCGCCCACCGTCACGCAGTGATCGCGGACGACGTCGCGCTTCGCGAACTCTCCCCGACTCGGCGAGTACCAGGCGCAGGCGGCGATCGCCGCGCTGCATGCCGACGCGGAGAGCGTCGAGGAGACCGACTGGGTCCAGATTGTGGAGTGGTACGACGAACTGCTCCGGTTCGCCGACACACCAATCGTCCGACTGAATCGCGCGGTAGCGCTCGGCGAAGCCGATGGCGCACCCGCGGGACTGGCGGCACTGGCCGCGATCGACAACGTCGTGCCCCGACACAGCGCGGTCGCGGCGTACCTTCATGAGAAGAACGACGATCTCAAAGCCGCGGCCGACCTCTACGCGCACGCGGCGCGCAACGCACCCAACCTCGCGGAACGTGACTATCAGACCCGCCAAGCGGCACGCCTCAACCAACTTCCTACGCAGCGATGACGACCCGGCAGTCAGGCCAGGGCGAACGCCAATTGCCCGGCGATGAGCCGAGCATCGTGTCGACACTGGTGCACGACCGCGCCGTTCACCGTCACCACCCGGGTCTGAAAATTGTCAGGTTCGGTCACGCGCATGCCGACCGGCGTGCGGCCGCGTCTGATCAACAACTCTTCTCCGCACGCGTCACAGCGCCACGCTTTGTTGCTGATCCTCCGCACGTCGACACTCACTCCGCAGCCGCTCGAGTACCCACCGAGCGTAGGACGCGACACGGACCCGAAGGAAGCACGAATATGTCCGGTTTCGATCACGGGGAGTGGCCGGGACGGTGACGCGGCGCCACGGTCAGTCCCACACCGACACGGGAACTGGGCGGCGCCGGCTGATATATATCGCAGATGCCCACGAACGCACCGCAGCTCGTCGTCCGTTGCCTGATGATGTCGATCGACGGCTTCGCCGCCGGCCTCAATCAGCGGCTCGAGCAACCCTTCGGCGATGCCACCGAAGGATTCACCGATTGGATGTTCGAGACGCCCAGCGGTCGGAAGATGCTCGGCATCGAAGGGGGAGCGGAGGACGCCGACAACACGGACGATCCGTACGTCGCGCACAGTTTCGACAACGTCGGAGCCGTCATCCTCGGACGCAACATGTTCACAGCATCACGTGGCCCGTGGACCGACGACGGCTGGACCGGTTGGTGGGGTGACAATCCGCCGTACCACGCGCCCACGTTCGTCCTCACTCACCACGAGCGCGAGTCGATCCCGATGGAGGGCGGCACGACATTCCACTTCGCCACCGCGGGTATCGACGACGCGCTGGCGCGCGCCTTCGCCGCCGCCGATGGAAAGGACGTCCGGCTCATCGGCGGCGCGGAAACGGTTCGTCAATACCTGGCGGCCGAACTCGTCGACACGCTCCACGTCGTCATGGTGCCCATGCTCATCGGTCGGGGCGAGCGGATCTTCCCCGAATCGGCACCGCCGCCGGGGTACCGGTGTACCGAGCACATCGCCACACCGAACGTCGTACATCTCCGGTTCGAACGTCGCTGATCCGATCACCCGGCGACGACACCAGGGGCGTCGCCTTCGTTACCGACGAGAGGCATGATTTCCCGGCCCGCACCCATCCGCGGGTCGCTTCGGTTCCGAACCAGTGTCGATCCATATCGGAGCGGCCGACACGAGTCGGATCGCGGTCTGGGCCTGGGAGCATCAAATGACCAATCGACGAATACCGACGGCGGCGCTGGTACTCCTCGTGCCGGTCCTGGCCGCGATCGCAGCAATGGGAACTCGCGCCGTCAAGGGCGCGTCCACGACCACGGCTGCTGCGGCATCCACCCGCGTCCCGAGCGTGACGATCAAGAACTTTGCGTTTCGCCCGGCGAAGCTCACGGTCGCGAAAGGCACGAGGCTCCAGGTCACGAACGCCGATGCCGCTGCGCACACGTTCTCGGCTCGCAACAACAGCTTCTCGTCGCCGGTGCTCGACCCCGGCAGGAGCGCCACCATCACGCTCGGCAAATCCGGGACCTTCGCGTTCTATTGCAAGATCCACGCCAACATGACCGGAACGGTGGTCGTGAAATGAGAACCCGAGGCACCTACCTCATCATCGGCGCAGCCGGCGTAGCCGTCAGCGCGTACATGCACTTCTACCTGTACTTCTGGGGCGGCTATCGCGGTATCAGCATCGATCGGATCGCCGGCCTGGACATCAGCCGTTCGTTCGCACTCAACGCGGTCGCCGGGATCGTCATCGCCGAGCTTCTCGTGGTGTCGCTCCACTTCGATCGGTGGGCCGTTCCCGCCGCAACGCTCGGACTCGGGTTCGCCGCCAGCGCGCTCGGCGCGTACACGTTGTCGCGCACCTCCGGTTTGCTGGGGTTCAACGAGAACGGATGGACCACCGAGGCCGTGATCTCCAAACTGGCCGAACTCGTTGCGGTGGTCGCACTCGGCAGCCTCCTCGCGATAGCCCTGACCGAGCGACCGTCGCACTCCACCTGGACCGCGACAACCGGGTGACTCCCACGCGTCACTCCTGAGCGCTCGCCCGCATTGGCGGGCAGACTCACCCCGGGCAGCAACCGCCAATGGGGGATCAGTGACCGAGACCGAAGTCCGGCGCGCGCAACGACCGTTGCGAGTCATTCAGTGGACGACCGGCAACGTCGCCCGCCAGACCGTACGCGCAGTGCTCGCGCGTGATGACCTGGAACTCGTCGGCGCCTTCGCATACTCGCCGGAGAAGGTCGGCCGTGACGTGGCGGAACTCGTCGGACTGGAGGAGCCCGTCGGAGTCACGGCAACTGACGACGTCGAGCATCTCCTCGCGCTGCGTCCGGACTGTGTCGTGTACTCGTCACTCTTCCCGAACGTCGAGGAGCTCAGCAGGCTTCTTCGTGCCGGAGTGAACGTCGTGACGTCCTCCGCGTTCCTGACCGGTCGCAGTCTCGGCGATGTCGCACGCAATGAGATCGAAGCCGCCGCGCAGGCCGGGAACGCCACCATCTTCGACAGCGGGATGAACCCCGGGTACACGCAACTACTCGCCGCCGTCGCGGCCGGTGCGAGCGCGCACGTGAGACGCGTCAAGGTCACCGAGTCCGTGGACGTTGCGATGTTCGCGCCCGACGCCAACATGGACGATCTCGGTTGGGGGCGTCCCGCCGACAGTCCGGGAGGGGATCGTGGACGGCCACGCCGTCGTCGAGCTCCACCAACGATGGGTGATGAGTTCCCATATCGAACCGGCGTGGAGCGTCGAACACGGGTACGTCGTCGAGGTGGATGGCGACCCGAAGATCCGAATGAAGATGGACATTTGGCCTGCGCAGGAGGACCTCGGTTCGATGACCACCGCGGACTTCCACGCCATCGGCATGACGATCACCGGAGTACCCGTCGTCAATGCGATTCCGGTGTGCTGTGCGGCAGCCCCCGGCATCCGCACGTATGCAGACCTGCCCGTGATCACTGCAAGACTTGAACGCTCACGACCCGCAGTTCGTGCGGCGCGCCGCCGCGGGCGCGCTGCGAACGCCCGGCTACCAGTCCCAGCCGGCGCCGTAGCTGAGCAGCGCAAGTCCGGTCTGGCCTGCGTAGCTCGGGTGGAAGTAGTCGATCGATGACACGTCGCTCAACGCGAAGCCGGAGTTGAACACCAGATTCTGATCGAACCGACAGTTGGCGAACTGCGCACACACGGTGGCGAGGGCGGTGTTGTAGTCGACGACCCGTTGGCGTACCCGCGCGCGTCGGTCGACATCGGCTTGGGCCACCGACAGCGGATTCGCGGTGACGGTTTGGCAGATGCTTGCAAGTGACCAGACCGACCGGGCTGCGGGCACATCCTTCGCGACCACCCACAGTTGAACGATGTCCGGAACGCTGGCCACCAGGATGTGCGCATTCGGTAGTCCGGTGGTCAAGGTGTTCATCGCCTGCTGAAACTGAGCTTGATAGGTCGCGGCGAGCGTCATCTGCGCTTCGGTGTTCTTGCAGCCGTCGTTCCCACCCATCTCGATGGTCACGTAGTCAACGTTCTGCCCGACGGCGACGGCAGCCTGACCGTTGAGGTTCGACATCGTCGCGCCGCTGACTGCATCGTTGTGCGCGTTCCCTGAGATGGCCGGGTTCAGCGCGAGCAGCCGCGTGTAGTGACTGTCCACACCGATGTCGGTGCCGGTCGACCACACCGACGCGGGACATTCACCGAACGCTGGGCACGCGTTGTACGCACGGCTGATGGAGTCACCGAGGACAGCCATGGAATTGGGAACCGGGACCGTGGTCGACACGGTGTCGTCGTCGACGATGGTGCCGGTGCCCGTCGCCCGTCCGATCGTGACCCCCGCCGGCAACGAACTGGCTGAGATCGTGATGGACAGACTCTCGTCGGACTCGAGTGCAGCATCCGCCCAGACTGGGAGTTTGAGGACTCGCTGTACCGCGGTCACCCCGGTCCCGCTGACCGCGAAGTTCACGACACCCGTGAGCTTGGCCCCGAAGTCGCCACCACCCGCAGCAGTGCTGCTGAAGGTCGCGGTGCCCGGGGTCACGATGTACGTCAAGGCGACGGCGCTCGTCGACGCACTGGACAGCGTGATCGGCACCACGAGGTTGCGCGTCTTGCCGACGTCACCTTCGGCGACGACGGCGTCACCGATGCCGGCTCGGATACCGGTGCCCGGGTCGTCGTCGACGATCGTCCCGAGCGCGAGCCCTTTGCGCAGTCGCGCCGGGCCGGTGAGCGCCGAGAGGGTGACTCGCATGGTTTCCGTCGGTTCGACGGTGGTGTCACTCAAGACCTTGACGGTGATCAACTTCGACACCCCGGTCAGGCCGGTTGCGCCCGGAACGAACGTGAGTGTCTGCAGCGCGGCGGCTTTGTCGAGGTAATCCACACCAGCACCCGCGGTCGCGCCGCCGGTCGCGCTCAGGTTTTGCAAGCGGTACTTCATCGACACCGTGGCCGTCGCGGGCAGAGACAACGTGACGGGGAATGTCAACGTGCGCATGCCCGTGTCGCCTTCGACCACGGTGGCACTCCCGATGGACACGCACGCCGTCGCCGGGCACGGGCCGGTACCCAGCGCGAGCGCCGGGTTCGAAACCACAACCGCCAGCGGCGCAGAGATCACAACACCAACGGCACAGAGCGCGGTGACGCGCCAATACGAACGACGACTTCGAGACATCTGACCCCCCAGGTGGTCCCGACGTTCGGCAGGACCGAGGCAGGCTACCGCTGGGATTGATGAGAACCGTGACGAGCGAGGGGAGTCAGCCCTGAGGTGGTGACGCGTCAGGCTTCTTGTTACGGCGCAGGAGATGTCGGAACCGGAGCGCAACACCAAGAATGACCGCGAAGATCCAGACGACCACGATGACCAGCAGGAAGAGCAGGCCGGCGCTGAGCACGCGGGGAGGGTATCGGCTCGGAGGACGGCCCCTCACCGCGCCCGCGGCGATGCGCTGACAGTATGGGCGCATGTACACGACCATCGTGGTGGGAACGGACGGCTCGGACACCGCTGCGGTGGCGTGGCGACACGCCATCGACCTCGCCAAAGCGGGTGGTGCAACGTTGCACATCGTGAACGCCTACCAGTCCGTGAACACCATGGGGATGGCCCTGGCCGGAGTTGCTGCGGACGTGAGCGCGATCGATACCGAACTCGAGACCCACGCGCGCGACGTGTGCGCACCGGTGGAGGCCGCGGCCGAACGCGAGGGCGTGCACTGCGAAGTCCACCCGATCCCGGGCGATCCGAGCGATTCCCTCATCACCATCGCCGAGCAGGTTCATGCCGATCTGTTGGTGGTGGGGAACCGCGGCATGTCTGGAGTCCGGCGCGTGCTCGGAAGCGTGCCGAACAAGATCTCGCATCATGCGCCGTGCAGTGTGCTCATCGTCGACACCCGGTGATCACCGCATCGACCCCACCGATCGGTGAAGGGCGGTCATGAACCGACTCGAAGATGTCGGAGCCGCTGACGGTTGGCGGTGCTGGTTGTGCGACGAACCGGTGGACCCGGAGATGTCGGTCAACGACCCGCGCGGACCCAGCGTCGACATGATCCTCACCAAAGCCAAGGCGAAGGCCAAGGGCGGTCGGTCGGTCGTCGGTGAGAACCGCCTGGCCCATCGGGCGTGTAACACCAAGAAGGGCGCGGTCGCCCCGGTGGTCGAGTGGAACGCCGAGCTGTTCGTGGTGGACCCAGCCCCGATTCTCGGAACCCTTGAGCGGCTGGCCCGCAAAGGCGGCCGCGAGGTCATGGCCCGATGTCCGAATGAGGCCGACGGTGACGCCGCGGCCAGTTGGCTCGCCGATCGCCTCAGCCGGCTCGCTCCGGCACTGGACGTCGAGACCGCCGTCGAGCCCGGCGGCGGTCAGTTCCTACTCGTCCTCCGCACCCGCTGGACCACCCGAAAGTTGGGTGGGGAATCGGGCTGAATCATTCGGTTGGAGGGGCGGACCTGATGAACTCGCGTCCACTGCACGCCGACACCGAAACGAGCGACTCCATGGCCGACCATCACACCTTCGACGCCGCCTACGGCAACGACCGCGCCCACGTCTTCCACTCGTGGTCGGCGCAGGCACTGGTACAGCCGGTGGCGATCGCCGGGGCTGAGGGTTCGTGGATGTGGGACTACGACGGCCACCGCTATCTGGACTTCAGCTCGCAGCTGATGAACGTGAACCTCGGCCACCAACACCCCAAGCTGGTCGCCGCGATCCAGGAAGCCGCCGGCCGGCTCTGCACCATTGCGCCGTTCCACGCCAACGCCGACCGCAGTGAGGCGGCCCGACTGATCGCCGAGGTCGCGCCACCGGGCATGAACAAGGTGTTCTTCACCAACGGCGGCGCGGAAGCCACCGAGAACGCCCTGCGGATGGCCCGCCTGCATACCGGCCGACACAAAGTGCTCGCGGCGTATCGCAGCTACCACGGCGGCACGGCCGCGTCGATCACGATGACGGGCGACCCGCGCCGGTGGCCGAGCGAGCCGTCGGTCCCCGGCGTCGTCCACTACTTCGGTCCGTACCTCTACCGGTCGTCCTTTCACGCCACGACCGAAGCCCAAGAATGTGAACGCGCGCTGGCGCATCTCGACGAGCTCGTCATGTTCGAGGGTGCGCACACGATCGCCGCGATCATCCTCGAGCCGGTGGTCGGCACGAACGGAATTCTCGTCCCGCCCGCCGGCTACCTCGCCGGAGTACGCGAGCTGTGCGATCGGCACGAAATCATGCTGATCGCCGACGAAGTCATGGCCGGATTCGGACGGTGTGGCGAATGGTTCGCGATCCAACGCTGGGACGTTCGCCCGGACCTGATCTGTTTCGCCAAAGGCGTGAACTCGGGATACGTCCCGCTCGGCGGCGTCATCATCTCGGACCCGATCGCCGCCACCTTCGACGAGCGGGTCTATCCCGGCGGGCTCACGTACTCCGGCCACCCACTCGCGTGTGCGTCGGCGGTGGCGTCCATCAACATCTTCAAGGACGAGCGCGTCCTCGAGCAGACGCGCGCGCTCGGCGACGTCATCGGGCCCGAACTCGAGAAGATCGCCGCACGCCACCCATCGGTGGGGGAGGTACGCGGGTTGGGCGCGTTCTGGGCGCTGGACCTGGTGCGCAACCGCGCCACGCGCGAGATGCTCGTTCCGTACAACGCCGCCGGATCCGCGGCCGCGCCGATGGCCGAGTTGAACGCCGCCTGTCGATCGCGCGGCGTCTGGCCGTTCACCCACTTCAACCGCCTGCACGTGACGCCGCCGTGCACGACCAGTTTCGAGGATCTCCACACCGGACTGGCCCGGATCGACGAAGCCCTCGAAGTTGCCGACCGCTACACCACCGCGTGACGCAGTAGCACGAGGACCCGGGTCGGCGTCAGCGCCGACCCGGGGGCTCGGGTCAGGCCGGGAAGTTGAAGGTCGCAGCTTCCATGAGCACGGTGGACGCGTCGTCACCGAGGATGAACTTCGAGTCCAGCGCACGCGCCTCGGCCAGCAGGAACTGCAGCCGGTACTGATCGACGTTGCCGTAGTGAGCGATCAGTTGTGCGCGTGTGAACGGCGTCGTGGTGCCGAACAGACCGCAGAGGCCGGGACTGTTGCCGAAGCCCGACAGCGTGGCGATCGGCTCGTCGAGCTGCGGTGTCCGGATTCCGCCGATCGCGTTGCCGTCCTGGTTCCGCCAGACGTTGCCGGCGGTATCCAGCGCGATGCGAGGAGAGGATGGCGGCAACCGCCACGGCTTCAGCATCCAGCGGCGCAGATCACGCAACGCAGTGTGGAAGATGTAGTGATGGGGTCCGCTGTTCACCGGCAGGGTGCAGCCGAGGACACCGGCGGATGCCGGGCCGAGCATGTAGAGGTCCGCGTGGGACGTGCCCGCAACTTCCCAGCTCCGGAAGGTCTGCGAATCGGCCTGGCGAGCGGGGGCGTAGCGGGGGATGTCGGTCTCCGCTTCGAGGACAAGCACCGGAGTGCTGATGTCGGTGCGAATGAACGCCGGGTTCGGGAGCGTCGCGCCCTGGCCGGTGAGGGAGAGCGACGGCGCGCCCGCCGACCGACTGTGAATGAGGTAGGCGTCGTACGCGTGACTGAGCGGCGAGATCGCATTCACGTAGGTGGTCATCCGCGATGCCGATTGCGATTCGCCGTCAGCGATCAGCCGCTTGACGCGCAACCCGGCCAGCGGGTTGGCCCCGACGGGTGTCCGCAGCGCACGGCCGGCTTGGGTGTAGATGTCGTAGGAGTAGATGTCACCGGGATGAGTGAGTGATCCGTAGCGCGCCGGATCGATCGTCTTCAGACCGAGAAGCGGACCCTGGACTCCGATCAACTGCGCCGTGACCCCGACCCACGCGTAGCCCTTGCGCATCATCTCGATGCGGCCGTACTGCCAGTCGGGGGAGGTGTCGAAGCCCGCGGTCACGTTCAACCATTCGACGACGACGGTGCCGTTGAACTTCTTCGGATCGGACGGCCGCCGAACGATCATCCGGGTCTTGTAGGGCGCGGTGGTCGACGGGGTGACGGGCCACACACCGTTGTTCGAATAGGTACCGACGGCGTCGAACGCCTGCGCGGTTCCGCCGTAGAGGTACTCCTCCTGGACGTAGCCGAACTGCGGCATCTCACTCAGATCCGCCTGCAAGGCGAGGATTCCGAGACCGCCGGATGGCACCGTGACCGTCGGGACGCCGACCAGGTGGGACTGTGCTGAGACCGCACCGGCACTCGAGCCGAGCGCCGCACACGTGAGGGTCATGGCCACGAACGCGGCCAGCCTTGCTCCGCGAGCACCACCGCGATGATTCCGTCCGAACATTTCCGCTCCCACTTCGCCCGTTTGTCCGGGTTGCACGATGCCCGACCCTGGGATGATCGTCAAATCTCGGACTGCCGGCCGTGGGAGAATCGCTCGCAATGATCCTGACGACCCGACCGTGCGCGCGAGCATCGAGATGATCGATGTCCTGGCACTCCCGAAGACCGAACTCCATCTCCACATCGAGGGCACGCTGGAGCCCGAGCTGATGTTTGCGCTCGCGACGCGTCACGGCATCGCCCTCCCGTACGCGGACGTGGATGCGGCCCGGCGGGCGTACGTCTTCGACGACCTCCAGTCATTTCTCGACCTCTACTACGCGGGGTGCTCGGTCCTGCGAGACGCCGAAGATTTCTACGACCTCACGCGCGCGTACTTCGATCGAGCCGCCGCCGACGGCGTACGCCACACCGAGATCTTCTTCGACCCCCAGACCCACACTGACCGCGGCGTCCCGTTCGCGGCGTTGATGGACGGGCTCACGAGCGGCCTCGGCGACGGCGGCCAGGCCCTCGGTATGACCTCTCGACTCATTATGTGTTTTCTTCGACATCTGAGCGCCGACGCAGCCATGGTCACGCTCGAGGCGAGCCTGCCGTTTCGGGACTCGATCGTCGCCGTCGGCCTCGACTCTTCCGAGGCCGGGCATCCGCCGTCGAAATTCACGGCGGTGTTCGACCGAGCCCGCGCTGAAGGGTTCCTCGCCGTCGCGCATGCCGGCGAAGAAGGTCCGCCGGAGTACATCCGCGAGGCCGTCGACCGACTCGGCGTGGCGCGCATCGATCACGGCGTCCGGATCCTGGAAGACCCGGACCTGGTGGAGCGGTTCGTCGCGGAGCAGATCCCCCTCACGGTGTGCCCATTGTCGAACGTGAAGCTGCGGGTGGTACCGACCCTTGCGGACCATCCCCTCAAGCGGATGCTCGAAGCCGGACTCCGCGTCACGATCAACTCGGACGATCCTGCGTACTTCGGTGGTTACATCGGCGAGAACTACGCCGCCAGCGTCGCCGCCCTCGGCCTCTCGGACGATCAGGTGCTGACCCTCGCTCGAAACTCCGTGCTCGCGTCCTTTCTCGATACGCGCGACCAGCAACGCCATCTCGCCGCGATCGACGAGTTCGACGCGTCGTAGTCTCGGGCGCTCATGACATCCACGAGGCCGGTTCCGATCCGCGGACCCATCACGGAACGACCGGTCCGGTTGTTCGCACTGGTCGGCGGGGCCACCCTGCTGACATCGATCAACTTCTCGTTGATGTTCATCGCGTACGGGCACATTGCGCAGACCTTTCACGCCGACGCCACCACCGTGTCGTGGGCGCTGACCGGCTTCTCCATCACGGCTGCGGCATTGCTCGTGCCCGCGGGCTGGATGGCCGACCGATTCGGCCGCGAACGAATCTTCGCGAGTGGCATCGGGTTCTTCACGGTGGGGTCCGGGATCGTGGCGTGGTCGCCGTCGATCGGGTTGCTGATCTTCGGTCGAGTCGTCCAGGCCGTCGGACTCGTGTTCGAGACCAGCTCGTCGCTGCCGATCTTGCTGGACGTGTTTCCCGTTTCGCAGCGTGCGACGATCGTCGGGAGCCTGGGCGCCACCGGGGGAGTGGCCGCGGCGCTCGGACCGGTCGTGGGCGGCGCGCTGGTGGACGCCTACGGCTGGCGCACCACCTTCGCGCTCAACGTGCCGATCGGCGCGCTGCTCGGCGTGTTCGTCATGACCCGCTTGCCGATGTCGCCTCCCCGCCGGGGCGCACCGCCGCCCGACCTCTTCGGCGTCGGGGCCTTGGCGCTCGGCATGGGTTCGCTCGTGCTCGCCATCACCCACGTGAGCGTGTGGGGACTGGCGGACGCGCGGACCCTGTTGGCGGGGATTGCTGCGCTGGCGCTGATCTCGGCCGTGGTGGCGCGATCACGCACCCATCCGGATCCGGTGCTCTACCTCCCGCTGTTCCGGGACCGCTCGTACCGTCGGGGCGTGGTGCTCAACGTGGTGGTCGCGGGCACGTTCGCCGGAACGTTCTTCGCCTTCATCCGGCTCCTCACCGACGGGTGGGGCCTGTCCACGTTCCACGCCGGATTGGCCGTAGCGGTGGTGCCGCTCTTCGGCGGACCGTTGTCGTTCGTCGCCGGACGGTTGGCCGATCGGTACGGACCTCGCCGGGTGATCGTGCCCGGCTCGTTGATTATCGCGTTGGCCGGTCTGATCTTCTCGGTGTTCGTCTCCGACCACGAGAACGTGCTGGGACTCTTTCTCCCGATCGGAGTGCTGTACGGCATCGGCGTGGGGTTCGCCCACGCCGCGTGTAACTCGGCCGCGTTGCGAACGGTGAGCAACGATCGATTGGGGATCGGCGGCGCCATGTCTCGGATGGGGATGGACATGGGCGGCATCATCTCGGTCGCGGTAGCCGTCGCGTTGGTGTCGTCGGCCGCGCATCCCGTCGCCGGTGTGCGGGTCGTCACCATCGGGTTGAGCATCGTGTGCCTGATCGGCGCCGCCCTCGCGCTCCGACTCGACGTCGGGCTCCCACCTCAGGCCGGCTACGAGCTCGTCACCGAAGTCTGATCACGGTTGGACTCGATCGGGTCGGCACACACGAAGTGCGGCGTGACGTAGGGCGAGGTCATCGCGCGCAGGAGCGCGGGGTAGTTCAGACCGAAACGCACCTCCGACCCGATCGGCGGGAGCGCCATCTCGGTGTCCAAGACCAGATGGTCACTGCTCGCACCGAGGATCTCATAGCCGTCGGGCGCGCTCAGTCCGGTGTGATCGGTGTCCTGCCGGCCGATCGCGACGATGACTCGGCCCCGCACGCCATGATCCACCGGCTTCGGCCGTTCCCCGAACGCGTTCTGGGTGATGTCTCCCCAGGGCCGGCTCGGCTTCTGCTTGGCTTCGATGACCTCGGCGACGAGCGTGAACGCATCGCGGTGCAATCCGGGAACCGGTCGGCGGTGCAACGTCTCGCGCCCGAGCAGGATCGCCTCACCCAGGCGCAGTTCGTTCACCCGTCCGACGTCCGCCGCATTGAGCGCCCAGGTCAGGTTGGCCGAGTTGCCACCCGAGACGACGTCCAGCGTGACGCCGAGCGAATGCTCGAGTCCGGCTGCAAGCGCGGAGAGTTCGGTCATGTTCCGGACGCTCGGTGCCACGCCGCTCTGGCAGGCGAGGTTGGCGCCGATGCCCAGGAGCCGCACGCCGGTCTGTCCGAGTACGTGACGGGCCGCGGCCTCGAGATCGTGGGGCAGGATGCCTTCGCGGAGGTCCCCGAGTTCGACCATCAACACGACGCCGTGGACGCGGCCCTGCCGGCGCGCTTCGGCGGCCAATGCGCTCACGACCTCCGACTCACTGTTCAGACTCGCGTCCGCACTGGCCACAACGCGGGCGCATTGGCTCAACATCGGCGCCCGGATCAACGTCATCGGTGCGGTGATGCCCGCGACGCGCATCGCCTCGATGTTCTCGATGCGGGAATCGGCGAGAGAACTCGCGCCCCCCTCGACCAGCGCACGGGCGAGTTGCGGCACGCCCATCATCGCCTTGGTGACTCCACTCACCCGGATACCGCGACGCCCGAGCCGCTCCACCAACACCTCCGTGTTGTCGCGCAGGTACCCGAGATTGATCTCCAGCCGCGGCGCGCTCACGGCGACGAGGTGGCGGCGTTGACGGCGAGTTCGGGGAACGCTGCCACCACCATCTCCACCAGTCGGTCCGTGGGACGGGTCAGTGCATCGGTGGCCGGGATGCCGAGTTCCAACTCGTAGAGCGTGATCGCCGCGGTGACTTCGGCGTCGGTCATGCGTTCGTGGTTGATCGTCAGTCCGATGACCTTGGTCGCGGCGAACGTCTCGATCAGGTGGATCTCGCTGGCCGGAGTGGGCATCGGGACGTCCGGGAAGTCTCCGAGCACCGTGCGGGCCGGCGCGTGCTGAAGGATGACGGCCTGCGGTTGGCTCCCACGCAGGATGAAGCTCGACGTGAGGTACGCGGGGTGGCTGAGCGCGCCCTGCCCCTCGACGATGATCACATCCGGGTGCTCGCCTTCGAAGGCTTCAACCACCGCGGTCTCCATCTCACCGGACGCGAACTGGCACGGGATCGCGTCGATGGCCACGCCGTACCGCGCGCCCTGGATCAGCCCGGTCTGGCCGGTGCCAACGAGGACGGCCTTGATGCCGCGTTCGTTGAGCGCCCGGGTCAAAACCGTGGCAGTGGTGCGCTTGCCGATGGCGCCGTCGGTGCCGAGCACCGCGATCCGAGGGCAGGTCACCGAGGCGATCCGACCACTGAACATTCGCAGATCCTTCTTCGCACGCGGACGGCGGACGTCGAGGATGGTCACGCCGGTCCGGCTCGCCGCCGCAACGAACTCGGGATCCTCGTTCAGGAACTCGTGGAGTCCGTTGACGATGTTCATGCCACGCGAGATCGCGTCGAGCACCACGCTGCGCTCGACGGCGGAGAGGACACCGGACGACGGCGCCATTCCGAAGATGAAGACCGACGCTGCATTGCCACCGACGGCCAGCGCCGCGTCGAGGTCCTCGCAAATCGGAATCCCGTTGGGGTCCTCGCCCAACACCGCACCGGCGTCGAGCCCCGATTGCGTGCTGTCGATCACTGCGGCGATCCGGTAGCGCTCGGAGTACCGGACCAGCCCGTTGGCGGTCTTTCCGTCCATCGCGCCGAAGTTCGCTTCGCAGTAGACGACCGCCATCTCTTGAACCCCGGGGTCGGCGGCCGGCGGCGCAGCCGGCGTCGGTCTCGGCGCCGAACCCGCTGCGGGCATGACAGAAGAAACACCACGGGAAAAAGTCATAACAACGGGCTCCTCGAGTGGGCTCAGAGGAGGCGACCGAATGACCCCGATGATGGATCGAGTCAGGAGAGGTCCCCGCTAAGTCAAGTGAAGGCCCGACCGTACCCCAGTTTTCCGGGAACCAACCGTCGAGGCGACGGTTTGGGGCGGTATCGGCGGTCATTCCGTTGCTTCAAATCCAATCGTGGCGCTTGAACTGCAACCAGAGGATCACGACCAGGACGACCATCAGACCGATCGACGTTTCGAAGCCCCACTCCCGTGCGAAACCGGGGTAGGGGACATTCATGCCGTAGTAGCCGGTCACCAGCGTCGGCACGGCGATGATGGCCGCCCAGCTCGTCACCTTCTTCATGACCTGGTTCTGGCGGAAGTCACGCAGGCTGAGGTTGGTCTCGACGATGGTGGCGACGAGGTCGCGTAGCGCGTCGGTCGATTCCGAGACGCGCAAAATGTGGTCGTACACGTCTTGGTAGTACGGATACAGCTCCGGGCCGACGGTGTCGTGCTCGCGGCGCATCAGACCGCTGACGGCTTCGCGCATCGGGACGACGAGCCGGTGAAACTTGACGAGTGCTCGGCGCATCTCGAACCACTCGCGTTGACGGTTCGGATCGAGCGGCTCGTCGGCGAAGAGGCCTTCACTCACGGTGTCGTAGTAGTCGTCGAACTCTTGGGTGCCGTCGAAGTAGCCATCGATGACAAGATCGAGCAGGCCGTAGAGGAGGAAGCCGGTGCCTTGCTTCAGCAGATCCGGCGACCGGTTCCACCGTTGACCCACCGGATCCATCGAGAAGCCTTCGTCCTTGCGCACCGTGATGAACCAGCGCGGGCCTACGAAGGCATCGATCTCGGTAGCGTGGAGTTCGCCCTGCTTCGCGTCGACGGCTACCGCATGACACGACAGGAAGAGGTGGCTCTCGTAGTAGTCCACCTTCGGGCGCTGGTGTTCACTCAGTGCATCTTCGACCGCGAGTTCGTGCAGACCGAGCTCTCTCGCGAGTTCGTTGAGCTGGGCTTCGTCGGGCTCACAGATGTCGACCCAGACCATCGTGTCCGGATCTTCGAGATGTTCCGAGACGTCGCTGACGGGGAAGTCTTGGTCAACCTGGACGCCGTCCTTCCACGACCGCGTCTGTGCGTGCCCCATGTGCGTTGCCTCCCAGGCCGTCGGAGCGAACGGCCGCCGACGGAGGTGAGTCTTGTCGGTGGTGACGACGACTTCGCGGACTCCGGGCCGTCATCGAGTGGGCGACGCGATGAGTTCGAGCGCCTGTTGGAAGAGGTAGACGGTCATGAAGTGGAGATTGTTGCCGACCTCGACCGGTGCCAGGCCGGCGAACGCGCGGGCGTGCGTTCCTTCGAGGATCAGGCCGAGGCGATAGCACGCGAGCACCCGGTACCAGGCGAGGTCGGCGAGGTCGCGCTCCGTGCGGTGTGCGTAGTACTCGATCACCTCGCTCGGTTCTGGGAGCCCCGGCGCGTTGACGCCGACGGGCGTCAGGTTGCCGTCGCGAACGGGCCACGTGGCGAGGAGGTGTCCCAGATCGAGGAGGGGGTCGCCGATGGTGGCGAGTTCCCAGTCCACGATCGCTGCGAGTTCGCCCGCATCGCGTCGGATCAAGACGTTGGCGAAGTGGAAGTCGCCGTGCATCAAACCCATCTGCGCACGAGCGGGGCGGTGGAGGTCGAGCCAGGTCCCGACGTCGTCGACGCCGGGGATGTCCGGGCCGGGGTAGCCGTCGATTTCGGAGTAGCTCTCGAGTTGGCTCCGCCACCGCCCAACTTGACGCTCCATCCACCCTTCGAATTTCCCGAGGTCGGCGATGCCGCGTTCCTCCGGATCGACGGCGGCGAGGGCGAGCAGACCGTCGGCCATCCCGAATCCCATCGCGCGTTGCATCGCAGGATCGCACGCGTGCGGTTCGGGGAGTTCGAGGGTCGCGTTGAAACCGTCGACCGGCTCCATCAGGTAGAAGGTGGCGCCGAGCGTCTCGGTCTCGTCGCACGCCGCAATCAGCACGGGGTGGGGGACATCGGTACCAGCGAGAGCGGCGAGGATGCGCGCTTCGCGTCGCATCGCTTCGTCACTGTTCTTGCGCTTGTGAGGCGGCGGTCGGCGAAACACGAACCCACGGCCACCGCGGGTGAAGCGGAGCAGGACGTTCTGCGTTCCACCGGCGATCGGCTCCACATCGAGGAGCGGCCCGGACTCGAGATGGTGATCGTCCATCCACGCGGCGAGCGCGTCGAGGTCGACGAGTTCGCCGAGGTCCGTCATCGCTCGCAGCTCAGTCGAGCGCGGCGTACCGGACGCCGGTCAACTCCTCGGACACCGTCCAGAGCCGGCGGGCGGTTTCGAGGTCCCTCGACCGTTTGGTGGAATCCACCCGCTTCGCGTACCCGCGCTGTTCTCCGAGCCCGTCGGGTCCGTAGTACTCACCGCCGGCGGCGGCCGGGTCCACGGCGGCGCGCATCGTGGGCAACGCGCCCATCGCGGCCGGTTGCATCACCTGGTTGATCAATGGGTGCAGCACGTGGGCGACGGTGTTGACAATCCCGCCGGGGTTCTCGCTCCCGAGGTTCGTCCGGGCGCCGCCGGGGTGCGCGGCAGTGGCAATGGTCGAGGATCCGGCGGCGGCGAGCTTGCGCTGGAGTTCGTACGTGAACAACAGATTGGCGAGCTTGCTCTGGAAGTACGCCCGCCACGGGCCGTAGTTCTTTTCGAGTTG
The DNA here is from genome assembly GCA_025361725.1 of Acidimicrobiia bacterium. Classification (GTDB taxonomy): domain Bacteria; phylum Actinomycetota; class Acidimicrobiia; order IMCC26256; family JAENVU01; genus JAENVU01. The sequence goes on along the minus strand of JANYJV010000009.1, from coordinate 12,726 downwards.
CAGATCGTCGAAGTGGATCTTCCCGGGCCGGTGACCGGTGCTGCTGACCGCAACGACGCGCGAGCCCGGCGTTGCGAGCAGTCGTTCGAGCAGGTGGCCCGTCAATGCGAAGGGTGCGAGGTGGTTCACGCCGAACTGCATCTCGAATCCTTGGGCGGTGCGTTGGTGCGGCAGCGCCATCAAGCCTGCGTTGTTGACCAGCACATCGAGGCGGTCGTGATCGGAGAGGAACTGCTTCGCCGCGCTCGCCACCGAATCCAGATCACCGAGATCGACTTCCAGCACCTCGACCGACGGATCTGCTGCGGAAGCTCGGATGTCCGCGATCGCGCAATCCGCCTTCGTCCGATTCCGACACGCCAGGACGACGTGGGCGCCATGCTGGGCGAAGGCACGCGCCGCCTCGTATCCGATCCCACTATTGGCACCGGTGACCATGATCACTCGGTCGGTCAGGTCGGGGACGTGTGCTTCACTCCAACGTTCAGACATGGACACGACCCTAGGACACGATGTGCGCGTCTGCGCAGGCCCGATCCATCGTTGCGCCCGCATCAGCGGAATATCTCGTGACGGTTCCGGTTGCAGGCCGGGTCCGGTCCATCCCGATGAAAGGTCGACCCAGATGCCGTCGCAGTACGACGTGGAGTTCTTCTGGGATCCGGTCTGCCCGTGGGCGTGGATGACCTCTCGCTGGGTTGCCGAAGTCGCCCGCCAGCGCGACCTCACCGTCGACTGGCGCTTCATCAGCCTCTGGCTCGTGAACTCGAAGAAGAACTACGACGAGGACTTCCCGCCGCGCTACATCGCGGGTCACGGGTCGGGGCTGAAGCTGCTGCGGGTCGCGGCGGCAATGCGGGCCGACGGCAAGCGCGACGAACTCGGCGCGCTGTACACCCAGTTCGGCGGCGACATCCACGTGCGCCGGTTACGCAACGAGATCACCGACCAGTACGAAGCCGGATTCCCGGACTACCTGCGCTCCGCCGGGGTCGCGGAGCAGTACATCGGTGCAGCCAACGACGACCGGTGGGACACCGATATTCAGGCTGACACGAACGAGGCCTTGTCCCGAACCGGCGACGACGTCGGGACACCGATCATCAGCTTCACGAAGGACGGCGAGATGCAGTCCTTCTTCGGGCCCGTCATCAGCAGCGTGCCGCGCGGCGAGGATGCACTCCGCCTGTGGGACGCGTTGTGGGAAGTCGTCACGTTCCCGGGTTTCGCAGAGGTCAAGCGATCCCTGCGCGAGCGTCCGAACCTCGCGGACTCACTGGGCTGAACGTCACGTCACTCAGCGTTGCCCCTCGCGCGCCGTGCCGACGCTCAGGTGCTTCGCGAGGAACGCGACACTCGCACGGAACTCTTCTGCCGGCACCTGAACGTGACTGCCCGGGTTCGCGTGCAGACGCTTGTCGGTGGTCCCGAACTCGGTGAACAGGTCGAACGCGCGGTCACGCGCGAAGAGTTCATCGTCCCATTGCACCAAGAACAGCAGCGCGCAGGTGACAAGGGCCGCGTCGGTACGGAGGCGATCCTTGCTCGGCCCGGTGAGACCCATGAGACCGAGAACCGCAGCGGAGATGCGCGGTTCGGCCGCCACCACCGGCAGCCCGAGGATCGTCCCCATCGACAGTCCCCACCAGCCGACCGGTCCGGCGCCGAGCACGTCCGGCGCTTGGAGCGCATCGAGAACTGCTCGCCAGTCCGCCACCATCTGGTCGGTCATCGCCGGATCGTCTCGCCACATCCGGGAGAACTCGACCATCTCCGCAGTGCCGTCGCTCGGACCTCCGGCGCGCCGATCACCGTGGACGGGTCCGTCGATGGCCGCCGCCGCGATACCCCGACGCGCGAAACGACGGGCGACGGCGAGCACATAGTCCTGGCGCTTATGTCCCGACCCGCCGTGGCCGAGCAACACGAGTGGCGTCTCGGGCGTGCGGGCCTCGGGTTCCCAGAGAACACCGGGAACCGTCCGACCCGCACGCTCGATGTCGAATCGGCGCTCGGTCACGCCGCGAGCGGTCTCCGCGTCGCCGATCCACTCGAGGCTCATACGAGCAGCTTGGTTCGAAAGAGTTCCAACACCTGGTCCAATGCGGCGCGGGTCGGCTCGCCCGGCTCGTCGATCAAGTCGCCGGTGAGGACCGAATGGTGCTTGGCCAGCGGACTGTCCGGATGACCGTCGGCCTGGGTGAGTTCGACGGACACAAAACCGTCGCCGAGCCGGTCTCGTAAATATTCGAAGCGCTCCTTCGGAACGAAGGGATCGCCCTCGAACCGAAGGCCGAGCACCTGCAGACCCTCGTTCACACAGCGCCCGCGCACGATCTCGATGTCGGCTTCGCTCGCGTCGATCGAGTGCTTCCGCGACTTCGTGATCCCAATCGGATTCGACGGTTGCGAGAGCACGGGCGCGATCACCAGCGGATCCACCGCCATCGCGAGCGCGAACCCACCGGTGAAGCACATGCCCACCGCACCAACGCCCGGCCCGCCGGCCCGTTCGTGTTCTTGATGCGCGAGCGCGCGCAGCCAGGTGACGATCGGTGACGCCTTCCCCAACGCGAATGCTGTGAACTCACGACTGATGCAGATACTCGTGAAGGTGCTCACGACGTAGCCCGCTTGGGACAGCTTGGACCCGGCCTCCGGATCGCGGCCGGCTTGGCCGAACAGGTCCGGGAGCACCGCCGTGCAACCGAGCGCGACGATGCGATCGCCGAACCCGACGACGAGGGGTGACATGCCAGGCATCTCGGTCATCACGAGCACCGCGGGTCCGGTGCCCTTGCGATAGACGTCGTGGGTCATGCCGTCGGCAGTGAAGCTGACCTTCTCGTACGTGGAGAGATCACCTTCGGGAGCGCGAGCGCGTGGGTCGGCCATCAGGTTCCTTCGGAGAGGGGAGGGACGCGGAACGGGCGGAGTCTCGCGGATCAGCGCATCGGCGCGCGGGGAGGCGCCCATACGGGCTCGCGTTTCTCGGCGAACGCGGCCGGTCCCTCGGTCTGATCCGGGTGGCCCCACATGCCGACGAGTTCTGCCGCACCGGCCCGACACGCGTCGGTGAGACCGAGCTCGAGTGCACCCCACAGCGCCCGCTTCGTCGCGGCCATGGCGGCCGGGGAGTTGCGAGCGATCGTCTCGGCGAGTGCTTGGGCACGCGGTCGGAGCGCGTCTTGGCTCGCGACGACCTCGGAGAGGATGCCGAGTTCGTACGCGCGCGCCGCGTCGATCCGCTCGTACCGGCCCATCAGAGCCATCCGCATGATCGCCTCGGTGGGCGATGTCAACGCGAGCGCGATCGTCTCGAAGGCACTGACCTGACCGATCGAGACGTGCGGATCCAGGAAGGTGGCCTCGGGCGCGGCGATGACGACGTCCGCGTCGGAGACGAAGTGCAGACCGCCGCCCGCGCACACACCGTTCACCGCGGCGATCACCGGCTTCCACACCTGGTTGTGCCATGCGGTGAGCTTGAGGGAGGCATCACGGGTCCGACGCGACTGTTCTCTGAGCGCGTCGCGATCGCGTGCGAGTTGGCGGACGTCGAGACCGGTCTGAAACGTCCGGCCGTTGCCGGTGTTCACGATGACCCGGACCTCGGGATCGGCGTCGAGTTCGAGCCAGGCGCGTTCCAGTTCGGCGAGCATCGTTGCGTCCATGGCGTTCGCCGCGTCCGGCCGGTCGAAGATCAGCCAGCCGACGGGACCGTTGCGATGCACGTCGAGCGTGGAATAGCTCGGATCTCGTGGGGTCCCGATCACATCATGAACCGTCACGTCATCAACAGTCCGCGAGCGCGCGCAGTGCCGGCGAGAGCCAGCTCGGGACTTGGAACGGAATTCCACGGCTTCGGTGGACTTTCGTTCCAGGTCCGCCGTGCCTCGCCGCCCTGCTCACCCCGCTGGCCGGCTCGGCTCAAGGCGTCACGATCGCGAAGCTGGCGTCGAACGTGTCGAGCAGTGCGAAGAACTCGTCGGTCGCGGTCTCGTTCCCGGACACGGTGAACTCGGCGGGGTCCGCATCGGCCGGCGCGATCAGCCCGCTCGCGAGTTGTGCGAACGAGAGATGCGATGCGCGGATCGTTGCGTCGGGCTCATCGGCGTGGCGGCCGGCGGTGAAGTGCAGCGCGCCGTGGCGGATTCCGATCACACCGATCTCGTCCCGATCGGCGATGGACAGGTTGAACGTGAACACGCGGTCGGCGATGGCATCGCCGTTGAGCCGAACGCCGATCAGGTCGACGAGCATCTCGGTGGTCATGGCGCGCAGCACGTCGAGGTTGGCCGCCATCGACCCGCCGATGCGCGTGGAACCGTGGCGAAGCTCGTGCGCGCCCGTGAGATAGAAGTCTCGCCACGGCCCGGATTCACTCAGGTAGCCCAACTGCTCGAAGACGTCGGCCTGGAGGAGCTGGGCCTCTCGGTGGTCCGGCTCGGCGAAGACCACGTGGTCGAGGACTTGCGCGGCCCAGCGGTAGTCGCCGTCGGCAATAGACGTGCGTGCCTTCTCGATCACGGCATCGGCACCACCCATGAACTCCACGTACTTGTGCGCCGCGTCGACGGGCGGCAGCGGATGAAGGTGGGCGGGGTTCGCATCGAACCAACCGAGGTACCGCTGATAGACGGCCTTCGCGTTGTGACTCAACGTGCCGTAGTAGCTGCGGATGTGAAAGCGGTCGTCGAGCCCAGGGGGACCAGTCAGTGTCTCCGCGATCTCGAGCGCGGTCTCGCCGTGATTGGCGCGCCGCATGGTCTGGTCGTGGATCCAGCGGTAGGTGTCTCGCTGCTCGGACATGAACTCGCACGCCACCTCGTTGCCGAAGCGCGGCCAGTGATGGCTCATGAACACGATGTCTGTCTCCGCGCCGAACAACTCGATTGACTCGTTGAGGTACTTGCTCCACGCGAGCGCGTCACGGATCTGCGCGCCGCGCGGCGTGTAGACATTGTGCAGTGTGGCGCTGCAGTTCTCGGCCATACAGAGCAGGCGACGTTCCGGCAAGAAAATGTTCATCTCCGCCGGCGCTTCGGTGTCCGGGGTGTACTGGAAGCGCAGGCGAACACCGTCGACGAGGAGTTCTTCGCCGGTGTGGGTGATCTCCCGAGTGGGCGCGATCAGGCCACTCGTGCCGAGCAGGGGGATGGCCTTGCCGAGGCCGCAGTCCACGTGGCCCTGCACATCGCCGGGGAGCAGGCGGCCGTACATGTAACTGGCGCGGCGCAACATCGCCGGACCCGCGGCGACGTTCTCGCTGATCGCCGCCTCGAGGAAGCCGACGGGGGCGATCACCTGCACGCGTCCGGACTCGACGTCGGCGTCGGTGATGACCCCGCGCACGCCACCGAAGTGATCGACGTGACTGTGGGTGTAGATCACGGCAACGACTGAACGTTCCGCAAAGTGCGCGTGCAGGAGTTCGAGTGCGAACGCCGCGGTCTCGGACGCGGTGAGCGGGTCGATGACGATCCAGCCCGTATCGCCCGCGATGAACGTGATGTTGCTGAGGTCCACGCCGCGCACTTGGTACACACCGTCGTCGACCTCGAAGAGCCCGTGGATCGCGTTGAGTTTCGCCTGGCGCCAGAGACTGGGATTGACTGACGGCGGCGCGTCACCGTCGATGAACGCCCAGTCGTCGGGATCCCAGATCGCGTGGCCCCAGGACGGGTGCACCACCGGACCCGGCAGCGGTGCGATTCGACCGCGGGTGGCGTCGGCGAAGTCACCGTCGGAGCGGGGGAGCCGCGCCGCGATCGACGCGTTGGCATTCGTCGTGGCCGCGCTCGCCGGCTTGCGATCAATTGTCTCCATACATCCCCCGTACGTCCGCTTTCCGCCTCGCCGACGCTACCCGTCGCGACTTTTTGGCTGCAGGGTTGCGAAAAGGACCATCCCCAACCAAAAAGTCGCGACTTCGTCAGGTGGCGAGAGGGTCGTCAGGGTCGACGATGGCGGTCCAATGCGCGAGCAGGGTGGCGGCAGCGGCAAGGTAGAGGCGCGCGCCTCCCGGATCGACGGCCATGGCGTCGAGGCAGGCGAGGGTGTACTTCACGAGGTGGGCGTCGTGGCGTGCGCATGCCTCGGTGATGATCTCGGTACGGATGGCACCCACCTCGTCATCGGCGGCGTGAAACCCGCGAGCGGCGGCCGAAGTCATGCCGTTGCCAACCGCGGCGGTGAACGTTCCTCCGGGAGAGTCCAGCTCGACCGTCGTGGGGATCGGCGCGTCCGCCAGCGCGGCGAGGAAGCCGACCACATTCGATGCTGCGACCGCAATGCCGAGCGACGGATCCTTGAGGCCCGGCGCGATCTCGAGTGCCGCTTGCGACATCGTGAGGCAGTGACTCCACCCGTACGGCGCGTGTTCGGCCGGCCCCATGACCATGGCGCGGGCTGCGGCCCGCAGGATGATCGGCCGAGCGTCGTCGACGCTCACGCCACCGAGCACAGGTCCCAGCAACTCGGGCGCTACTTGCTGGTCGACCTGATGCATCAGCGGGTAAATGAAGGTGCTGCCCGGCACGCCGAGCTGCGGGACCGATGCCAGTGCGTCGGCGATCGCCGCCGCGGAACCGCCCGTGGCCGGACGGTTCTGCACCCACTTGAGCTGGAGCTGGGGGAACCGCCCGAGCTCACGGGCCAGCGGGCGGAGGAGCGCAGTCGGCGCCTCGCCGCGCGGCGACACCCGGGGCAGCTGATACAAGAAGATCGGCGCGTGACCGGCCGCGGCCAGGCTCGGCAGTAGGGCGTCGCCGATGAGATGCGTGAGTGGCGTACCGGAAGCGCTCGCCGCCAGGTCGAGCGCCGCCCGATCAGTCGCTTCGAGATCTGCACTCGACAGCGCCGCGACCAACGCCGCGGCCGCGTTCTCTGGGGATTGCTCCGAGACACTCGGTGCTGCCGCGGCCATCGCCGGTTGCGCTTCGAACTGAGTCGCGACGGCGACGAGTCGGAGCCGGGCCATCGGGCGGCCTGCGGGCGCGACCCAAGGAAGCAACGCCGCCCGAGCCAACACCTCGAGCGGCGCGTGCAAGATGAACGAGTCCGCGTGTCCCTCTCGTGGGCGTGCCACACGGCGGGCGACTCGCGCCACCAGGTCCACATCGGAGATGTCGTCGCCGCCGAGTTCGGTGTACGTGCGGTGGATCACGTCGGAATCGGTCACGGTTTCGGTCATGCCAACTACCATAGAAGTTGAAGTCAACTTGAGGTCAAGGACTCTTCGGCGAGGGAGATACGGATGGATGACGAGCTGCTGCCGATCGGTGCGGTCGCCGACCGCACCGGGATCGCCGCCTCGGCGTTGCGGTACTACGAACGTGAGGGCCTGATCTGGTCCGTCCGCACCGACGGTGGTCAGCGCCGATACGAGCGGGACATCTTGCGACGGCTCGCATTCATCCGGGTGGCCCAGACCGTCGGCCTCGGACTCGAGGAGATCCGTGCCGCGCTGGGGACCTTGCCGAGCGAACGGACGCCAACCAAGGCGGACTGGGATCGCATCGCCCGCGCCTGGCGACCCCGGCTCGACGACCAGATCGCGTCGCTCGAACGGTTGCGCGACCAACTGAGCGATTGCATTGGCTGTGGCTGCCTCTCGTTGCGCGTGTGCGCGCTGTACAACCCCGAAGACGGCGCCGCCCGCCTCGGCTCCGGACCCCGCTACCTCCTCGGCGATCTCCCCACGGACCTCGATCCGGCCTGACAGACTCGACAACATGAGTGAAGCGGGGCCCACCAACGACTCCAGCCGTTCAACCAGCGGAACGGGGCCGGAGCGGCCCGGCCCGCAGAGCCAGGAGCGGGAGTGATGGCTGGTCAAGTTCTGCTCACCTACGAAGGTGCGATTGCGACGATCACCAACGACAATCCGGATGCACATAACGCGTTCGACGACGAGATGGATGCGCAACTCTTCGCCGCGTTCGCGGAGCTGCGAGAACGGCCCAAGGTCCGCGCGGTCATCTGGCGCGGCGAGGGCAAGTCCTTCTCCTCGGGCCGCGACGTGTCGTCGATCGGCAATCTCAAGGTGGCGATGAGCCACCATGAACTCATGCGCCGCGGTCATCGCGGGATCCAGCAGATCTGGGAGCTCGACGCGCCGATCATCGTCGCGCATCACGGCTGGACGATGGGCGGTTCGTTCCAACGGGCGCTGTTGTGCGACCTGCGGATCGCGGCCGAGGGCGCGCGCTTCCGCCTCCCGGAACTGACCTATGGCGTCATCCCCGACACCGGGGGCATGGGCGCGCTGTTCCAGATCGCCGGGCACGGACTCGCCAGTGACCTCGTGCTCACCGGCCGTATCCTGAGCGCAGAGGAAGCGCTCACCCACGGGATTATTTCCCGCATCGTTCCCCGCGAGGATTTGGACGCGACGGCTCGGGAGATTGCCGAGCAGATCGCGTCGATGCCGGCGGTGTCGGTGAAGATGGCGCGATCGGTGATCCGTAATCTCGCGCTTCCGGAGCTGCGCAGCTCGATGGCCGACGAGATGATCGCCCAGACCTTCATCAGCCGCAGCGACGACATGGCCGAACTGCGAGCGGCACGCGCCGAAGACCGCGCGCCGCACTACACGGGGAGCTGACCGATGACCGACGAACCATCCGACGCGCTGATCGGTCTGCCCGCCCCGCCTGCGGCCGGCGTGAGCGCGCTGCCGGCCGAGACGTTCGTCGGTGAGACCGTGGTGGTCACCGGCGCCGGTACCGGGCTCGGGAAGGCGATCGCCTCCGAATTCGCGCGCCTCGGTGCATCGATCGTGATTGCATCGCGTAAGCCGGAGCACCTCAACGCCGGACGAGCGGCCGTGGAGGCCATCGGCGCGCCCGTCCTCACGGTCGAGTGCGATATCCGGGAGGCGGACTCGATCGCCGCGGTGTTCGACGCCGCGGTGGACCGATTCGGTCTGCCGTCGGTCCTGGTCAACAACGCGGCCGCCAACTTTCCCGTTCCTGCCGAAGACATGTCACCGAACGCATGGCGCACGGTGGTGGACATCACGCTGACCGGCACGTATCTCTGCAGTCGCGAGTTCGCACGTCGGCACCTCGATGCGCGCACGCCCGGATCAATCGTGAACGTCGGCGCGTCGTACGCGTGGACCGGGGGTCCGGGGTTTGCTCACTCCGCTGCGGCCAAGGCCGGGGTGAAGAACCTCACCGAGACGCTTGCGGTCGAGTGGGGTCCGTACGGCATTCAGGTCAACGGTCTGGTGCCCGGGCTCTTCCCCCACGCGGACATGACTGCGGACATCCAAGACAACTTGAGTCGGACGCACGACAAAGATCCGTGCCAGCCCGCGCTGCGCGTCGGTCAGGTGCAGGAACTCGGGTGGGCGGCCACCTTCCTGGCGTCGCCATACGCACGGTTCGTCTCCGGTCACACGTTGGTGGTCGACGGTGCCAACTGGCAACGCCGCTCACTCACCAACCCACCCGTCGTCAGTGTCCGCGACCAAATGGGCCGCGACCCCTTCACCCTCTAATTCAGCCCGGCCCGAAGGGCCAAGAGCGGGATTCCGAGTGGAGCGGATCCGGCACGCGGCTGCAGCCGGTCAGCCAGCGGAACGGGGCCCGAGCGGCCCGGCCGCAGGCCGAGAGCGGGAAACCAGTTACGGCCGGCGGCCGGTGGCGTCGAGGAGGCGGGTCTGGAGGGGGGCGTCCTCGGGCACGGTGCCACTGGGGCCTTCACCAAACGCTCCGAGGGTCCCGATGATGGGCAACATCGGTTCGATACCACTCCACACCTGAGTCACCAAGTCTTCGGGCAGGGTCTCGTCGGCGCCGATGGCGCGGGCGAGATCCCACGCGTGCAGGGCGAAGTCCCCGGTGCGGAACCCGAGCAGAACCATGCCGGGGAACTCCCCACGCGGGTGATGAACGACGAGTTCGAGGGCACCGTCTTGGGCGAAGGCATGCGCCTGCGCGTCGGCCACTTCCGCAAACGTCGCGATCGCGTCGTCCGGCGCGGCTTCGGCCGCGAGGATTTTCGCGGCTTCGTCGGTCGAACAGCCGTCGAGCAGTGCCGTGGCCATGCGCGCAGCAGCGATCACGTGGACGACGAGATCGCGCACGGTCCAATCGCCGCACGGCGTCGGTCGGTCCCAATCACCGGGACCGACCGCGCGTAGCCGGCGATCAAACTCCGAACGCGCAACGCCAAGAGCAGAGATCGGTTCCATCTCCGCATCATACGCGTCACCACTGCGCAGAAAGCGCCAATCACACTGCGATGTTGGTCACTCCGCGACGCGAGTGAGGGTGTTGCTGTCGTTGTGCTGCATCTTCTCGCCGAGCCGGCTGATGTAGACGTCCATTGTCTCGTCGTAGGACCACGTGTCCTCGCCGACGGTGATCGTGATTTCGAAGTTGGTCGTGCTCGCGTGTTCGTCGACGTGGGGGTTCTGCAACACACCGAATCCGGTCGAGCCGAGGTCCGAGCGGAGCGTGAAGGACTTGTCGCCGGCCTTGACCGAACCACCGGAGAGGACGACGGTGCCACGCGGCACCATCACGCAGCGGTAGATCTCCTCACGAGCGGAGTCCCAGAGCCAGTAGCCGACTTCGGTGTGGAACGGGTCTTCCTCGTCGCCGCGCCAGGCCGCCATGCGGTAGTCCAGGCCGAAAAGTTGCTGGTGCCCGTTGTCCACGGGGCCGAACGGGGAAAGCGTCACCTTCTCGCGGAACGGCGTGTCGCCGATTTCGCCGTCGGCGTTATGGAACGACACGTCGACGCCTTGGGACCCTTCCCACATGCCGGCCAGTCCGGCGAGGGGTCCGAGTTGTTCCGGGGTCGGTGCAGCCATCGAGAAACTCCAATACGAGGTGGGGGCGGGTCGAGACGGCGAATCTACGCGCCCGAACCCCGACGTGCTCGAACGCCCGACCGTCAGGAGTCCTTCTCACGCTCCTTGGCCTTGAGTTCGCGACGCAGGATCTTCCCGCTCGGGTTCTTCGGGATGGCGTCAACGAACTCGACCTCGCGCACCTTCTTGTACGGCGCGACGACCGCAGTCACATGCGCCATCACCGCCGCCTCGTCGAGCGCAGACCGGGCATGGCGGACCACGAACGCCTTCGGGTACTCGCCGTCCGCAGTCCCGGTGTGCTTGGGGATCACGGCAACGTCGGCGACCTCCGGGTGTTCCATGATCAGCGCCTCCAACTCCGCGGGCGCAATTTGGTACCCCTTGTACTTGATCATCTCCTTGGCGCGATCATGGATGGTCACGTAGCCGTCGGCGTCCATCGTCACGATGTCGCCGGTGCGCAACCACCGGCCGGTCTCGTCCTCGAGGATCGTTTCCGCGGTCGCGTCGGGCCGGTGGTAGTAACTCTGCATCACCTGCGGGCCTTGCACCAACAGCTCACCGACTTCACCGATCGGCAGCGTCTCGCCCGAGTCCAGGTCCACGACCTTCTCGAGCGTGTCCGGCACGGTTGGTCCGACCGTGCCTTCCTTGTCCCGACCGAGGAGTGAGATGTGGGTGACCGGGCTCGCCTCGGTCATGCCGTAGCCCTGCACGACAATGACGTCGAAGCGCTCGGCGACGCGGCGAGCGACGTCGAGGGGGAGTGGCGCCGCGCCCGACATGATGTAGCGGACGCTGTCCATCTTCACGTCGGCATCACTGTTGGCCAAGGCCAGGAGCGCAGGCGGCACCATGAACAGGTTCGTTGCCTGGTGTTCGCTCACCAACGCGAGGAAACGCGCCGGATCGAACGCCGGCATCGTGATCTGCGTGGCGCCGGCCGCGAGTCCCGGCAGCAACAACACCGCCATGCCGTAGATGTGGAAGAACGGCAAGAAGTCGATCATCACCGAATAGCCGTCGATCAATCCGGCGGAGAGCGTCTGGCGAACGTTGCTCGTGAGGTTGTGGTGGGAAAGCATCACGCCCTTGGGGCCGCCCGTGGTGCCCGACGAGTACGGCAGGACCGCAAGATGGGTCATCGGATCGAATTCGACGGGCGTGACTTCGCCGGTAGCGGCGGCCGCAAGGTCCCACACCTCGTTCATGAGGTGGAAGTTCGGCCGGTCACCCCACACCGCGCGCACCGGGGGCGCGGTGGCCTCGACCGCGAAGACCGCCGTGGGCGTGGTGTCCTTGAACTGCTCCGTGATCTCGCGCTCGGTGTAGAGCGGGTTCAAGGTGGTGACGGTCCCGCCCGCGAACAGCGTGGCGAGGAAGACCACCGCCCACTCGGGTGAGTTGGTGGCGACGATGCCCACGCGATCGCCCACTCCGACGCCCGCGTCCTGGAGATGGCGGCCCAGCCGACGCGCCGCGGTGAGGATCTGATCGAACGTGTACTCCGCTCCCGAGATGCCGTCGATGAACGCCACCTTGTCCGGGTGACGTTGCGCCGACGCGACGAGATCGTCGGTCACCGGTTGTACGGCATAGGGCGCCAACGACATGCGTGGCGACGACAGGGTCGGTCCGGAAGTCATAGCGGGAGTCTGGCACCTGACGCTGACGACATGACTTGATACCGCTTCGCTGCCATCGTCGGATCGGATCACCTGCTGATCACCTGCGGATCACGTGCGCGCGGTTATGGGCCGGCGAGGTCCATTGCGGGGGGTTCGACATGTCGTTGTTCGAGATCAGGGATCTGGTGTTCGAGGGTGGGACAGACTTCGGTGCCGTCGGGCCGGAAGACTCGGAACGTGATCTGGTCCCAGACGATCTGCCAGGTG
>JANYJV010000129.1 GCA_025361725.1 Acidimicrobiia bacterium | reverse complement strand
CCTGCGACGCAGTCGCAAAAGCCGGAACCGAAGGTGAGGGGAGCAAGGCACGCGGGTTCAACAGTCCGCGTCCCCGAGCCGGGGCCCGAGCGGCCTGCGACGCAGTCGCAAAAGCGGGAAGGACGTGTTCTCGTGGAGCGGTTAGATTCCTCGCCGCTCGTTCTTCCCCCGTTTTCGTTGAGGAGTCACCATGCCCAAGGCCGCCATCGCCACTGCCGTCGGTTCACCACTCGAGATCGTCGACGTCGACGTTGCGGACCCGAAGGCCGGTGAAATCCGGATCCAGATGGGCGCCTCGGGCGTCTGCCATTCGGACCTGTCCGTCGTCAACGGCGTCCTCCCGATCGCGCTCCCCGCAGTCCTCGGTCACGAAGGTGCCGGCACGATCACCCAGCTCGGCGAGGGCGTCGACAACCTGAGCATCGGCGACCACGTCGTCGTGTCCTGGGTACCCCAGTGCGGCGTCTGCTTCCACTGCGAGCGTGACGAAGGTGAGCTGTGCGAGGTCGGCAGCATGGCGTCGATGAGCGGCGGCCTGCTCGACATGACGTCACGCGTGTCCCGCGACGGCGTGCCCGTCTCGGTCATGGCCGCGTCCGGCACGTTCGCCGAGGAGGCGATCATTCCCGCTATCGGCGCGGTGAAGATCGACGCGAGCATTCCGCTCACCGCCGGGGCGCTCATCGGGTGCGGCGTTCTCACCGGGTTCGGTGCGGCCGTCAACACCGCGAGCATCCGCAAGGGCGACACCGTGGTGGTCATCGGTTGCGGCGGTGTAGGCCTCAACGTGATCCAGGGCGCGAAGCACGCGGGAGCGGAGCGGATCATCGCGGTCGACATGGTGGACGGCAAGCTGGCGACCGCGAAGAAGTTCGGCGCCACCGACATCGTGAACCCCTCCACCGACGGCGACGCCGTCGCCAAGGTCATGGAGCTCACCGGGCGCGGCGCCGATGTTGCCTTCGAGGTCATCGGCCTCGGTGCCACCATCGAGCAGGCGTTGCAGATGACGCGGCGAGGCGGCCAGGCCGTCATCGTGGGCGTCCCGAGCTTCGACACGATGCTCAGCATCAACCCGGCCATGGACCTGCTCGTCAACGAGAAGCAGATCCGCGGTTGCTGGTACGGCTCGTCGAACGTCCACCGCGACGTTCCAATGCTCGCCGGCCTCTACTCCTCGGGGAACCTCATGCTCGACGAACTCATGTCCGCCCAGATCTCCCTCGACGGCGTGAACGACGCCATGGCCAACATGGGCTCGGGCGAGATCGCCCGTTCGGTCATCGTCTTCTGACCGAGACTCACGCACGCGCTGGGTGTCTGAGGCCGCACGAAGCGGCCTCAGACACCGAACGCCGCACGATCCGCGTCGGTTGACTTGGGGTCGATCGACGCTCGATCGGTACTCTGACGGGCCTACCGACCCGGAGGTCCGCAAATGCAGTACCGGCGCTTTGGAACGACCGACCTCGAGGTTTCCGAGGTTGGCTTCGGCACCTGGACTCTCGCGTCGGACTGGTGGGGCGAGGTCCCGGACAAGCAAGCGATGCTGCACGCCGCGCTCGATGCCGGCATCAACTTCATCGACACCGCGCCGGTCTACGGAGAGAACGGTCTCGGTGAAACCCTCCTCGCCGACGTCCTCAAGACCAACCGAGCCGACATCGTCGTCACCACCAAGTGCGGCTACGACATCGCGGCCGAGCGGCGCAACGGCATGCAACGCGAGCGCCCCCACGACTGGCAGCCCGAGTCGATTCGCAAGCAACTCGACGACTCGCTGACGCGACTCGGCACGGACTACATCGACCTCTACCAACTCCACAACATCCGCATCGAGCCCGTTCTCGACGACACCCTCTGGGACACGCTCGCCGCCCTGGTCGCGGAAGGAAAGATCCGCGCGCTCGGTGTGGCCCTCGGCCCGGCGATCGGTTGGATCGAAGAAGGCGTCGAGTCGATTCGACGGCGCAACATCGCGACGCTGCAGACCGTCTTCAACATCCTGGAGCAGGGCCCCGGGCTGACCTTTGCCGCCGAGCCGAAGGTGGCCGACGGCACCGTGAGTCTCATCTCGCGCGTCCCGCACGCGTCGGACGCGCTCTCCGGGAAAGCAACCATCGACACCGTATTTCCTGCGGGCGATCACCGGGCGCATCGCAAAAGGGAAAACATGATCGACAACTTCGAGAAGGCCGACTCGTTGTCGTTCCTCTGGGAGGGCACCGGCCGGACTCGCGGCCAGGCGGCAATCGCCGGCATCCTCGCCAACCCGTCGTTCGCGACCGTGCTGCCCACCTGCGTCAACGTCGACGAAGTACGGGAATACGCAGGTGCGTCGGACGTCCCCCTGACCGCCGACGAGACGGCGCATCTGCAGGACCGGTACGAGCGCAACTTCGACCACGATGATCGCTACGAGATGCCGCTGAAGTCGAGCCGCTGAACTCGATGCGATTGCCTGCTGAACAACGTCGGACCCAGCTGCTCGACATTGCGATCGAACTCTTTGCCGAGCACGGTTTCCACTCGACGTCGATGGAAGACATCGCCGACGCTGCCGGGGTGACCAAGCCGGTGCTGTACCAACACTTTCCTTCGAAGCGCGCGCTGTACCGCGAGCTGATCGACGATGTCGACGCGAAACTGACCCACCAACTCGTGCTCGCGACCGCGACTGCCACCACTGGGCGCGAACGCGTGCAAGAAGGCTTCGTCGCCTACTTCCGATTCGTCGCCGAACATCGCGCCGCGTTCCGACTCTTGTTCGGATCGTCGGTGCGCAACGATCCGGAATTCACCCTCGTCGCTGATGCGACCATCGAACGGTTCGCCGACCTCATCGCCGATCTGATCGAGATCGACGCGGCACCAGAACATCGCCGGACGTTGGCTCACGCAGTGGTCGGAATGGCTGAGGCCACCAGCCGTCGTGTCACCAACGACGAAGGTGAAGGAGATCCTGAGCGTCTGGCGCACTGGCTCGCCGAGATGACGTGGTTCGGTCTGCGCGGCGTGCGCAGCGAACAGACGGCCGGAGACCGGACCTAGCGCATGCCCACCCTCGGACCGCTCGGACCCGCCGACGAGAGCTTCCACCACCAAATCACGGACACGTTCGCAACGGTGAGCCAGTCCGATCGGTCATGGACGGAGAAGGTCTGCGCGATGGCGTGTGCCCGCGACGGCTCGTTGCAGCTCGCCTTCGGGATCGGCAAGTACATCAACCGCGGCGTCATGGACGCGTACGCCGGCGTCTCGCGCGGCGTCGAGCAGTGGACGGTCAGGGCCAGCCGCGAACTCGGTGGCGAACCGGACCTGACCGCGGTCGGCCCGATCGCGTACGAAGTGCTCGAACCCTTGAAGGTGATCCGCTTCTCCCTTGCGCCGAACGACGCCGTCCCGATCAGCTTCGAGTGGATCTTCGAAGCCGCCGTTCCGCCGGCACTCGAGAACCGCGAGCACCATCGCTCACGCGACGGGTACCGGCTGGACGCCGACATCGTTCGCTACCACCACACCGGCCGCGGTTCCGGCTGGGCCGAGGTCGACGGCGTGCGGACCGAACTCCTCGACTGGGTCTCTACCCGTGACCATTCATGGGGCGTTCGGTACCAAGTGGGCACTGAGCCCACGGACCTCGCCCCCGTACCGGTGCCATCCGGCGTCGGCATCCTCGTCAACTGGTGTCCGGTGCTGTGTCGGCGGTCGGACGGCTCCGAGTACGGACTCCACTGGTACTACCAGCGGCATTCGATGGGCGACTGGTTCCGCATCGAGATGCAAGGCGGCGTCGAACATCCCAATGGCCGGCGAGATCCTTTCGTTGCGATGGTGCCCGATCTCGCGTTCCGAGACGACAACCGCCGATTCGAAGGCGGCACCGTGACCATGACGATGGCCGACGGGTCCGTTCGCCCACTGACGCTGACGCCGGTCTCGGACACCGGGTTCCACCTCGGTCCGGGCCTGTACCACGGGTTCGACGGGCAGGCCCACGGTCAGTGGCGCGGTCCGCTCCACGTGGATGGCGAATACATCGCCGACTGCTCAGACCCGATAACCGCGCGTCGCGTTCACCAGCACCGAGACTGCGTCATTCGCGTCGACGACCCGGTCGGCGGCGGGACCGGCGTCGGCAACCTGCAGTCAATCGTGATCGGTGCGGACGCGTCGATGGGCCTCACCGCGGACGCGTCGTTCCTCTAGCGAAGACCGCTGCGCTCACGCGCGCGCCCGCACTCGCGCCACGGCCGCCTCGGTGGGATTGTTGCGATAGAGCCAGGTCTCATCGACGCCTTGACCGGCCAACAGTCGGGCCATGCGCACCATGATCGACCCACTCCTCAGCAACGCGAACATCTCGTACCATGCCATCGCCTCGACCGAACGTCCGAGGGCGGACTCGTAGGTGGCAATCATGGATCGCCGGTCGCCGAAGCCGGGAAGTTCCACGCCGGAGCGAACGGCCGTCATCTCGTGAAGGGCGATGAACCAACCCAGGTCGATCTCCGCCGGCCCTGCTCCGGCCAACTCGAAGTCGAGCAGCGCCGCCACCGCACCCGCGTCAGTGAACACACAGTTCGCGAGCTGCGCGTCGCCCCAGAGGATCGAATCCGGCGCCGGCGAGGAGGGCAGGTTCTCGTCGCACCACGTACGTGCCTCGATCATGAATTCGGGCACGGCCCCGCCGTCGCCGGCCCAATCCAGGTACTTGCAGGCGTCGGCAAACGTTTCGGCGATCGGGACCACCGCACCGTCGATGACTGAGGCGTCCTCGCGGTGCAGCGCGGCGAGCGTGCCCAGCACGTCATCGAGCACGGCCTCCTGGAGCGCTGGCTCACTCTCCGCAAGCCATCCCACTCGGGTGTACGCCGGTCTGGTGTCAACCACGCGGCCGGCGACCCGCGGCATCACCATGAACGGGTCGCCGAGCCACGATCGATCGGCCTCGTACCGCGCCGGTGCCGCAGTGGGAATTCCCAGGCCGTGCACCGTGTTCTGCATGCGTACCTGCGCGCCGAGGTCGTACTCGGGAAACAATCCGTCTCCAGCAGGGGCGAGCCGCACGACGAGATCGTGGGCACCGCCGTCAGCCTCAATGGCGGTGACGAACACCGTGTCGCTGGAGAGTCCGGTTGTCGGGCGTGAAACCGGCCCGACCGAAAACGGGCCATCAACGATTTCGTGAGTGTTCGGAACGACGACCCCGTGGTCGTTCAGCCATCGCTCGACCCCGGCGCGCACATCGGCATCCTCACGCGCTCTCGACGCAACCACCGCACCTCCCCCAGACAATCTGAGGCGACAGCATGTCGCGTCGGCACGGTCGGGGCGGGAACTCCTCACCGAGAATGGGCCGGACGTCGGTCTCGGTGCGGCCGGGCTGGGGGGCCTGAGCCGCGCCGAGACCGCGTCAGGTTCGGCCCTGGCCCCCTGCCCCCAAGGGACGTACGGCGGCCAGGTCGTGCATTGCCCCGGCCCTCGGCGAAACGGACCCCTGCCTTGCGCACACGAGCTCATTGAGCACGGTGCGCGTCCGCCCGCCGAGTTGCTGGATCAATGCAGTTGCGAACGACGGAGCCGCCGCAACGATCTGTGCAAAATCGATCGCCGACACCACCCGCAAGACCACGGGCGTCTGCGCGATGACCGAAAACGGATGGAGTGATCCCACGAGCGCTTCCGGTCCGCCGATCACCGCACCCGGGCCGAGCGCAAGGACCGGGATTCGCTTCGCCTCCGCGCCGGCATAGCCGTCGAGAACGAGAATTACCTCGGAAACCAACTCGTCCTCCACGGCCAGCACGGCACCGGCAGGTGCCCGAACCTCGGTGCTGCGGGCCGCGAAAGCACCGATCTCCGCCGTCGAGCTGTCGGCGAACACGGGCACCGAGCCGAGCTGGAGAAGCGCAAGGTCGTCGCCGAGCTTCTGGGAGAATCTTGCGCGCCGGGCCGATATCACGAGAACATTGGACTGCAACGCAATTAACTCGCGGTTAACCAGCCGAGATACGACGTCGGACGAGCAGAGGAAGCGAGGTCGTATCCCTTGGAAATCAAGGTATTCGGCACGCTTGTGGTCGCGCAGGAGGGTCGGCCGGTGCCCGTCGCCCGAGCAAGGTGCCAGGCCGTGCTCGCCCTTCTGATCGCCAATGCGCCCCACGGCATCTCGCTCGACGGCCTGTGCCATGCGCTCTGGCCCGAGTCCACCGAGGCGAACGCACGGAACTCTGCGCGGGTGCACATCCTGCACCTGCGCAAGGCACTCGTCGATCAGCCCGACCCGGTCAGGCTGGTGGGCGGGCGGTACGTCCTGAACGTGCATCGATCGGCGATCGATGCTTCCCGGTTCGAGGATCACGCGATCGCAGCGCGAGCTGCGTCGGCCCGAGGCGAACCGCATCGGGCGTGTCTCAGCTACGAGGCCGGGATCCAAGAATGGACCGGGTCTCCCTACGCACAGTTCCGTGACATCGATGCGCTCCGCGAGGAGTTCACTCGGCTCGACGTCTTGTGCCTCGACGTGATGGAGGGATACGCCGCCGCACTGCTCGATGACGACCGCGCGGCGGACGCGTGCCTGACCCTCGAACCGATGATGGGCGCCCACCTGATCCGAGAAACGCTGGCGGCGCGCCTGATGCTCGCCATGTACCGGACTGGACGCCAGGAGGATGCACTCACGCTCTTCGGGCGCGTCAAGACCACGCTCCGAGACGGTCTCGGACTCGTGCCGAGCGCGTCCCTCCAGGCCCTCGCTGACGCCATCGTCTTCCAACGACCGGAGTTGGACTTTTCGCCGTCACCAACGCCTGGCAATCCGGTCCCGCTCGGGCCCCGCCGGCGCACCGCCTTCGTCGGTCGGACCGCGGAACTTCGTCAGCTCCAAGATGCGTGGAACCGAGCCGTCTCGGGTGTCCCCCAGCTGGCCTACGTCAGCGGGGTGACCGGGATCGGCAAGTCCGCGCTCATGCATCAGTTCATCGACGAAGTTCGCGCCACCGACACGTTGGTTGTGCGCGGCCGATGCGAGCCCGACCCCGCCGAGAACTTCGAACCGTTCCCGGCGATGCTGCGCTCAGTCTTCGAACACACGCCGCCGACCGACATTGGGCCGAGCGTGCTCGGCGAGCTCGGACGCCTCATTCCTGACCTGGCCGACCGCCTCCCCCAACCCACGCTCGCGGCCGAACCCGGTGCCGGACGGCACCGGCTCTTCACCGCGGTCGGCGCACTGCTCGCCGGACCGCTGCGTCCCCGCCTCCTCGTGGTTGAAGACCTGCACTGGGCCCGGCCCGACGCGCTCCTGATGCTGCGGCACGTCCTTCGAGCGGCACGCGGCCAGCTGATGGTGCTCGCCACCTATCGGACTCGGGCGCCGCATCGGGCATCGATCCTCAACGATGCGCTGGCCTCAGGCCGGTTGGCGAATCCTGACGTTCGGATCGTGCTCGACCGGATGAATCACCACGAAGTCGCCGCCCTCATTCACGGAATCGCTCCCGTGGAACGGCGGGTCGAGTGGCTGAATCGACTCGAAGAGTTGACGGATGTGTCCGATGGCAATCCGCTTGCGCTCCGAGAAGTTCTTCGCCAACTCGAGCTCGATCCCGGTGCCACCATCTCCGAGATCGCGCCCGACGACATGGTCACGCTCATGGCTCGCCGATTGCGACATCTTGACGAGCCCACGCTTACGTTGGTTCGACTGGCTTCGGTCCTCGGCCGCGAGTTCACGCTCCAACATCTCGCGGCGGTTGCCGGCATTTCCCTCGACGATGCCCTCGACGCCGTCGAACGGGCGATCGAAGCCGGCGTGATGGCCGAACTGGACACCGTTGATCGCTTTGCTTTCGCCCACCCCCTCCTACGGAACGTCGTGCACCGGGGTCTCACCGACAGCCGACGCACTCGCAGCCACCTCGCGTGTGCGACCGTGTTACGCCGAGAGTTCGACACCCACGGCGTCGAGGGGCGCTGGGCCGCAGTGGCCCGCCATCTCGTTGCGGCGCGTCCGGTCTCCGACGCGAACGAGACCGCCCTCGCAGCTCGACGCGCCGGTCACGACGCGGCCGAGCGCTACGCCTACAAGGAAGCGGTCGCGTGGTTCGAGCAGTCCCTCGAGAACGCACTCGTCAGCGGATGGGAACCGCAGCACATCGGTCGACTCCGCCTCGGGTACGGGACTGCGTTGGAGAACTCCGGTGACCTCGACGCCGGCCGGGTCGAATACGTCCTCGCCGCCGACATTGCCCGTGCGCAGGACGATCGCCTCCTCCTCGCGGCGGCGGTCGTCGCCGCAACACCGCCGGAGGCGGTCCTCGACCCTGCGTACGGCGCCACGCTGGCCGCGCTCGCGAACGAAGCCCTCTCCGGTCTCGACACCGAGGATCCCGATCGCATCCCGCTCCTCAGAAGTCTGACGTTGGCGGTCGCCTACTTCGACCCGGAGGCGGTCGATCGGCTCGCTCACGAAGCCAGTGGCTTGGCCGACCGATCCGACGATCCCGAAGCTCGATCTTCAATGCTCGAGATCCGGTACATCAGCAAGATTCTCCACGGCAACCTCGCGGGCCGCCTCGCGGTCAGTCGCGCGATCCGTCGGCATACCGACACTCACCGACTCATCCGCCACGCCGGTACGGCCTCACGACACTTGCTCGTCGAGCTGCTCATCAACGGCGCCCTGGAAGAGTTCGACGCTGAACTCGAAATGATGACCCGCACGGCCGAAGCGACGTCGATCCCCGCCGACCTCTACTGGTCCCACGCGTTTCGCGCCACGCGGAGTCTGATGCGAGACGCCTCGGAGCTGACGGAAGAACTGGTGCGCGGGTCCGCCTTGATCGGCAAGCAACTCCAAATCTCGACGAGCGACGGCGTCTACATGCTGCAGACGTTTGCAATGCGGTATCAGCAAGGGCGCGCGCGGGAGATCACCGCCGGACTCCGAACGCCCGAGCAGTCGGCTCCCCAAATCCTCGCCGGAACTGCGCTGCTCGCACTCTCCTGCGCCGAGGCCGGTCGCCTCGACACGGCTCGAACCTTGCTCGATCATGCAGTCGCTGACCGCGTGGTAACCCTCCAACACGACAACTTCTTCTTGGCTGCGGCTGGACTCTTCGGAGGCGTCGCGGCGTTGTGCGGCTCAGCCGAGCAGCGCGACGCACTCCGAACCGTGCTCGATCCGAATGCGGACAAGTTCTGTGTTTTCGGCGCCGGAGGCGCGGTCTTCGGCACGCATCACCACTGGCTCGCTCGGCTCGCGGCGGCCGACGGCGAAGTTGCGCAGGCGCGCGGACACCTAGAGCGAGCCGAGAAATTGTGCGACACTGCAGACGCGAAGTACTGGGCCGATCGAGCACGGCACGAGGCCTCAGAACTCGCACGACAGTGACCGCAGGATCACACCGAAAAGGGGCCCGGAATCATGCCGATGTCGATGCAACTTCCCCAAGCAGCCGCGAGAGCGTGGAGCGACCCGGCGGTGCGCCGGCGCATCGTCGACATGCATGATCGCGGCGACTCGTTGCTGGACATGGTCGCGGCGCTGGACCTCGACGAGGCCCTTGATCGCGACGGCCTGCGCGACATCGTCGCCAACCTCAGCGATGCCGAGGTCCAGGTGATCCGCGATGCCTTTCGCGCCGAGGCACAACAGGTCGGTGACAACCCGGGCGCAAGCTTTCCAATCGACTGCCGGGTGGACGACACGACCGCGGGCGTCCGAGTCAGCGCCGCTCCCGCCGGTCGGGGGGCGACCGCCCCGGTGGCTCGCATCGAGAACCGCTGACGCACCGAGCGACGCTCGACCCCACGCACTCGTTCGCGTCCAATCACTCGTCGGCGCGTACCGCCAGCGTGGCCACGAACGGGTGATGGTCGCTCCCTGACGTCGGAAGATTTTCGATGTCCACGACGTAGACGTCGCGACTCACGAAGACGTGATCGACGCGCGCCATCGCGGGGAGGCGCGCCAACAGACCCGCGGCGGCGAACTTGAGCGAGCGGGTCAGGCCTTTGCCCGCCGCACGATGGCCGTCGTGGGCCCCGGCAGCGCGCATCGGGCCCGTGAGTGCCGGCCGAAACGCCGTGGAGTTGAAGTCTCCGAGCACGACAAACGGCTCGTCGAGACCACCGAGGTACTCACGAAGCGCGCTGATCTCCCGCCGCCAGGCCCGATACCCACCGGACTCCACGAGTGCGGTGAGATGCACTCCGATCACCGCGAGATCACGGGTACCACATGGGATCTGTGCGTGAACGATGCGCAGGGGTCCTTGCTCGACGACACTCGAGCTGGGTCCGAGTTCCACCCTCGAGGCGATAGCGATCTCGTAGTCCGGCCGATCCGACGGCTGATCGACGATGAATCGATAGGTGTCCCGTGCGCCGGCGGCCGCACCGGCGTTCATGAACGCCGGGTTTCGTTCCGTGACCACCAGGACCTCGGCTCCGGTCTCGAGCAGGCTCTTCACCGCAGCTTCGGGCGTCGCGTTCCCGATGTAAACGTTGGCGACGGTCACGCGTAGACGCGGCGCGGATGCCGCCCACGCCGGGGCGTCGTCCACCCGATGACGCGTTGCCAGCAGGCCGACGTGGTAGCCCACGAGCAGCGCCGCCGTCACCGCCAACACCCATTCGCGGGTGACCAACCCGACGACGAGGATCGCCCAAGCGACAACGAGATTCACTGGCAACATGTCGTGGAGAACGACGAGTACGACGGAGTGGCTGACCCGGGCCATTGCAGTCAGCACACTGAGCGTGAGGACAACAACGAGGCCCCACATGACGAACTGCACGGGCGGAACGTAGGCGAGCCGGCCCGGCGATCACATGATTTCCATGATCTGTGCGCGATTCGTCCGGTCATGATGGAACGGTGCCGGTGCCCGACGAACTCCACGACCAGGTCCTCCGGCTTTGGGGCAACGTGGACGCACAAGCGGAGTCGCTGGCCCACAACCAGTACCTCACCGCTGATGTCTGGAGGGTGACCGCAGGAACCGACCGAGCAATCGTCAAGTGCCTCCGCCGACCCACCGGCGAGCAAGGCTCGGCGTGGGACCGGCACTGGACCGCCGGTTCCTCGACCGAGTCACATTGGAACTTCTGGGAACGAGAAGTGCGTTCGTACGAGTCCGGGCTCGTCGACGTGTTCGCGCCAGACGGAATCCGCGGCCCCCGCTGCCTCGCGGTCGAGCGCAGCGCCGACCACGTCAGCCTCTGGCTGGAGGAGGCCGGCGGCATTCCCGGTGAACGCTGGGATCTTTCGCGCTACGCCAAAGCGGCCGAGGCGCTCGGAGCGGCGCAGGCTCGCCTCACTGCGGCCGATCTGCGACCGTCGTTCCCGTGGCTGAGCCAGAACTATCTCGCCGACTACAGCCGGGAGAAACCCGTCGACTGGTCGCTCCTGACATCAGACGAGGTGTGGTCACTTCCACTCGTCCGAGACAACGTTCCGGGCGAACTCCAGCGCGTGACGAACTTGCTCCACGATTCACGCGATGCGTTGTACGCGATCGCGCGCCGCCTGCCCCGCACGCTGTGCCACCTCGACTTCTGGTCCAAGAATCTGTTCGCCGACGCCGATGAGATCGTGCTCATCGACTGGGCGTTCGTCGGCGAGGGCGCGCTCGGCGAAGACATCGGCAACCTGGTGCTCGATGCCGTCTTCGATCACTTCGTGCCGGTCGTACAACTCGCTGAACTCGATGCCCTCGTGTTCGACGCCTACGTCAGAGGGCTACGGCGCGGTGGATGGACCGGCGACGAGCGAATCGTGCGGCTCGGGATGTGTTCGCTCGCAGTGAAGTACGACTGGCTCACGCCATTCATGTTGGCAAGTGCGACGCTCGAGCGGCATCTGGCGTATGGCGGAATGGTTGAGGTCGACGCCGCGCATCGCTATCGCGAGCGGGGCACAGCCTTGCTCTACGCCTGTGAGTGGGCACACGATGCGCTCGCACTCGCCGAGCAGTTAGGAATCTGACTCCGAAGAATCCGAGGCCTCGGCCGTGTCTCTCTGTGCACTCATCGCGGCACCGGCGGCGGCAGAAGATCCGGCCCCGGCCTGTGTTGCGGCATTGGCGATGGTCACCGAAAATGCAGCACTGGCGCGATCGTCGGCCTGGATCTGAGCAAAGATCGCGGCACCCGCACCGGCCATGAGCTCCGCCTTGTTTGCCTCCACGCGCTCGGCGGAGCGTCGCAGCGATGCGGTGCCACCTTGAAAATGCGGCACCACGTAGCGGGCAAAAAGCTCCCAACTGCGATGGTTCGCCTCCGGGCTGACCCAATCGTGCACGAACCCGATCATCGTGCCGAACCCTCCGGTGAGCTGCCGAAGCGACTCGAGCGCGCCGATCATTTCGTCGGGCGTTCCGACGATGGCGGCGCCGGCACCCGCGGTGCCATTCGCAGCGGCGGTGTCAAGCAATTCCCACTTGTCATCGGCGTGGTGCGCGTCCGGTCGACCGAGGACACGGACGTTGTATTCGTTGTTCCACCGCTGCAACCCGTCGACGACCTCGGCGCGCGCTTGGTCGGCGGACTCGGCCAGGTGGAATGCGGTCAGGACTCGCCAATCGTCGCGTGACACGGTCTGCCCGTGCTCCGCCGCGGCCTCCTCGGCGAAGGACCATTGGGTCGGGAGCGCGAGCAGACCCTCGGACGAGTTCGACGCAATCGAGAGCGCCCCGATGCCGTACTTTCCTGCGAGCTTCATGCCGCTCGGCGAGATCGAGGATGCGACCGTCATCGGAATGCGTTCCTGATGCGGCAGCACCTGGAGTTGAGCCTCGTTGAGCGTGAACCAATCGCTGTGGTGGGTCACGGTCTCTCCGGCCAGCAAACGGATGATCACGCCGAGGGCCTCGTCCTGCATCGCGCGCTGGCGCATTGGATCGAGTCCCAACATCGCGGCGTCGCTCGGCAACGCGCCGGGACCGCTCCCGAAGATCAGCCGCCCGCGCGACTGGTGATCGAGTTGCACCAGCCGCTGCGCCACCATGAACGGATGGTGGTACGGCAACGAGACGACCCCGGTCCCGAGTTTGATTCGCGCGGTTCGTTCGGCCAGCGCCGCGAGGAAAATCTCTGGGCTCCCGATCACTTCCCAACCGGTCGAGTGGTGCTCGCCACACCAGAACTCGTCGAGCCCGAGTCGGTCCAGATGAACGCCGAGGGCCAGATCGCGCTGGAGGAGATGCGTGAAGTTCTCCCCCACGGGATGGTGCGGCGCAAGGAACGCGCCGAATCGCATTCGTGACATTGGTGCCTCTCTCGAATCTACGGTTCGAAGTTCCTACACCATGTCGACGCAGACCACGCGAGTCAGCTCGAGTGGAGGAGATCCCGGTATTGCTGATGGCTTTCGATGTACTCCGCGACATACCAACAAGAAGGCACGACGCCGAGCTTTCGAGCCCGGAGATCGTCGAGCGCGCCGGCTACCACGAGCGCAGCGATCCCACGTCCCCGAAAGGCGGCATCAATGAAGGTGTGATGCATCACCACGTGATCGGGCATCGGTCGGTATTCGGCGGCTCCCACGACGTGTCCGTCCAGCACCGCTTCGTAGCGGTGGAGTTCCGGGGCATGGCGCACCGTGACGGGTGCAGCGGCGGCGGAATCAGCCATTCCCAATCACGGTTCCCTTCGGATCTTGCGCGCAAACGTGTCGAACGCGTTCGAAATCACACGCGTCCATGGTGTGACCACGGACGCCTCGTCGAACAGTTTGACTGACACCTCACCAGGGGCACACCTCCTGCAACTCGCCAGAAGCTGAGCCGGACGACGAAGGAGTGCGACATGAATTACAACGACATGATGCGGAATGTGGCCGGCTCCACCGGCCTCACTCGCAAGCAGGCGGACGAGGCGGTCGTGACCACGCTGACGGTGCTCGCCGAGACCATCTCGGCCGAGGAGACGCGAGACCTGCTCGCGCAACTCCCGAAATCCATCCGTGAACGGGTTCCCGTCAGCGGTACCACGCTCGAAATGCGCCCTATTGAATTTCTGGCGCGCGTCGCAGATCTCACCGTGAGCGCGACTGGGGTGGACGCCGAAACTTCGGTTCGCGCCGTGTTCTCGGTGCTGACCCAGGCGGTGAACTCCGGTGAGATGAATGACATCGCGGACGAACTGGGCGCTGCGTACGCAGACCTCCTCGACCGCACGGACCGGATCGAGCGGGAAGAGGCACGAGAGTTGGCTGAGCAAGCCGCAGAGGCACGCCGTGAGGCGGCTCGAGCAATTCTCGAGGAACCCGCGCCGATCATGACCTCGGGTGCGAACGAGCCGGCGACCACCTTCGGCGAACCGAGTGGGTCGGCGCTCGATCTCGTGTTATCCGTTCCGGCTGCGCTGGCGCACGTCGTCGTCGCCATCCTGCGCCGGCCAGTCCAGACGGGCATGGATCTCATGGCACTCGTTCGCCGCTGACCGCCGGCACCGGAGCACCGCCGGTCACACCACCGGCAGCCGTAGACAAATCACTCGACTGCTCCGACTGCGCGCGACAACACTCGTGGACATGACAACGAGGGCAGCGCTCGAAGTCGAGTCGGTGGTCAAACGCTACGGCGATCACCTCGCACTTGACGGCATCAGTTTGGTCGTCGAGCCGGGCGAAGTCTGCGGACTGCTCGGACCGAACGGCGCCGGCAAGACCACTCTCGTTTCGATCGTCGCCGGGCTGCGGGCACCCGATGCCGGTCGCGTCACCGTTGCGGGCATGAACATGGCCACCGACGGACGCAACGCTCGGGAGCAGGTCGGTCTCGCCGCGCAAGAGACCGGCATCTACCCAACGGTGACGGTCAGGGACAACCTCGTGTTGTTCGCGGATCTCGCCGGCTATCGCAATCCGGCCAGAGACCAACGCGTCGAGGAAGTGGCCGACGTGTTGGAACTCACCGAGTTCCTCCCCCGCCTTGCCCGTCACCTCTCCGGCGGCGAGAAGCGGCGGCTGCACACCGCGATGGCACTGATCCACCGCCCTCGAGTGCTCCTGCTCGACGAACCCACCACCGGCGTCGATGTCGGTACAAGGGCACGGCTCCTCGCCGCGGTCACCACGCTCGCCGCCGAGGACGGGACTGCGGTCGTGTACTCGACGCACTACCTGCCCGAGATCGAAGCGTTGGGCGCCACCGTCGCCATCCTCGATCGGGGTCAGCTGCTGGCGCGCGGTTCGCTCACCGACTTGGTCACGACCCACGGATCAGGCGCACTCGAGGTGACCTTCGACGGCGATGCCCCGAACCTCAGTGACTACCCCGTGGAAGTCGACGGCCCCGTGCTCCGCCTCACCACTGACGAACCGAGTGCGGTAATGGGCTCGATCATCGGACAACTCGGAGTTCACGCGGACCGAGTGCTGTCCGTCGACCTGAAGCGTCCGAGTCTCGAGAGTGTGTTCATGAAGCTCACTGGTCGCCGGTACTCCGCGGACGACGACCCGCCAGCCGAGAGGAGTCCTCAATGAAGGGATCCAGCCTGCGAAGAATCCTCGCAATGGCGCGCCACGACCTGCGCATCTTGCGTCGTGATCCGGTGTTCCTCGTGATCTTCACGCTGATGCCGCTCGGTTTCATGGCGTTCACGAAGGGTGCCTTCGGGGCAGCGATGAGCGTCAGATACCCCGGGGCCGGGATCAACGGCGCAGAACAAGTGGTGCCCGGGTCCGCGGTGCTCTTCAGCGGATTCCTCGTCGGCAACCTCGGTTTCGCAGTGTTTCGCGAACACGGTTGGGGCACATGGGAACGGCTGCGCGCGAGTCACTTGGAAACGTGGGAGCTCATGCTCGGTAAGAGCATCGCCCCGATCCTGTCGCTCGCCGTCCAACTCGTCGTCATGCTCGGTCTCGGCGCGGTCATCTTCGATCTCGACGTCAAGGGTTCGATCGCCGCGCTCATCGCGGTCGCCGCGATGCTCGCAATGATGGAGGTCGCACTTGGTTTCATGCTCCTCGCAATCTGCCGATCGATTCTCCAGTTGAACGCGGCGACGAACCTCGGCGCAATGCTGCTGTCCGGAATCGGTGGTGCAGTCACGCCCGTCTACCTGCTCCCCCACTGGGCGCAGCGCGTTGCTCCCGCAACCCCCACCTACTGGGCCATGCGCGGGTTTCGGAGCGTCATCATCGGCGGCGGTGGCTTTGGCGCCGAGGCACTTCCGATCGCGGCGCTCGGCGGCTTCACCGTTGCCTTCGCCGTCATCGCCGCGCTGCGATTCGGTGTCGAAAAGTCCAAGGTCTCCTGGGCCTGACCGCTTCGGACCTCCGCGGTCGGTCTCACGCAGTTCTTACCGACGTCCCACAATCCTCTCGCGTACGAAACGCAGGATGAACGAGTCCTCGAGATCGAGGACGTCCCGCCGATCGCTCCAACGCAACCGAAGGATTTACCTTCGCGTGGCTTGCGGTCAGGAGCCAGCCCATGATGACCGACCTGCGCGCCCTCGGGCCCCCAACGCCGCCGGCATCTCCACCGCGCAGCTCGACGATTCGATCATCAACATCACCTCCCGGCTCTCCTCCGGCGATATGGCCGCCGGTACCGGGATCATCATTTCCTCCAACGGACTTGCCCTCACCAACAATCACGTCATTGCCGACTCGGTGCAGCTTCGGACCGAGAACTCGGCGACGGGCTCGATGCATTCGGCGAAGGTGCTCGGGTACAGCCTCACGGCTGACGTCGCAGTCATCCAGATCCAAGGCGTATCCGGATTGACACCCGGACCGATCGGCACGGCAACGAACCTCGCCGTGGGCGACGCCATCGTCGGGCTCGGCAACGGCGGAGGGAACGGCGGAGCGCCGTCGATCGCGTCAGGACAAGTGACGGCACTCAACCAGCCCATCGTCGCTTCGGACAATGCCGGGTCCACCGAGTCCCTCACGGGTCTCATCGAAATGGACGCCGTCATTCAACCGGGCGACTCGGGCGGACCACTCGCAGACGCCGCCGGCCGCGTTATCGGGATCGACGTCGCCGCATCAACCCAGGACCCTCGGTTCTCCTTTTCGTCCGATGGCAATGACGCCTACGCAATCCCGATCCAGACCGCGCTCGACGTGGCCCACCGCATCACGACGGGCGCCGGAGGATCCGGCGTCCACATCGGCGCCACTCGCGGTGTGCTCGGCGTGGGCGTGACGGACACCGGCCAGGTCGCCGCCGGCTCGGACACACCCGTGAGCCATGTCGCTGGGGGAAGTCCCGCGGCCGGCGCCGGCATCAGCGTCGGTTCGCTCATCACGAACATCGACGGCAAGAACGTCAGCTCGGCGTCAGACCTGACCCGCGTCATGGCCCCGTACTCCGCTCACGACCGGGTACGGGTCAACTGGACCGACAGCTCGGGGACCGACCAGCACGCAACGATCACCCTCGAGTCCGCTCCCCCTGCGTGAGCTGCGGGGTCAGTCGCCAGACGACACGCCTGTCGCTGACCGACTGGCATCGGCATTGGATCGGAAGCGGACGGAGCGCTGCGCCAAGATTACGCGGCATGGAGCTGTTGTTGCTTTCGAACTCCACCAACTACGGCGCGCAGATGTTTGCTCATGCCGCAGCCGCGTTCAAGAACGTGGTCGCTGGCGCCACCGTCACCTTCATTCCCTACGCGCTCGCAGACTGGGACGACTACGCGGACCGGGTCACTGCTGCGCTTGGCGCCTTCGGCATCGACGTCACCTCGGTACACCGTTCGGACTCCCCCGGACGGGCGATCCGCGACGCCGAGGTCGTGATGATGGGTGGCGGGAACACGTTCCGACTCCTCGACGCGCTCTACGGACTCGACGTCATCAACGATCTCGGAGGCCAGGTGCGCGACGGGACCACGCGCTATATGGGCGCGTCGGCCGGGACCAACATCGCGTGTCCGACGATCCGGACGACCAACGACATGCCGATCTGTCAACCGCCGAGCTTCAACGCGCTCGGGTTTCTGCCGTTCCAGATCAACCTTCACTACGTCGACGCCGATCCGGCTTCTACGTTCATGGGTGAGAGTCGCGAGGAACGCATCAACGAGTTCCTCGAAGAGAACCACTGTCCCGTGCTCGCACTCTACGAAGGCTCCTGGCTCAGGGTCAGCGGCAACACCGCCACGGTCACCGGCAAAGCCCGCCTCTTCCAACGCATGGGATGTGAGGCGTTCGACGATGGCGTCGACGTGTCCGAGCTCTTTGATCTGACTCCGCAATTCGACGGCGACACCCGACCGCGACACCGCCGCTCTCCCTGACACTCGTAGGCAGCGGTCACGCAGTCGGTTGCGTCCACGATGACGGAGCTGGCCCGCAGGTGGTCGGTGATCGGGTTGCTGAGGCTGCCCGATCGCGGCGAGGTCCCCCAATACCCACCAGGAGTCGACGACCCCACGGTCCGAGGCGTCCGCAACGACCGCCTCCGCTGCGTGCCAGTTCCCAGGCGTATCAGAGATCAACGCCATCCGAACGAACCCCAGCCTCCCAGATCCATAGGCGACCTGCCTGCCAGACATGTCGGGACGGGCCTTCGAGACACCGGCCTATCGTGGCCCTTCTTTGGAGGGATTGCTCATGCCGACGCTGCACATCGAACACGCCATCACCGACCGCGATACGTGGCTGGGTGCGTTCGCGCGATTCGCCGACGCCCGAAAGAATGCCGGTGTCGTGTCACAGCGGGTGCGGCAACCAGTCGACGACGCTAACTACATCTTCATCGATCTTGAGTTCGAGACCATGCCAGCCGCCGAGGCGTTCAAGACATTTCTCGAGACCGTCATCTGGCGGTCCACGGATCTCTCACCGGGACTTGGCGGCGTACCGATCGCTCGCGTTCTTGAGGACCTGGACGCAGCCGACTGAACGATCGAGGCGTGTTGTGGCGCGGAACGATTCAGCGATGAGCGACACGTCTCGACCGGACCTGGGTCGGGAGTTCAACCGCGACCTGGGCCGGGTGTTCAATGAGGTGCCCGAGGTGTACGACCGCGTTCGCCCGGCTTACCCCGACGAGCTCTTCGAAGATCTGGTCGCGATCACTGGCGTGGACCAAAGAAGCTCCATCCTTGAGGTGGGCTGCGGGACTGGCCAGGCGACACGATCGCTCGCCGCACTCGGCGGCTCGGTCACTGCGCTCGAACCAGGCGAAGGCCTCGCAGCACTCGCCCGTCAAAAGCTCGACGCTTTCACGAACGTCGAGATCGAAACCACGACGCTCGAACAGTGGCACGACTGCGGCCGACGTTTCGACATTCTCGTTGCCGCCTCGTCGTGGCATTGGGTCGACCCATCCGTCGGCTGGCGTCGTGCGTACGACGTCCTCAGCCCTGGCGGATGGCTGGCGCTCCTCGGCAACGTCGTGGTCCGTCGTCCCGGCGAACTTGAGGTGTACGCCGAGACCGCAGATCTGCACGATCGGTTCTGTCCCGGCAACTCGGACTGGGGCGATC
The DNA here is from genome assembly GCA_025361725.1 of Acidimicrobiia bacterium. Lineage (GTDB taxonomy): Bacteria > Actinomycetota > Acidimicrobiia > IMCC26256 > JAENVU01 > JAENVU01. The sequence continues at coordinate 10,130 of JANYJV010000129.1, read as the reverse complement.
CACCCCTCGAGGACGAGGTGCGGTGGAACACCGAAGGCTGGGGACCACCGAACGAAAACCGCGATGGCCTCTTCGAACCGACGGTCGTGCGCTGGTACCCGATCGTTCAATGGTTCGACGGTCAAGGGTTCGCCGACCTGCTGCGGTCACAGTCGTTGTATCGGAACCTCGATCCCGACGTCCGTGAACCGCTGCTCGATGCGATCGCCGAACACATCCGATCACACCTGGACGACCGCGCTTCGAGGCGCTACCTCAGCATGCTGCGCGCCGGCCGACGCCGATCAGACAAGCGCACCCCGACATCGACAGCTCCTGCATGACCCACCGTCGCCGGTCGTACCACGAGGTCGGCGGCTCGTTCGGCAAGCATCGAGCCGCGATGAGAGCGCGTGCGAATGCGGCAACCGATGTCGGGCCCGCGTTCCGTGCGTGACGACTCGACCGGTGACCGTCTCCAAACAGAACGGACCGAAACGGTTCGGCGCATCGCGTCGCTCGAATCTGAACTGGACGGCATCATCGAGTCGGCCCTGCTGTCGAACAACGACGACGAACACGATCCCGACGGTGCGACGACCGGCTACGAGCGGGCCAAGACGACCGCCATGCTTCAGCAGGCGCGGCTGCGTCTGGTCGAAATCGATCAGGCGATAGAACGGACCACAGACGGTTCGTACGGGCGCTGCAACCACTGCGGCTCCGCGATCGGCGAGGAGCGTCTCGACGCGATTCCTACCACGACCCGTTGCGCCGCCTGCGCCTCGCTTCTCCCGAAGAACTAACCGACGCGGCCCGTGGTCAGTCCTGCGTTGCGAGCGCCAACTGAAGTTCGACCACCCACGTCTCGCGCGGTCCGTCGCAGTCGAGATAGAGCTCGCGTAGCTCTCCGATCTCGTGTTCGCCCGACTCGGCAATCCAGGCATGAAGGGCGGCGAACCCGGCGTCGAAATCGTCGCCTCGGATCACGGTCGCCGCCACCCGCTCCAGGCCCGGTAGCTCCACCGTCGAAACGCCGTCAACGTTGCACGACACGCCGTCGGGAACGACCAGCGCGGCCGTGAGCTCGATCGGTTCTCTCCCCCGCTCAACGGCAATCGAGGGCGGAACGAACTCCACGCCGAGACTGTCGAGAATCGTGTGCAGCCGCGGCCAGAGACGCCCCTGCGCGGCCCCGATTTCATCGAGACCGGCGAGCTGCTCACTTGCGGCAACGACCCAACGCGCGTCGGTGCTCTTCACGATGACGTCGTAGTTGACCATGGTCTGCTCCTCCAGATGGGCAATGCGAGTCTCGACACGATCAAGTCGCTCGGCAGCTTCGGCGAGCTGGTCATGGGCCTTAGCCCGTTGCACCATCAGAATCCTGCGGAGCTCGTCGACCCCAACGTCCTGATCGAGGAGCCGGCTGATCTCGATCAACCGCACCCCCAAGTCTCGAAGGGCGAGAATCCGATGGAGCCGATGGATCCGCTGCGGTTCGTACCAGCGGTAGCCCGTGCTCGGATCGATCCAGTCCGGACTCAGCAGCCCGATGTCGTCGTAGTACCGCAAGGTGCGCGGCGATACACCGGTGAGCCGAGCGACGGTTCCGATTCCGAACATGGGCTCATCCAAGCAGTTGACGCGACGGCAGAGTCAAGGGCCCTCAAAATCTGTTTCCGACGGGATGGTCCGACTCATCGTGGTGTTGACGCCCCACGACCACGAAAAGGTTCCATCAACTCCGCGCATGCTCGCGAGTTTCTGTCGGAGCGCTCACGAGATCGCTGATGACGTGGAAGACGCGTGCGGTCGCTGTATGCGTCGATCGCGGACTGAATGAGTTCGCGGTGACCGAGGATCCACGCGGCCGACCAAGTCCTCCAAGTGATTCCCCAGAGAATCGGGAATCCGTCGGCGGCTGGACTGACGGTGTCCGTTCCGACGTCTCACGGTCGAGCTGTAGGGGATGAAAGCCGGGATGGGGGCAGTAGCGCACGGTGAGGCAGCATTCCGCTACCAAGATTGTTTGTCAGGTTCGCGTAGCGAGTTACCGACAATGCTGATATCATGCCGACCATGACCGAAACCAGCGTCGCCGCGGACCTACGCAAGCGGATTCTGCGGTCACGGAACCGCTTCTGGCGACCCGAGGACTTCGACGGATCCCCGGACGCCGTCACGCAAGCGCTCTCCCGCCATGCACGGGCAGGAGACCTCCGTCGCGTTCGGCGGGGGCTCTACTGGCGGGGAACTCCAACCCGGCTGGGAATGGCTCCACCGCCACACGATCACCTCGCGACTGAGGTGGGCACCACCTTCGGCACCGGCCCGGCCGGATTGAGCGCGGCCCTCGCACTCGGTCTCTCGACGCAAGTGCCGCGCCGCGACACGATCGCGGTGCCGGTACGAGCACCGCGGAACTCTGGCCCGGTGCATCTCGTCAGCCGCGCCGCCGCCACGTTGCGCCGCGATGAGCGGCTCCGCCCCGCTGAGATTGCGCTGCTCGAGGTGCTCAGAGATTGGGATTCACTCGTCGAGATCTCCGCCGCTGACGCTATCGATCGGATCGCGGCGCTCGTCGATTCTCGCGCAATTCGTCTTGAGCCGCTCATGCGCGCATCGGCCACCGAGCCCCCACGTGTCCGTGAACGGCTCCGCCACCTTCTCAACGCGCTCGGTCGACCCGAAGCGGCCACCGAAGTTCGACCTGCACGCAGCGATTCGGTTCGCCGCGATCTCGCACTGACGGGCTGAGAGCGTGGCTCGCTTCCGCGACGGAAAGGAGTTTGAACCAACGCTCGACGCCGCAGCCGAGCATCTCGGGATCAGCGCCACCGCCGTCGAGAAGGACTACTGGGTCAGCCAAACGCTACGAGCTCTCGCCGGCGCCTTCGAAGGGGATTTCATCTTCAAGGGTGGAACAAGCTTGTCCAAGGGTTACCGCATCGTCGAACGCTTCTCGGAAGACATCGACATTCTGGTTCTTCCGGGCGAGCGCGGCCGCGCCGCGACCGACAAGCTCATGAAGACCATGGGTGAAACAGCCGCGTCGGGCATCGGCGGCGAGGCCGTGAAATTCGGAGGATCCGAGACTGGCCGCCACCGCTCGTATGAACTCGCGTATCCAGCGATGCGCAAGGCGACACCGGTGATCCGCTCGAGCGTCCTCCTTGAGATGGGCGTACGCGGCGGACCACATCCACATGAACAAGTTCCGATCAACTCGCTTCTCGGTGACGCGCTCGCTGCGGCGGGAACCGACCTTGCCGAGTTCGCTGACCTCCAACCGTTTGACGTTCTCGTGCTCCACCCTGGACGCACACTCCTGGAGAAGCTCGTTCACATTCACGAACTCGCTCAAGAACTGGCTGCAGACCGAACGAGGAAACCTGACATCCGGGCCGGCCGCCACTTCTACGACGTCTTCCAACTCCTCGGCGACCTCCGCGTGCAAGAATTCCTCGCAGACCGCGAGCAGGTCGATCGCGTTCTCGACAGCATTGAGGAAACCACCCGCGAACACTTTGACAAGGGCGACAACACCCAACTGCGTCCACCGGGCGGGTTCGCCATGACTCGAGCGTTCGACGTCACTACCGATGTGTCGCAGCGGCTGCGCTCGTCCTACGACGCGACCATGCCCGAGCTGTACTTCGGCGCTTCGGCTCTCCCAGCTTGGGACGAAATTTGCGATCGGATCGCGTCGCGCTGCGAGCTGCTCTGACCGGAGTCGTCGGCGATCGCGATCGTGTGTTCACACGCAGCCAAGGGGTGCTGAAGGCGCTCGACCCGACCAACGGGAACGAACTCTGGAACGCAAGCGCGCCCGGCACGTCCGTTCCCGGCCTCATCGGTGACGGGGTCGTCGCCGGGATCGACGGTCCGCGTTGCACACTGCGGCGGCTGGCGGCAGCGAGCGGTGCGTCACAGGTCACGGCAACGGTCGGCTACGCCTACGGCAACAATGCAACCACGCGGAGCTGCGTGATGGGGCCGTCGGTGCTCACGGAAAACGGACGCGTCGCCGTCTCCACCTCGTCGACTGCGACCTTCGCGGTTCCCGGATGTGGCGGAACCTCAAGCAATCAGCTTTGGGGCGCGGCCAGCACCGTCACCGTCCTCGACGCCACGCTCAACCCGATCTGGACGGCCACCGACGCCACCATCGGATGCGGTACGCCGCCCGCCGGGTCAGCGATCGCACCCTTCGGATTCGCAGCGACCGACACCACGATCTTCGTGCTCTCGTTGGAGGTCAACGCGTACCCGGCAAACGGGTGCGACGCTGCGACCTGTCACCCCGCGTGGACAGCACCCCTCGGTGGGCGCATCGCGTTTTACGAACCGGTCGTCGCAGGTGACGTCCTCATTTCGCCGGCGTGGGAGGGGCACGGACTCTTCTTCGACGCTCGCGGCTGCGGGGCAGCGATTTGCACAAACCTGCCCGGTGATGCCCCGGATTGGGAGTCATCAGCGGCGCCGTCTCCGTGGTCAACGGGCGGATCTACGCTGCTGGCGACACCACTTTTCTGACGACCTCCGAGATCGCGCCGGCCTGAGCCGTCACCGCGGCGTCTGACCCGAGATTCGGGCCTTTCCTCTGGAGTTCGTCATCCGCCGAGTCAGGCACCGTTTGGAGGATCGCCCTCCACGCGGCCGCGATCCGCGTAGAGCGTCAAATGCTCGTCGAGGGCCGAGAATGCCGAGACGTCGTCACCCAGATCTCCGCCGCGAGAAAAGCATTGGACCAGGCCGGCTTCAAACTCGTTGCCTCCGGCCTCACCTACTCCCTCGCGCACCCCGAGGACGCAGCCAACGACGGCTATGACCTCGACCAGGTCCAGAAGATGTTCATGAAACTCGCGTAGGCACGCTGCCAGCACCGCAACGCCGACGACCTCGACGCGATTTCCGAACTTTTTCGTCCGTTGGTGAACGCCAGGCCGGTACCGCCCGTATACGGAGCGACACAATTCCCTCGAAATGGAGCTCATCGATGAAAGACATCCGCGCACTCCTGATGATCGGCGGACTGTCAGCAGCCGCTGTTCTCGGCCAGGCACTCCCTGCCGCCGCGAGTCACGAAAGCAGCAACCACCTCACCTTTGCCCCGGTCGTCGGATCGTCCACACCATCGGCCAGTGGCCAGGGAGAGATCAACTACGTGAAGGGCGCCTCGGGGGACGAGCCCGACACCCAATGGACCTCGTCGTTCCATTTCAGCGGTCTGACTTCAGGCACGACGTACACCGTCGGGGTCAAGGGCCGCTTCGCCGACGCGACAGCCTTCTCAGGTCTTTGCAGCTTCACCGCGAATGCCTCGGGCACCGGGACGTGTACCAACCGGTTCACCGGTCTCCAACGCCTCGCCGTCGCCCAACTCCGAGTCGGTGGCAACACCGGCGCCGCCGTACTTCAGGCCACCCGCCAGGCCGTGCTGAGCGGACCGGGCTCGATCGAAAGCTCCGGAGGCTGCCGTGAGCCCGACCAGATGGGATCGACCTGCGCCGCTCCCGGTCGCGTCTAGTCGAATGCGGTTGGTCCGCAGTTCGGGTCCGTCACACGGCGAACCCGAACTGCGCGCCGCTCACCCTGCACATGGCACCGTCACTGCTCGGCCGGACGTCACGAATCGCTCCGCACTCGACGCAAACGAGATGATGATGTCCTGTCGAACTGTTCGGGTCGTAGCGATTCGGGCCCGGTCCCGCGACGACGTGCAGGGCTGAGCCCCGATGTGCTTGCTGCGGTCGGGGCGCCGGGGACGTTGAACAAGTTCGCGAGCTTGGTGCCTGAACCGGAGAATCCGGTGCGGTTGTCGGTCGTGGAGGTGAGAACGACGAGACCGTGAAGGAACTCGCGATTCACTGGTCGGCAAAGTGCAGGAATCAGTCGAGCGGTGAGCGCACGACGAGGCCGCCGTCGGCTCGGCTGATACCGAGTGCGACCGCCTGTGACGCGGGTAGCGCGCTCGCGAGTACAACGGTAATCTTGGTATTGCGGACCCCGGTCAAGGTGCCCGCGGGAACGTGTGTGCCATCGGATTGTTCGAGCCAGACGTTGTATCGCTGCCCCGGGGCCAACCCGGTACCGGTCAGGCGGATTTCCGTTCCCCACGCGCGCGTCTGCAGGACCACATCCCCGTGGACGTCGCCGGCAACCAGGGCGATGTGATCCGTCGGCGCAGACGGAGCCGAAGCGCGAATGTTCGTGATGGTGACGACGAGCAGGATCGCCGCCGCCGCAGCACCTGCGACGGAGATGAGGGCTCGTCGGGTGCGGCGCACGTGTCGGGCGTGGTCAACGCGGGCCAGGATTCGCGCGTCGAGCCCAGCCGGAGCCAGCAGCATGGCTGGTTCGATCGACGCCGGCGTGGTGTGTGCGAGCGTCCTCGTGGTCGCGCGAACCTCCGTGACGGCTCCCGAGCATTCCGCACAGGTAGCGAGGTGCGCTTCGAGTTCTGGATCTGCTTGTGGTTCGCCGCTCAGGGCTTGTTCGGCAATGACGCCCTGCCAATGTCTGCAGCGGTCAGACATCGTCCCACCCCAACTCGTCGAGGGACAGGCGGAGCGCCTTCAGCCCGTAGAACAACCGAGATCGTACGGTCGCAGCCGGGACGTCCAGCTCGCTAGCAACATCCGCAGCGGACCGTCCCTGGTAGTACACCTGCACGACGGCATAGCGGTGATCCTCGGTGAGTCGACGGAGGGCTTCCTCGACGACCAATCCTTTGAGTAAGCCGTCGATCTCGTCGACGGTGGCACGGTCCACCATGGCCGCAACCGTCGGGCGGATCGCACGCGCCCGGGCGGCATCGATGATCACGTTCCGCAAGATCGCGAACAGCCACGACCGAAGCGAAGCGAGCTCTGGATCAAACCGGCTCCCCGCGCGCCACGCTCGGATGAACGTCTCCTGCACGGCATCCTCGGCATGCCCGGGATCCCCCAGGGCCCGCTTCGCAAAGCCGTACAGCTCACCCGAATAGGTGCGCACGGCCGAACAGAGTTCGGCGTCGTTCCCGAGCCCGGCGACGGGCGTGATCAGGCGGAGTCGGGGGCGCACCACGACCTGGCATCCTTCATCACGGGGAGTACGGCCGCGGGAACCGAACTGTTGAACAGGCTCCGAGATCGATTCTTCGGAGCATCGAAATCGCCGCGCGCGTGTGCCGCTGACGTGGCCCCGACCGTGACCGTTGCTGCGCTCTACGATGCGTGCAGGGTCGTGAGCAGGTTGAGCAGGTCATCCGCATGTTCCTCTTCCATCGCCAGGATGTCTTCGAGGAGTCGCCGAGTCGTCGGGTCCTTGTCGCCGATCCAGCGGATGATGTTGTTGTAGGACGCGATTGCCACCCGTTCCGCGACCAGGTCTTCACGGATCATCGCGAGGAGTCCGTCACTGGCGTCGTATTCGGAATGGCGACGTTCGGTGAGGCTCGCAGGGTCGAAGTTCGGCGCGCCCTGCAGCTGCACGATCCGCAATGCGATCTGGTCCGCGTGCGCGAGTTCCTCGGTCGCGTGCTGAAGGAACTCAGCGGCGACCGGGCCGGCATTGATCCCGGTCGCGGTGTAATAGTGCCGCTTGTAGCGCAAGACGCATACGAGTTCGGTCGCAAGCGCGTCGTTGAGCACCTCGACCACCCGCTCGCGATCGGCTCCGTACGCCTCGGTGATCGGACCCTGGTCAATGTGCTCCCGAGCCCGACGGCGCAGGGTCTCGACATCCGTGAGAAAATCTTCCATGCGGTGACCGTACTTGGCGCTGCTGTAGGCCACAGTGGAACTCGCAGTTCTGGTTACTGGAGGTCGATCCACCGATCGTCTGGAACGGCGCCCCGCACTTCATCGACATCTATGGACCCGACAACGCGCTGTGCCAGCCGTTCGGCCCGACCAAACGCGCACTCTTGCTCGCACTTGCCGGCAACCCGTTCCCCGGGACGACTCCGCGGCAGCGGTACAAGAAAGCGCGCGACTGGCAGCCGGCGTGGACGAACCTCGACCAGGACTGGTCCACGCCGGCGTATCCGGTCAGTGACGACACCCGCTCTGTGCAGACAGCACGAACAAGCGAAAGCCTTGGGATGAAGGTCGTCGTGTACCGAGGCACTGATCCGTCTCCGTACCCCTGACGCACTGCCCGGAGCGCCTCGGTTCAAGCGACATTCGAGACCGCACCCTAAACGGCCGACGCGATCCCAACGGCCCGACCGAGGATGCCGCCCCGGAACGCCGGTTCAGTGCTCCATGTCGCGGAGCCGCTCGAAAACTCGGTGTGCATTGCGTCGCCGGTCGGACATGATCTGCCCGTGCACGACTCACTCGCAGTGCGAACAACCGCGGCCGATGACAGGGCTTCGGTGCTCCGGCTCGTCCGAGCAGCGTTCAGCGATGTCTCACGAGATGGGCACCAGGAGGTCACCATCGTCGAGGACACGTGGGTACTGGGCGCAACCGTCGGTCCAATCGATCTCGTTGCCGTCGACGGCGACGAGATCGTCGGCCACGTCCTTGGCGCGAGAGGCAATCTCGGCGAACACCATGTTCTCGCAGTCGCACCGCTCGCGGTCGCACCCCCCATCAAGGCCACGGCGTCGGCACGACGCTGATACGCGAACTCCTGACGATCGCGGACGGCGCGGGCTGGCCGATGGCGGTGCTGCTCGGCGATCCCGCCTACTACCAGCGCTTCGGCTTCGAGCCCGCTGCGACGTTCGGGATCGTCTATCCCCCAGTCGGACGCGACAACCCGCACTTCCAGGTCCGCCGCCTTCGCGCGTACGACGAGTCGTGTCGAGGAACGTTCCGGTACTGCTGGGAACAGCCCGAGTTCTGACGACCGGCGATTCAGCAGATTCTGAGCCCCTCGGCAACCCATGCGCATTCTCGATGATATCATCGAGAATGTGAGTACTTCGGCGCCCGCGCTCCTCCCGCTGTTCCGATCAGACCAGCAGCTCCGACTCGTCAACGTGCTGTTCACCGAGGCCACCGAGCCAATCGCGATCAACGAACTCGCGCAACGAGCCAACGTTGCGCAATCGACCGCGAGCCGCGAGGTCGCTCGACTCGTTGAACACGGGATCCTTCGCACCACTGCCGTCGGCCGGAACACTCTCGTGTCGGCGAACTGGTCATTGCCGTGGGCCAAGGATTTGAAATCGATTCTGGTCCAGACGATCGGGATCATCGGTCAACTGAGCCAGGCACTGCGCGTCGTCGACGGCATCGAAGCCGCGTACGTGTACGGGTCGTGGGCGGCTCGCCACACAGGTGAGCCCGGCCCGTCACCGAACGACCTCGACGTCGCGATTGTTGGCACCGTTCCACTCAGCCGAGCCCGAGCAGCTCTACGCGACGTCGAATCTGGCCAGCACGTCGAAATCAATCCAGTGGTCGTCGACCACGATCGTTGGAACGCCCGCAAACCCGAACCGTTCATCAAACAGCTCAAGAGCCGGCCCCTCGTTGCGATCCCCGTGAACGCGCAATGACGTCTGGCAAGTACGCAGCTGATCCATGGATCAATGAAGCGATCGCAACCGGTGACGTCGAGCGGATCGTCAAGAACATGGCAGCAGCCGGTGAACGGATCAACGATGCTCGCCGACATCTGAACTCAGCGCGACTCCTCGCCGACAGCGACGTGACCCTTGCGATCACCGCGTGCCACGACGCGATCCGCAAGGCCATCACGGCTCACATGACCGCGAATGGATACCGACCCAGAAATGGCAACGGTGCCCATCGGATCGTGCTCCACTACGCCCGCTCGCAGCTCGGCGGCGCGATCGGGAGTGCAGATATTGACCAAGCCGACGCGCTGCGACGAGATCGAGCGACTGCCGAATACGGCGACTTCGCCGCATCAAAGCTCGGGACAAGCGACGTCGCCGATGCCACGCTCGTCGGCGACCGAATCGTCAATACCGTTGCGAGTCTGCTTGCGAAGTCCGCTCGATCCAGATAGCGGACTTCGATCTGGCGATCCGCAGCTATCAGGGAATTCGCACGCCAGAGATGGCTCTAGCGATCACGAGGCGCTGAATCTCGGAGGTGCCTTCGAAGATCGTGTAGATCTTCGAGTCACGGTGCCACTTCTCCACCGGGTACTCACGGACGTAGCCGTAACCGCCGAGGATC